>NZ_JBICKA010000015.1:0-460 GCF_043103635.1 Pseudomonas sp. yb_9 | reverse complement strand
TGACCTGCTGATAGGCCTCCCATATCACGCGCTTCGCTATGTTGTAAGGTTTGTTCGAACTCACACCGCTCATCCCCTGAGGTTGGCGGCGTTCGTTGACAGGATAACGCCTCCCCTTCGCTCCAGCTTCATTACAAAGCCTTCATCACTACTACAGGAGGCTCCGCCCCTTATTCCAGCATTGGTATTCTTCCTCATGGTTTTAGCCATTTGTCATTTTCCTTTGCATCTGGAACAAGGTTCTCACGTTCCGTACCCAAGCCTGTATGAAGATCATGCCGCCTTTACACCGGCTGCCACTGGGGCCGTAAGCAGGTAACGCCCCAACTCGTCCTGAAGCCAATACTCAACCTCAGTTTCGACAGCACTTTAGGGAATAACGATGCGTCATCGGACGGTTTGCTCTCGCTCATCTTCTCCATACTCACCTGCCATCATCATGGGATGACTTTTCCTCGGT
>NZ_JBICKA010000014.1:0-7469 GCF_043103635.1 Pseudomonas sp. yb_9 | reverse complement strand
CCAGCCGAGGCCCCATGGCCGTGTTCTGGCCCAGCAGCTCGAAGACGCGCTGCAGGGCCGTGGGGTCGGCCAGCGTGGCGGCCGACAGGTTCAGCGCCAGCACCTGGTCATGCCCACGCAAGTGCGCCAGTACTTTCTCCAGCACCAGCACATCCAGCCGTGGCATCCAGCCAAAGCGTTCCAGCCAGGGCAGGAAGCGGCCCGCGGGCAACGCCTCGCCCTGGCCATCCTTCAAGCGCGAAATCACTTTGTGGTGCAGAACCCGTTGTGCCGTGCCGGCGTCCACCACGGGCTGGAAAAACAGTTCGAAATGCCCATTGATAAAGGCTTGGTCAAGCCGCTCATGCCAGTCGTGCTGGCTGTCCGCCGCAACGGCAGCCACGCCTTGTTCAAGGCACACCCAGCCTGGCGTCGGCTGGTTTTCGGCACGGGCCAGGGCTTCGTCGGCAAGCTTGAGCAACGCCTGTGGTGCATCACCGGGGCTGAAAGGCGCAAGGCCGATGCAGGCAACCGGGTCGATATCACTGGCGCCGGTCTCGTGCAGGCTCTGCAGCGTCGCTTCCAGCGCCTGGGCAAGGTGTACCGCTTCCTCATGCACCATGCCCGGCGCCAGCACAGCAAACTCGCCGCCACGGCTGCGGGAAATCAGGTCGTTGGTTTCCGGGAAACTGGCACAGGTACGGCGCAACTGCTCACCCACAGCTTGCAGCAACTGGTCGGTGCGCTGGCCACCCAGTCGGGCGTTCAAACCCGCCAGGCCTTGAACGCGCAGCAACAGCAGGTAACCCGCGCGCGCTTCTTCCAGGTTGCTCACCCGGGTGTTCAGTTGCATCTCGAAATAGCGGCGGTTGGACAAGCCGGTCAAACTGTCCTGGTACGACTCGGCACGCAGCCGCTCGCTGCGCTCGGCCTGCTCGGTGAACAAGGCCTTGAGCTTCTCGACCATCTGGTTCATTGCCTGCACCACGCGACGCAACTCCGGCGTACGCGGCAACTCGGGCAGGCTTAGGAATTCGCGACGGGCAATGGCGTGGGATTGCTCGACCATGTAGTCCAGCGGCCGCAACTGGCGGCGCAGCAGCAAGGCGCCGAGCACGGCACTGGCGGCACCGCACAGCAGCAACCAGCCCAGGCTGCCCAGGGCGCTTTGCCAGAGCTTGGCAATGGCGAACATCGGGTGGCTGATCACTTCAACGCGCGCGGCCTGCTGCCAGCCACGGCTGACGATGGCGTCCCCGCCGGCAGCCTCCAGGCCGATCAGGTGCACGAACCAGCGCGGTACACCGCCAGGGTCCGGCTCGGCGTGGCGCTCCACCAGCACGGCATTGGAACCCAGGTCGACGACCTTGATGCTGGAGTAGTAACCACTGTCGAAGATCGAACTGACCATCAGCTCGACCATCGCCGGGTCGTCGATATTAGGCGTCAGTGACAGCGCCAGTGCGGTCGCAGCATCCTGGGCATGCGAGCGCAGCTGGTTGACGTACTGGCTGCGCGAGCTTTCCAGGCTGACCATGAAACTGCCACTGAAGGCGACCACCAGGAACAGGCAAATGGCCAACAGCAATTGTTTGAACAGTGACATCTGTGCTCCTTCAGTAAACAGGCTCGGCCGGGAACCCTTCGGCCTGCATTTTTTTCAGCAAATCCTGCCAGCGTGACAGCCGCTTGGTATCGCCGACCTTCTTGTTGCCCGCAGCCCCCGTCAGCCACAAGCCCTCGCCATTGAACGCGTATACCGGCAACAGGTCAGTACGCTGGCTGGCCGGCTTGATGGCGTCCATCAGGCTATCGAGCACCAAAGGCTGGGCCTGTGGGCTTGAATAATAGGTCAGCACCATATGTGCCCGGTTCTGCCGCAACGCCTTTACGTAGGTGATGCGCAGTTTTTCGCTGGGGATGCCCATGCGCCGCAGGCTGAAATATTTGGCGATGGCGTAGTCTTCGCAGTCCCCGGCGCCCTTGATCAAGGCCTGCACCGGTGTGGCCCAGTAATCGACCTCATGCCAGAGGTCGATGTCTTCGACATAGCGCAATTGCTGGTTGAAGAAGCGGTTGACCACTTGCAACCGCTCAAGCTCGCTACCCTGCTTCTGGGTAGCCATCAGGTTCTGCCAGGCATCGATGCGCCCCTTCCCGGCCCCCAAGGGGCCATACAGGGCCTGCGACTTGCGGCTGATCTGGGAAAAATCCCAATCCGCGTGCAAGCCGCCCAGCAGCAGACTGCCCAGCAGCGCGGCAAAGCCGACACATCGCACAACGGTTTTGAGCACCCAGGATATCGCCACTGCGAAGCCCTGTTCAGACCAGTCGAAAGCAGCGATGGTGGGCCCTGCCACAACAAAAGACAATGGCACGCTGCAATCATGCACCCGCTTGTCAGCCCGCCTACACTTTCTGTTTATAACCTTCTATAGGTCGCTTCCTTTGGCAGGCGACTTCATCCACCATAGCCGCGCTTTTGGGGCGCCCGTTCCATTACAGGTGCAGGTTTGACAATTCCCATG
The DNA here is from genome assembly GCF_043103635.1 of Pseudomonas sp. yb_9. Classification (NCBI taxonomy): domain Bacteria; kingdom Pseudomonadati; phylum Pseudomonadota; class Gammaproteobacteria; order Pseudomonadales; family Pseudomonadaceae; genus Pseudomonas; species Pseudomonas sp. yb_9. Next base: position 4,962 of record NZ_JBICKA010000014.1, on the reverse strand, counting down.
GGCTGTAACTAGTGTCATTGGATCCAACTTTAGTCATCGTTGAGGCAGACGTCGCGTGGCCGAGAAAATCAAATTGAGCAATGTGCTGGCCAGCGAGCAGCTGTTGCCGCACCAGGCCCGTGGCGTGATCGAAGAACGCCTGCGTAGCGCCATTCTCGATGGGCGCTTGCCGCCAGGTACTGCCGTGCGCCAGCAAGAACTCGCCACCTTGTTCGGCGTCAGCCGCATGCCCGTGCGCGAGGCCCTGCGCCAGCTGGAAGCACAATCGCTGCTGAAAGTGGAAATGCACAAAGGTGCAGTGGTTGCGCCGTTGATCGGCGAAGATGCGGTGGACACCTATGCCCTTCGTGTACTGCTTGAGAGCGAGGCACTGCGCCAGTCCATCCCGCTGCTGGATGCCAGCGACATCGCCAGCGCCCGTGGGTATATCCAACTGCTGGAAAACGAAACCCGCCATGCCGAAATCGGCCGCCTGAACCGCCTGTTCCACATGTCGCTGTACAACAAGGCGCCAAATAAAAAACTGCTGCGCCTGATCGAGAACGAACTGAACGAAGAGGAACGCTTCCTGCGTTTTCATCTTTCGTCCATGGGCTTGGGCAAGCTCACCCAGGATGATCACAACGCACTGGTGGATGCGGCCAGTGACAAGCTGGTGGATGAGGCGGTAACAGTGCTGGAACAGCACCTCAATAATGGCGCGCGGGTAATCCGTAATTACCTGGATACGCAGTTGGGGCGCTAATCCGTCGCCGGCTTCAGGGGCGACGCGAGCTGATGGGTTGCAAATTGATCCTGCCCCGCCAACAATGAGACTAATTATCATTCATGTCCATTGATGCCGGCGCCCTCCTCCATGCCCAGCAACGACTGCGTGCAAACGCTCTATAGTGACCACCATGGCTGGTTGCACACCTGGTTGCGCGGCAAGCTCGGCAACGCCGCCGATGCCGCAGACCTGGCCCAGGACACCTTCGTACGCCTGCTGCAGCGCCGTGAGCAGTTGCAGCTGAATGCTCCCAGGGCCTTCTTGCGCACAGTAGCGCGCGGGCTGGTAATCGATCACTGGCGCCGCGAGGAGCTGCACAGGGCCTACCTGGAGGCGCTGGCCCATGTACCGGAAGCGCAGGCCCCCTCTGCAGAAACCCGCGAGCTGCTGCTGGAGTTGCTTGAGCGCATTGCACGCATGCTCGACGGCCTCAAACCCAAGGTACGACGCGCCTTCCTGCTGGCCCAATGCGAGGGGCTGAAGCACCAGGCCATCGCCGAACAGATGGGAATCTCCGTCCGCACGGTAGAACGCTACATAGCCGACGCGCTCTACCACTGCTACGTGCTGCGCTACGAAGCCGAGTGCTGAAGCGATGGCCGCCGCACGCCCTGATGCAAAAGTGGTCAAGCAGGCCATCCAGTGGATGCTACGGCTTCGTGAAAGCGGGCATGACCCGGCTCTACAATCAGAATGCGCACAATGGCGCAATGCTCGGCTCGAACACGAGCAAGCCTGGCAACGGCTTGCACACCTGTATCAAGACCTCGACTTGCGTGCCATACCCGGTGCCGGGCTGGCGTTGCAAACCCTGGAAACCAGCCAGCAACGCCTGCACAGGCGGCAGGCGCTGAAGCTGCTTGGCGGCGTTGTTATGGCGGGGTCGGCAACATGGCTGGCCAAAGACATCGATGCCGTCAGTGCATGGGCCTCGGACTATGCCACCGGCACGGGCGAGCGACGCGCTTTCACGCTGCCCGATGGCTCACTGATGCAACTCAATACCCACAGTGCAGTGGACCTGGCCCTCAGTGACCAACAGCGTCTGGTCTACCTGAAGCACGGGGAGCTGATGATCACCTGCGGCTCTCGGCATTCCTTGCGGGTACAAACACGTGACGCGCTGCTAGAAGGCTTCGAAGGGCGCTTTGTGGCCTACCAGGACAGCGACTGTACGCGCGTCAGCGTCAGCCACGGCAAAGTCGCGATTCATCGACCTGGCAATGGCCAGCTGCTGTGGATCGAAAGCGGCCAGAACTGGCGCCTGGATGCTCAAGGCGCGCACCGGCTCGCACACATGGACATGGATGCGATGGCATGGGCCGAAGGGCTGATCGTGACCCAGGACATGCGCTTGGCCGACTTCCTCGCGCAGGTCAGCCGTTATCGTCATGGTTATCTGGGCTGCAGCGAGGAGGTTGCTGATCTACGCCTGTCGGGGGTGTTCCGTCTCGAAGACCCGGAGCAACTGCTGCAGTTGCTGCCGCAGACGCTGCCCGTAAAGCTTCGTCAACGTACACGCTGGTGGGTACGCGTAGAGCGCCTGGCCTGATAAGGCCTTATCGATTTCTGGCGGGTTTTGAATCCCGGTCCGGCTAGGACAGTAAGCGACCCCTTCTGTCCTCAACCCTTCAACGGACCCTTCATGTCTATCAACCCGGTGTTAATGCACACGTTCCAACCAAATGATCTTCGACCTGCCCTGCAATCTGTACGCTTACGCCAATCCATCCGGGCTGCCCTGTTTGGGACCGCCTTGGGCCTGGCAACCGCTTCGCAGCTTTCCGTAGCAGCTGAAACGGCCCAGGTGAGTCATCACTACGCAATCCCGGCCGGCCAGCTTGCTGAGGTACTCAATCAGTTCGCTCGCCAGGCCGGCATTACCCTGTCGGGTACGCCTGAGCTTACCGATGGCCTGCAGTCCAACGGCCTACAGGGGCAATACGCTAACGATCAGGCGCTGCGCCAACTGCTCAATGGCAGCGGCCTGGAGGCCGTCAGCCAGGACGGACGTAGCTATGTGCTGCAGGCACAGCGCCAGGACGCCGCACTGTCATTGCCCGACACTGATATCCGTAGTTTCACCCTTGGCAATGCACTGGGCAGCATGGAGGGCTACAACGCCACCCACAGCCAGGTGGCGACCAAGACCAGCATGCCGTTGGTCGAGACTTCCCAATCGGTGTCGGTGGTTACCCGCCAACAGATGGATGATCAAGGCTCGCAGACCGTTGCCCAGGCCATGCGTTACACGCCAGGGGTACTGACTAACCCTTACGGTGCGACCCACCGTTACGACTACGTGGCCATGCGCGGCTTCAACGACGGCTCTGTGGATAACATCTATGTCGATGGGCTCAAGTCCATGGGCGACAACGGCACCTACAGCACCATGCAGGTGGACCCGTACTTCCTTGAGCGCATCGACATTCTCAAGGGGCCATCTTCGGTACTGTACGGGCGAAGCTCACCGGGTGGCCTGGTAGCCCTGACCACCAAGAAGCCACTGTTTACTCCCTACCATCAGGTTCAGGCCACGGTTGGTACCCAGGGCCAGCGGGGGACGGGTTTTGATTTCAGCGGCCCTGTGGACGATGACAAGCGTATCGCTTATCGACTGACAGGCCTGGCGGATGCTTCCGACACACAGTTCGACCACAGCAAGGAAGAACGCTACGCCATTGCACCGGCGATCAGCATCGACTTCACCGAAGACATGTCGCTCACGCTGCAAGCGTATCTGCAGCACGACCCTAACGGTGGTTACCACGGCGGCAACCCTGCAGACGGCATGCTGCACAAGCGCAACGGCTTGCGCCTGTCAGACCACTTCTTCGAGGGTGAGCCGGGCATCGACAACTACGAGCGCACACAGCAGTCCTTCAGCTACCAGTTCGAGCACCGTTTCAACGATGTGTTCACCGCACGGCAGAACTTCCGCTACCAGGATTCCGACGTATCCATGGACCAGGTGTATTCGGCCGGTTGGGCGGACGCCGACAGCAACATTCTCAACCGTGCCTACACCGGCGGCGACGAGCGCCTGCATTCGTACATCATCGACAACATGCTGCAGGCGGAATTCTTCACGGGTGCTGCCAAACACACCCTGCTACTGGGCACCGACTACCAGCGGCGCAAGGCTGACGTCACTTGGCGTTATGGCACCGTCGACCCGTTGGATGCCGGGAACCCGCAGTATGGCGATGGCAACCTTCAGGTACTGGGTGAGAACCGCTACCTGCGGCGTTTGCAGCAAACTGGCGTGTACCTGCAGGACTTGGTAGAGCTGGACCAGTGGCGCTTTTCTTTGGGGCTGCGCCAGGACTGGGTGAAGGTGTCTGAAGAGAATCGCGACAGCGATACCAAGGTCAGCGATCAGCGCTCCAAAATGACTACCCGGGCCGGGGTGCTCTACCTGTTCGAGAACGGCATTGCACCCTATGTCAGCTACTCGGAGTCGTTCAACCCCAACACCGTGTCCGACCAGGAAGGCCGTCCGCTGGCACCGACGGAGGGCACGCAATGGGAGGCTGGCATCAAGTACCAGCCACCAGGCAGCGACAACTTGTTTACCGCATCGGTATTCCGTATCGAGCAAGAGAACCTGGCGTCCAAGCAGCCTGACGAAGACTTCTATCGCCCTGTAGGTAAAGTACGTTCCCAGGGGCTGGAGCTGGAGGCGCATGTGCAACTGACCGACAGCTTGAAGCTGTTGAGTGGCTATACCTTTACCGACATCGAGTACGCCAAGGCGATGCCGAGCCTGGTGTCGGGCAACCTGGACAACAAAGGCAATTCGCCAACCCAGGCGCCGAAGCAGATGTTCTCGCTGTGGGCCGACTACAACATCCACCAGGGGGCCCTGGATGGCCTGCGGTTAGGCGGTGGCGTGCGGCATGTGGGGTACAGCTGGGTGGATGCGGAAAACAGCATGAAGGTGCCTTCCTACACCTTGTTCGACGCCTCGATCGGCTACGACTTGGGCAAGGTGGGGCTCAAGGGCGTGGATGTGCGCCTTAACGCCAACAACCTTACCAACGAAAGCTACATCACTTCCTGTGCCAGCCTGAACTACTGCTACATGGGTGAAGAGCGCAACGTCAGCGCCACGGTCAGCTATCAGTTCTAACGGTTATTGGTACCCGGAAAAGACAAAGCCCCTGTCTGCAGCGCAGACAGGGGCTTTGGGT
>NZ_JBICKA010000013.1:0-4443 GCF_043103635.1 Pseudomonas sp. yb_9 | reverse complement strand
CATTGGTGTCAGTGAGTTTTTCACCCAATACGGCGGCGTCTTCCGCAGTCAAGGTCAGCAAATTATCACGCGCCGTGATTGTATCGATCTTGCTTAGATTTTGGTCTTTGACCAATTCATGCAGAGCCGGAGACAATAAACTTCCATTATCAATTAAAATAACCTTGCTGCTGTCAGAAAATTTCTCCAGATTGGCGGAGCTTAGCTCAGTCAAGGACAACCGAATTTCTTCGTCATCCGTTGCCTCGATGGTGGTAATCTTAGAGTTCTCGAGCAGGTTTAAAATATTTTCGTTAATATTCAGCGAAGAGTCCTGAACAGTGATTTTATTGGAAGATGACATCGCGGCCATCAACTCATTATTGCCTGCCTGCTCTACATTCAAGGTAAGAATGCCACTGTTTACCGTTATCGAGTCAACCACCTTGATTTCTTCAGTTATGAATTCCAGAGCGGCGGCAGTGAAATTTACACCACTGTCTTCGATATTGATCGTATCAATCGAGCGCAGCTTAGCCCGGCAGCCTGGAACGTCGCCACGGAGATTGTCAGAGGAGATACACCAATATCATCGACTTTACCATCCGCCCCCAGTGTAAGAACTTCACTTTCGGTCAATGTATTGTCCACGACGATAATTGTGTCGTTGCTATTCAGTTTGTCTTTAGCGGCTTTATATTGGAGCTTGCTCAACACCTGATTTTCAACGCGGATTGAAGAAACCCGAAAATCAACACCATACTCAGCGATTTGAGCGGCTGTCATTGTGTCATCTTTGATCTCAATAGTACCAGTAGGCGCCAGAGCCAGCTTGCTACCCAGCGCTGTGTATTGAGCTGCCGTCAATACCAAAAGCTCTGAACCAGCAACGTTAAGGTGATCAATCTTTCCGATGTCAGCTGTCAGCGCCGACAGTTGTACGAAAATAAGCTCAGCGGTATCGATGACAGTAATGTTGTCAACATCACTCAACTTGGCGGCGCTGATATCCGTGAATTCCTTGGCATTCAGCAAGATTGTGCCTGAGTCCGAAGCCTTGATGCTGCTGATCTTGTTACTGCTAGCGGCCAGCGTCTTCGCGGCGCTGGTGATATTGGCAGCGGTGTCACTGATAGTCACTGTACCTGTCAGGGTTCCGAACTGATTCAGGTACTGTTCTACAGTCAGTGAAGCCGGTGTAGGCGTTGAGCTGCCGCCGGTACTCGGCGTTGCAACGACAACCGCATCAGCGCCCTTGCTCGCCGGATTGTCCAGCGCAGTCGAGTCAGTCGCCGCGTTGGTCAACAGGTTATTGGCATTGGTCAGCAGGGTCACCAGGTTGGTGTTGCTGGTGGCGCCGCTGAGCAGACTGTTGAGGTAGGTGGCGGCATCGGCCACTTCCGCTGGGGCGCTAGTGATCAGGGTGGTCAGCTTGGTCAGAAGCTGGGTGGCCGAGTTCAGCACAGCAGCGCTCTGGTTGCCGGTGACTGACGGGATCAGGCCAATGATCGCCAGGGTGGCAGAAAGCGTGTTGGCGTCGGCGGTCACCGACTTCACCACGGCGCTGGCAAGGCTCAGCTCATTCAGCCCCTTCTCGGCGAAGGTCACGCCCACGGTAGCCTTGTTGCTGACCATCGCGGCATCCTGCTGCCCCTGGGTCGAAGTGTTGGCCTTGGCCCCGTTGATCAGTGTCAAGCCGAAGGAGTCACGCGATATCGTGCCATTTTGCAGCTGGTCGAGCCAATACTGGGCACCACCCGTGTCGGGGGCGCGACCCAGCAGGTTGTTGTACATGGCTTCGATGAATTGGGCATCGGTCTGGCTGGCGGGGAACTTGCTCAAGCCTTCAGACTGCTGAGTCAGCCAGTTTTCAGCTACTTGGGCCAGACTGATCTGGCCACCTTCGACCTGTGCAACCCAGTAGGCCAAACCGCCGGCATCTGGGGCGCGATCAAAGAACGTGGTATAGAGTTCGGCCAGATCGGATTGGTTGCTCATATATACAACTCCTTTTGAATGAGAAGCGTTTAAGACACGAATATGTGTTGGCTTATAGTTTTATGTCGTTTGTGTTGCGTGGCCGTTTTCCCAGAGCACACGAAATCCCGCGCATGACGCAGCGTTCTTAAGACATGGGTGAAATCGGTCGGAAATTTATACCTGCTTTTTAGAAATATAAAAAGCAGTCAGAAAAAAGTATTCGTTCACCCGGTACGTGGCGAAAATCAGGCTTCCACTTCGTTTACACCATCACGCCCACGCGATGAAAATGCCCGTATCAGAGTTTTTTCGTTTCTGATACAAAGCCTCTGCTTTCGACGCTGGTCCGCAGAACACTCATCAAACCTGCAAGGCGTCGATCCCTCTCCATCACCTCGGAAAAAGGACGCCCTGGATGGCTCGTGTCACGTTCAATAAACCCTTCACAGCCAACGACCTGCTTACCGCCACCAATGCCGGCTATTTTGGCACTCTGGTTGCCCAGAGCAGCACTTACGTGAAAATTGTCTACGGCAGTTACTCGGCGGAAATGTATGGCTCGTCACTCAATGGCAGCGTGCGCTACGCGGTGGTCGATAGCCTGGTCTATTCGAAGAATGGCGAGCCTTTCGCGACCATCACCGGCATGAACCAGCACCTCAATGACAGCAACCCGGCCGCCTACTTGTATGGCGATGATGTCTATACCGGTTCATGGGGTAACGATCATTTCTACGCCTGGCCGGGTAACGACTATTACGATGGCGGCAGTGGTATCGACACCGTTCATTACAATGCACAGGCCAGTGAACTGACCGTGGTCAATAACGGTAACTTCTACGCCGTGGGCATCTGGAACAAAGTCGACACCCTGGTCAATATCGAGCGCATCCAGTTGGGCGATGACGGCGCCGTCATGGCCCTGGATGTCGGTCAATGGCAGAACACCGGCGGGGCCTATCGTCTTTACCAGGCGGCCTTCGACCGCCAACCCGACATGGCCGGGCTCAAGTACTGGATCTCGGACCTGGACAGAGGCGTCAGCCTGCAGCAGGTCGCCAAAGGCTTCGTCGACAGTGCCGAATTCAAGGCGCTTAACCCGGGTAACGACACCGCGTCGATCATCAACAACCTCTACCTCAATGTTCTGCACCGCCAGGCCGATATCGATGGCTTCAATTATTGGAAAGACTCCATGGCCAAGGGCATGACCACCAGCGAGATGCTGGTGTCGTTCTCTGAAAGTGCGGAAAACATCAATAACGTCGCCGCTGATCTTGATAGTGGGCTGTGGCTGGTGTGATGCCACAGGAAAGAAGGTGACATCGTGTCAGTAGCAATGGGCTGAGTAGTGCGCAACTCGCAACTTCAATGAGCCCCGAAAGCGATGCTATAAACAGCCATCCTCCTTCTGCTACTAGAGAGCCATCTACCCATGGTTTCGAGCGTCACCGGCTACACCGATACACGTAACCGAGCATGGACCAACGAAGGCTACGACGGCGTCGTGTTGCTCACCGTGGGCAACTACCAGGGCAGTGGCGCACTGCTATACGGCGGGCGCGCGGTACTGACGGCGGCTCATCTGTTCGAGGACGGCGTCACTTCCGCCCAAGTGACCTTCCAGACCGCTACGGGCACGCAGACCCTGGCCTGCAGCAAGGTGTGGATCCACCCGGCCTATGACGCCTTGAACACCAACAACGACCTGGCAATCGTCTGGCTCACCGACCAGGCCCCCGCAGCGGCCAACCGCTACGACCTGTACCGCAGCAGTGACGAAGTCGGCCAGACGATGACGCTGGTCGGCTATGGCCTGCCGGGCACAGGTGCCACGGGGACGTTGACGAATTACGGTGGCGCACCGATTCGCCAGAAAGCCAGCAATACCTTCGACAGCGATGTCGGCAGGCTTACTACGGTATATGGCAACGACCTGAGCTGGGCGCCGCAGGCAGGTACGCAGTTGCTGGCCGATTTCGATAACGGCAGAAGCACCAACGATGCCCTGGGCCGCCTGCTGGGTCTGAGCAATACCGGCCTGGGCAGCAATGAAGGCATCATCACCCCTGGCGACAGCGGCGGCCCTGCGTTCATCGCTGGCAAGGTAGCGGGGGTCGCCAGCTACATCACCTCGCTGAGCACCTCAACCACGCACCCCGACATCGATAGTCAGATCAACAGCAGCTATGGCGAGATCGCCGCATGGCAGAGGGTCAGTGCCTACCAGCAGGTCATCGACCAGACCCTGCGCGCCAACCAGCCCGGTGCACCGACCCGTGCCGACCAGGTACAAAGCCATATCATTGAGGGCGACAGCGGCCTGAGCCTGGGTTATTTCTGGATATCGCTGCCTTTTGGCCGCCCCAACCCCAGCCAGCCGTTGAGCGTCACCTATGCCCCCCGTGACGGCACGGCCAAAAGCGGTGAAGACTACCTGGCCAGCAGCGGCACTCTGGTGTTCTACCCCGGTGAAGACCATGT
>NZ_JBICKA010000012.1:0-113695 GCF_043103635.1 Pseudomonas sp. yb_9 | reverse complement strand
GTGGGAGCGGGCTTGCCCGCGAAAGGGCTGCTACAGGCAATACACATAAGGAGCTGCACATGAAACTGCTGGTGGTCGAGGACGAAGCTCTGCTTCGCCATCACCTCTACACCCGACTGGGCGAAAGCGGCCATGTGGTCGAGGCCGTTGCCGACGCCGAAGAGGCCCTGTACCAGGCCGGGCAATACCACTTCGACCTGGCCATCATCGACCTGGGCCTGCCCGGCATCAGTGGCCTGGAGCTGATCACGCGCCTACGTAGCCAGGACAAGACCTTCCCCATCCTCATCCTCACTGCCCGTGGCAACTGGCAGGACAAGGTCGAGGGCCTGGCGGCCGGTGCTGACGACTACCTGGTCAAGCCGTTCCAGTTCGAAGAGCTGGAGGCTCGCCTGAATGCCCTGTTGCGCCGATCCAGCGGCTTCACCCAGTCGACCATCGCCGCCGGCCCCCTGGTGCTCGACCTCAACCGCAAACAGGCCACCCTCGACGAACACCCCCTGGCGCTGACGGCCTACGAGTACCGCATTCTCGAATACCTCATGCGCCATCATCAGCAGGTCGTGGCCAAGGAGCGCCTGATGGAGCAGCTGTACCCGGGGGACGAGGAGCGCGACCCCAATGTCATCGAGGTGCTGGTCGGCCGCCTGCGCCGCAAGCTTGAGGGCGAGCACGGCTTCAAACCCATCGACACCGTGCGCGGCCTGGGCTATCTGTTCACAGAGCGCTGCCGATGATCCGCTCCCTGCGGGTACGCCTGATGTTGGCCGCCGCCGTGCTGGCGCTGCTGTTCATGCTGGCGCTGTTGCCGGCCTTGCAGAAAGCCTTCAGCCTGGCCCTGCAGGAATCGATCGAGCAGCGGCTGGCCTCGGATGTGACCACACTGATTTCCGCCGCGCGCATCGAGCATGGCCAACTGCAGATGCCGACGCTGCTGCCGGACGAGCGTTACAACCTGCCGTATACCGGCCTGCTGGGCTACATCTTCGACCGCGACGGCAACCTGGTCTGGCAGTCGCGGGCCACTGCCGATCGGCACATCAATTACAGCCCGCGCTACGACGGGCGGGGTAACGAGTTTGCCCGCATTCACCAGTCCGACGGCGAAGAATTCTTCGTTTACGACGTCGAGATCAAGCTGCTGGGCGGCCAAAGTGCCGCTTACAGCATTGTCGCCCTGCAGCCGGTGAGCGAATACAAGGCCACCCTCAATGGCCTGCGAGAAAAGCTCTACCTGGGCTTTGGTGCTGCCTTGCTGGCATTGATGGTGCTGTTATGGGCGGGCTTGACCTGGGGGCTGCGTTCCTTGCGGCGGCTCAGCCACGAGCTGGATGAGGTGGAATCGGGCGCACGCGACGGCCTGAGCGGCGAGCACCCTCGCGAGTTGCTGCGCTTGACCCGTTCGCTCAACCGCCTGCTCCGCAGTGAGCGCGAGCAACGCACGCGCTATCGCGATTCGCTGGATGACCTGGCCCACAGCCTGAAGACGCCGCTGGCGGTGTTGCAAGGTGTGGGCGAGAGCCTGCAGCAGCGCAGCGGCGAGCGCGAGCAGGCGCGGGTGCTGCAAAGCCAGATCGAGCGCATGAGCCAGCAGATCGACTACCAGCTCCAACGCGCCAGCCTGCGCAAGAGCGGCCTGGTGCGCCACAGCGTGAGGCTGCTGCCGTTGCTCGACAGTTTGTGCAGCACGCTGGCCAAGGTTTACCGGGACAAACAGGTGAACGTGGCCCTGGAGGTGCCTGATGCGGCACAGGTGCCGATGGAGCAGGGCGCCTTGCTGGAGATGCTCGGCAACCTGCTGGAAAACGCCTACCGGCTGAGCCTGGGCCAGGTGCGGGTAAGCCTGGAGCAGGCGCCCGGGCAGTTGACCTTGTGTATCGAGGACGATGGGCCGGGGGTGCCGGCCGATCAGCGTGAGCGCATCCTGGAGCGGGGGGAACGGCTGGACAGCCAGCACCCGGGGCAGGGTATCGGGCTGGCGGTGGTCAAGGATATCGTCGACAGCTACGACGCCGAGCTGAGCCTTGGGGATTCGCCCTTGGGTGGGGCCGCGTTCAGGATCACCTTCAACCTCGATTGATTCGCCGGCACAGGCAAATCGTATCGGGCGGATTCCCGCCATACCCCCTGTACAAATCCCGCCACCGGGCGGAAATCCGCCAGCCTTCCTCAGGCAAATCGCCCCGTCGTTGGGCATTTATCCCTAGCAAATACGGCCTCTGCACCCTTCGTGGGCATTTTGGCACCACCCTTGCTATTGATCCCTTCAGAGACCTGCCCAGGCAGCTCGAACACAACGACAAATCCCTCCGGGTGCAGGAGGGTTAGCGATTCAGGTGCCCCATCACCCTGGGAAGGGTGGGCCGGCACACTTGAGGAAAATGAGCCATGACGACACGTCAGCCGCTGTACAAATCCCTGTATGTCCAGGTGTTGGTCGCCATCACCATCGGCATTCTGCTCGGCCACTACTACCCGGAAACGGGCGTCGCCCTCAAACCTTTGGGTGACGGCTTCGTCAAACTGATCAAGATGGTCATCGCCCCGATCATCTTCTGCACCGTGGTCAGCGGCATCGCCGGCATGCAGAGTATGAAGTCGGTCGGCAAGACCGGCGGCTACGCGCTGCTGTACTTTGAAATCGTCTCCACCATCGCCCTGATCATCGGCCTCGTCGTCGTCAACGTGGTCAAGCCAGGCGCTGGCATGCACATCGACGTCAGCACCCTGAACGCCAGCAGCGTGGCTGCCTACGCCGCCGCCGGCGCGCAGCAGACCACCGTCGGCTTCCTGCTCAACGTCATCCCCAACACCGTGGTCGGCGCCTTCGCCAACGGCGACATCCTGCAAGTGCTGATGTTCTCGGTGCTGTTCGGCTTCGCCTTGCACCGCCTGGGCAGCTATGGCAAGCCGTTGCTGGACATGATTGACCGCTTTGCCCATGTCATGTTCAACATCATCAACATGATCATGAAGCTGGCTCCGATCGGTGCCTTCGGCGCCATGGCCTTCACCATTGGCCAGTACGGCGTTGGCTCGCTGGTGCAACTGGGCTACCTGATGGCCTGCTTCTACATCACCTGCCTGCTGTTCGTGCTGGTGGTGCTGGGCGGTATCTGCCGCGCCCACGGCTTCAGCGTGCTCAAGCTGATCCGCTACATCCGTGAAGAGCTGCTGATCGTGCTGGGTACTTCCTCGTCGGAATCGGCACTGCCACGCATGCTGGCCAAGATGGAGCGCCTGGGTGCCAAGAAGTCGGTTGTCGGCCTGGTGATCCCGACCGGTTACTCGTTCAACCTGGATGGCACCTCGATCTACCTGACCATGGCCGCGGTGTTCATCGCCCAGGCCACCGACACCACCATGGACATCACTCACCAGATCACCCTGCTGCTGGTGCTGCTGGTGGCCTCCAAAGGTGCTGCCGGCGTTACCGGTTCGGGCTTCATCGTGCTGGCCGCCACCCTGTCGGCTGTTGGCCACTTGCCAGTTGCTGGCCTGGCGCTGATCCTCGGCATCGACCGCTTCATGTCTGAAGCCCGCGCCCTGACCAACCTGGTAGGTAACGCCGTTGCTACCGTGGTGGTTGCCAAGTGGGTCAAGGAAATGGACAACGACAAGCTCGCTTCGGAGCTGGCTTCCGGTGGTGCTCCGCTGGTCGATACCCGTCCTACCGATGACCTGGGCGTGGCCGAAGGTCCGGCTCGCTGATCGCGGGATGGTTAAATGAAAAAGGCGACCCTTGAGGTCGCCTTTTTCATGTTCGTGCCGCGTTCAGGCCAGCACCACTTCCAGCACCCGGATCACCTCCGGCTGCGGGTAATGCCACCTCACTTGCACATCCCAGAACTTCACCCCATACACCCGTTCGGCCGGTGGTATCTGATAGGCCGGTCGTGGGTCCTGGGCCAGGCACTGCTCGATCAGCTCTACCAGTGGCTCAGCCAGGCGTAGTGCGTGCTCGCGAGCCTGGGGCAGGGCGTTTTCACCCCACTGCACGGCAATCGCAGCGGGTGCTTCACTGGCCATCTGGTTGCTGGCGCCCGGGATGCTGTCGGCGTAGGGCACATAGGGCTTGATGTCCAGTACCGGCGTGCCATCGAGCAGGTCGATCCCGGACAGCAACAGGCGGCCAGGCTCTACCCCCTCCAGACGCACCACTGACTGGCCTATGCCGTTGGGCCTGTGGGTGGCGCGGGTCGCGAACACACCCATGCTCTTGTTGCCGCCCAGGCGCGGTGGCCGCACTTTCAGGCGGGGTTTGTCTTCCAGGGCCTTGTGGAACAGGAACAGTAGCCAGACATGGCTGACCTGCTCCAGGCCTTCGACCGCATCACCCTGGTCGAACGGCGGCAGCAGTTCGAGCACGCCGCGCGCCGCAGGCGCCAGCTGCGGCTGGCGCGGGATGGCGAACTTCTCCTTGAAGCAGGAGCGCACAATACCGACCGGGGCAACCGTGTGCTGCATGGCCACTCAGCCGCGCACGCGTAGGGTCAGGCCCTTGAGGAAGTTGCGCAGCAGCTGGTCACCGCACGGGCGGTAGTTGTCGTGGCCGGCCTTGCGGAACAGCGCGCTGAGCTCTGGCTTGCTGACCGGGAAGTTGACCGACTTGAGGATCGCGTGCAGGTCGTCTTCCTTGAGCTCGAAGGCCACCCGCAGCTTCTTGAGGATGAGGTTGTTGGTCACCGGCAGCTCGACCGGCAGCGGTGGGCGGCTGTCATCCTTGCCGCGGCGGTGAATCACCAGGCCATCGAGGAAGTGCGCCATCACCCGCTCAGGGCAACGTACGAAACCTTCCTCTTCTTCTTTCTTCAGGTAGGTGGCCAGCACCAGAGGATGCACTTCGAGGCCGGAAAGCCCGATGATTTCAGCCATCTTGGCGTCGTTCACCTTGAGCATGTAGCGCAGGCTGCGCAGGACATCGTTGTGGTTCATTGCTGCAGAATCCTGTTCAGGTGCCACGCGTGTGCGTGGCGTATTGCTTAGAAACGTTCGGTAGTGGCCAGGTAGCGCCATTGGCCTAGCGGCAGTTTGCCCATCGATACGCCACCCAGGCGAATACGGCGCATGCTTACCAGCTCCAGGCGCAGGTAGGCGCACAGCTCGGCGATTTGCCCGGGCTGCGGGTTTTTCAGCACCATGCGCAGGTGGGTCTCGTTTTGCCAGCTGGCTTTGGTCTTAGGCAGTTCGCGATCATTGCGCGTGGCCCCGCGCGCCAGGCGTTCCAGCGCCTGGGGCGTGGTTTCGCCGCGCACTTCGACGATGAACTCCTGCTCCAGGCGGCGCAGGTCGGCGTTGATCTTGCGCGTTACCCGCCAGTCCTGGGTGAATACCTGCAGGCCGGTGGCGCCGCGCTCCAGCGGCGCCACGCACTCCTGCCGGGCAAAATGCCCGTGCAGGGCGCGTACGCCTTCGCGGTGAGCCTCGCTGAGGTTGCCCATGTTCATGCTGGCGCGGGCGGTTTCACTGTCGATACCGGCGGGTTGGTTCATCAGCAGGGTCACCGGTTCCAGCGTTTCGGCGCGGGCGCCCGGTAACAGCTCGACGCGCTGTTGCTCAACCTTGAACTGCGGCTGCTCGACGACCACGCCATCGACCGTCACCCAGCCGCCTTCGATATACAACTCGGCCTCGCGACGGGAGCAACCCAGCTGCTCGATGAGGCGTTTGGACAGGCGGACGGGTTCAGACATGACGGTAATTCGCAAAGGCAGGGAAAGACCCGCATTGTACCTGCCTGCGCGGCGCAGGGGCTGGGAATCTGTGTCATTTACGCCGTTTTGCGCAGGCGCATGTGCAGCAGCGGGTAGGGCTGGCCCAGGCCATCGGTGTCTGAACGGCCGAACACTTCGAAACCTTCATGCAGGTAGAAGCCCAGGGCTTGCGGGTTCTGCTCGTTGACGTCCAGGCGTTCGGCGTTCAGTTCGTCGATCGCATAGTGCAGCAGGCGCTTGCCAACCCCTTGGCCGCGGTACTCAGGTGCGACGAAAAGCATGTCCACGCGCCCGTTGGCGACCCCGGCGAAGCCACAGATACGTTGCCGGTCCTTGCAGCAGACCAGCATCACCGCATCCAGGTAGCGGCGCAGCACGTGGTCGCGCAGCAGCAGGATGTAGCCCTCTGGCAGGAAGTGATGGGTGGCGCGTACCGAGTCCTCCCACACCTGTACCAGCTCGCTGTAGTCGCTCAAGCGCGGCGTTTGCAACGTCAGTGGCGCAGGCATGCCGGTGGTCCTCCATGGCGATAGGGAAAACATAGCAGCCCAACCACCGGTCGGCTTGTCTGTGTAGCGCTTGAACGGCGGGGGGTAGGGGTCTATTAATTAAGCGTGGGAAAAAATCCCACGCAAAGAAAAACTAAAACTGACAACAAGACTTTTACTGATTTGGCGTTCTCGTGGCGACAACCTGGAGACGGACTATGCAAATCCACCTGCTGTTCAAGAAGGCCTTACTGGCGGTTGCCGTAGCTGGCGTGCTTTCGACGTCCATTGTGTTGATCCCTGACACGATTTCTCACAGCTCCAGCGCCTATGCCAAAGATGGTGGCGGTGGCGGTGGTCACGGCGGCGGTGGAGGCGGCGGTCACGGTGGTGGTGGAAGTGGCGGTGGAAGTGGCGGTGGCGGCGGAGGCCACGGCGGTGGTGGGAGTGGTGGCGGAGGCGGAGGCCACGGCGGTGGAAGTGGTGGTGGTGGCCACGGTGGTGGCAGCGGAAGTGGCGGTGGTGGCCATGGCAGTGGCGGAGACGGTGGCGGCCATGCCGGCAACAGTGGCAGCGGCCACGACGGCAATTCAAACGCTGGTCGCAGCAGCAACCATGCTGAAGCGGGTGACGATCATGGCAATCACGTGGGTGGAGAGCCCGGTGACGATCACGGCAATCACGTTGGCGGTGAGCCCGGTGACGATCATGGCAACCATGTTGGCGGTGAGCCCGGGGATGATCATGGTAATCATGTCGGCGGCGAGCCTGGCGATGATCACGGCAATCACGTGGGTGGTGAACCTGGTGACGATCGCGGCAACCCTGTGGGTGGCGAACCGGGTGATGACAACAGCAGGAGCTGACAGGCGTTGATCAGCCCAACTTCTCCCCCTTCGATGTTAAGCGCACTGCGGCGTGTCATGCGTCCGCTGGTGCGCTTGATGTTGCGCAAGGGGGTGACCTACACGGTGTTCGCCGACCTGCTCAAGGACGTGTTCGTCGACGTAGCCCACCGCGAGTTTCGCCTGGACGGCACCCCGCCCACCGACAGCCGTGTCAGCCTGCTCACAGGCGTGCACCGCAAGGATGTCCGGCGGATTCGCAGTGAAGGCGGCACGGCGCTCGCAGCCTTGCCGGCAAACATCACCCTGGGTGCACAGTTGGTCAATGTATGGACCACCAGCCCGCCGTTCTGCTCGGCACCTGGCCAGGCGCTGGCACTGCCGCGTTTGGCCAGTGTCGGCGGCGACTGTTCATTCGATGCCCTGGTGGCCAAGGTCAGCACCGATATCCGTGGCCGGGTTGTGCTGGATGAGTGGTTACGCCTTGGCATCGTCCGGCTCGACGAGCAGGATTGTGTGCACCTGGAGGCCCAGGCATTCGTGCCGCAGACGGGTTTCGATGAAAAAGCCGCCTACTTTGGCCACAACCTGCATGACCATGCCTGCGCAGCGGTGCACAACCTCAGTGGCGAAGGCCAGCCGTTCTTTGAGCGCAGCGTTCACTATGATGCCTTGAGCCTGGCCAGCGTCGAACACGTGCGTGAAGTGGTTTCCACGAATGGCATGCAGACGCTGCTTGCTTTCAGCCGGCTTGCAGCAGAGCTGGAGGGCGCTGATGAGCCCGCCGTCGAGCAGCGTCAGCGCATCACCGTAGGGCTTTATTTCTACACTGAAGCTACCCAGCCCGATTTGTCGAAGACACCCGGCCCATGACTTCTCTTGCGCGCTGCCTCAGTGCTATCACGCTCGCCCTGGTTTTCGGGTTGAACCTGATGGCGCCTGCCGAGGTGGCCGCAGCGCCGGTGTGTGTCAGCCGTGATGAAGTGGGGATGGCCGGTGCCGCAGGCGTGCAGTTTCCGGGAGGGACGGGCGGCACCGGTGTGCGCAGTGAAAACGGTGGTGTTGGCGGCACTGGCGCACCGCATCCGCAGCGCCCCGGTGGCACAGGCGGTACGGGTGCAGTGGCGGAGGGTGTGGACGGCACCTACTTTGATCACAGCAGTGGCGGTGTTGGCGGTACCGGTGCGCCAATCCTGCGCCCGGGCGGTACCGGCGGTACCGGCATTGTCGGCACCATCACCGGGTTTGCCTCGATCTGCGTCAATGGCATGGAAGTGCACTATGGCAAAGACGTACCGGTGAGTCAGAACGGTGCACCGGCCAGCAGTGCTCACCTGGCCATCGGGCAGGTTGTGGCGGTGGAGGCCATTGCCACCCAGCGCGGCCTGCAGGCTGGGCGTATCTCGATCCTCAACGCCTACGAAGGGCCGCTGACGGCGCTCCCCAGCGCTTCGGCCCCGCTGCGGGTGATGGGGCAACCGGTGCGCCTTGCCGCAGGCGCGCGGGTGGCGCAAGGGCTGCGCCCGGGCGAGCCGGTCCGGGTCAGCGGCTTGCGCGATGCCAGGGGCGAAGTGGTGGCGACCCGTATCGAACGGGCCCCGGGGCTGCGAGAGGCCAGTGCCATTGGGGCGATTGATCGCCCTGGTAGCCTTCAAGGGCTGCAACTGGGTACCCGCGTAGCTCCGGCACGGGAACTGCTGGTGCGCGGCCAGTGGACCGGGCGTCAACTGGAAGTGGCGCAAACCCGCCCTGACCCTAGCCTGCCGTTTGCTGGCCGTGTGCAGCAGGCGGTGGTCGAAGGGCTGGTGCAGCGCGCGCAGGCTCGGCAACTGGTGGTTGCAGGCATCAATGTGACGCTGGGGCAGGGCACCGTGATCGTTGGTAAACCGGCGGCGGCGTTGGCGCTCGATCAGCGTGTGCGGGTGAGTGGTGTATTCAATGGCGCTCACGAACTGCGGGCAACGCGTGTGGAGTTCCAGGATGACCGCGCCGACAACCCGGACAGAGGCCATTCGGGGCGTGGCAGCGAGCACGGCAGCAGTGATTCCGGCAGTTCAGGCAACAGTGGCCATGGCACACGCGAAGCGACCGCTGTTGGCACCGAAGGCCGTGAGGATCACAGCGGTGGCAGCGACATTGAGGACGCCAGCGGGCACGGCAAGTCAGACAACGTGGACAAGTCTGGCAAGGCAGAGCCTGTCGAAACGGTAGAGCAGCCTGAAAGCAGCAACAGTGGCCGTTCTGACCGGGTAGAGCGGGTCGAAGTCGAAAAGGTAGAAAAGGCCGAGAAGGTTGAGAAGGTTGAGAAGGTTGAGAAGGTTGAGAAGGTTGAGAAGGTTGAGAAGGTCGAAAAAGTAGAGAAAGTCGAAAAGGTGGAGAAAGTCGAGAAGCCTGAAAAGGTCGAGAAGGTTGAAAAAGTCGAGAAGCCCGAAAAAGTAGAGAAAGTCGAAAAGGTGGAGAAAGTCGAAAAGCCTGAAAAGGTCGAGAAGGTTGAAAAAGTCGAGAAAGTCGAAAAACCGGAGAGGATAGAGACCGCCGAAAAAGTCGAGCATCCGGAGCGTTCCGGGCGTTAGGCAACTAGGCTGGGTAGGTCCGCTCACACTTCCCGACGGGATACCGAGGTGCCGATGAGACCGACCCTCCCGCTTCTCGCCTGCCTGCTGTCATGCACCAGCGTATCAACCTTGGCTGACACCTTCAGCGCGGCCATCGGCATGGACTATTCAAGCGGCGACTATGGCACGGGCACCACGTCGGAAATCTGGTACGTGCCCGTGGTCGGCAAGTATGAAACCGGCCCCATGACCTACAAGGTCACCGTTCCCTGGCTACGCATCACCAACCCGGAAGTCGGCCCGAATGGTGACCCCTTGCCCGGCGGTTGCCGGGATGTGGAAAGCGGGCTGGGCGACACGGTTGCCAGCGCCGGGTACGCTCTGCTCGATGGCATCGACGGCGGCCTGATGCTGGACCTGATCGGCAAGGTCAAATTCCCCACCGCTGATGAAGACCAGTGCCTGGGTACCGGCGAATACGACTACACTGCCCAGGTCGACATCACCAAGGGCTTTGGCTCGGTCACCGGCTTCGCGACACTGGGCTGGAAGAAGTTCGGCGACCCACCCGACAGCGATTTCGACGACCCGGTATTCGCCAGCCTCGGCTTTGCCATGCCTGTGGCTACGGGCACGTCGGCGGGCGCGTCCTACGACTGGCGGCAGAAGGTGGTCTCGACAGGGTCGCAGATCAAGGAACTGACCTTGTTCCTGACCCACAAGCTCAACCCGCAATGGAAAGTGCAACTGTATGCGGTCAAAGGCTTTTCGGACGCCAGCCCGGATGCAGAGGGGGGGCTGATGCTGTTTCGCACGTTCTGACAAAAAAGCCCCTGCGCCGGCTTACCGGGGCAGGGGCTTTTCAGTGTTTCAGCCGCTTCAGATAGGCTCGGCCCACATGTCGTACTCGTCGGCATCCACCACACGGCAGCGTACTTTGTCGCCTGGCTTGAAGCCATGATCGCCGTCGATGAACACGCTGCCGTCGATTTCCGGGGCATCGAAGAAGCTGCGGCCAACTGAACCTTGCTCCTCGACTTCGTCGATCAGCACGTCGATTTCCTTGCCGATGCGCAGTTGCAGGCGGGCGGCGCTGATGGCCTGCTGGTGGGCCATGAAGCGGTCCCAGCGGTCCTGCTTGATGTCGTCCGGCACTTCTTCCAGGCCCAGGTCGTTGGCCGGTGCGCCCTCTACTGGCGAGTACTGGAAGCAGCCCACGCGGTCCAGCTGGGCTTCGGTCAGCCAGTCCAGCAGGTACTGGAAGTCTTCCTCGGTTTCGCCCGGGAAGCCGACGATGAAGGTGGAACGGATCACCAGCTCGGGGCACTGTTCGCGCCAGTTCTTGATGCGCGCCAGGGTGCGGTCTTCGAAGGCCGGGCGCTTCATCGACTTGAGCACTTTCGGGCTGGCGTGCTGGAACGGGATGTCCAGGTACGGCAGGATCTTGCCGGCGGCCATCAGTGGGATCACGTCGTCGACGTTCGGGTACGGGTACACGTAGTGCAGGCGTACCCAGGCGCCCAGGCTGCTCAGTGCTTCGCACAATTCGAGCATGCGGGTCTTGACCGGGCGGCCGTTCCAGAAGTCGGTCTTGTACTTGACGTCGACGCCATAGGCGCTGGTGTCCTGGGAAATCACCAGGATCTCCTTCACCCCGGCCTTGACCAGGCGCTCGGCCTCGCTCAGCACTTCACCCACCGGGCGGCTGACCAGCTTGCCGCGCATTGACGGGATGATGCAGAAGCTGCAGCTGTGGTTGCAGCCTTCGGAGATTTTCAGGTACGCGTAGTGGCGCGGGGTCAGCTTGACGCCCTGAGGCGGCACCAGGTCGATCAGCGGGTTGTGGTCCTGGCGTGGCGGTACCACTTCGTGCACGGCGTTGACCACCTGCTCGTACTGCTGCGGGCCGGTGACCGACAGCACGCTCGGGTGCACATCACGGATGCTACCTTCTTCGACACCCATGCAGCCGGTGACGATGACCTTGCCGTTTTCCTTGATTGCTTCGCCGATCACTTCCAGCGATTCTGCCTTGGCGCTGTCGATGAAGCCGCAGGTGTTGACCACCACCACGTCGGCGTCCTCGTAGGTGGGCACGACTTCATAGCCTTCCATGCGCAGCTGGGTCAGGATGCGCTCGGAATCGACCAGGGCTTTAGGGCAACCCAGGCTTACGAAACCTACCTTGGGGGTGGCGGGCGTGGTGGACATGACTAACCTCGGTATTGAATGCAGGTCGCCCGGCCGGAATCGGGGGCGATCTTGACGGGCGCTTTGGGCGCCTCTGATCAAAAAGTGCGCAATTCTAGCGAGCGTGACGTCGCTTGACCAGCAGAAATACGACGAACGCTGCGCTATGCAAGCCAACCGGACTGTGCACGACTGGTAAAACCTCGAAACACAGCCAGGCAATGCCTCCCCTTGAACCGATGAGCTCCTGTCATCACCCTCTTTCACGCCTATGAAACCTTTTCTTGAACTTATTCAATTCTTATAGTTTTCTTATAAGACTGGCGTGGATATGAATACGATCAACTGGTCACGCAACGCAGTGAAGCAACTCAGGAAAATCGACAAGGTTGATCAACCCAAGGTCTACGACGCCGTTCAGGCGTTGGCGCACATGCCGCACGCTCAAAGCGTCAAGGCGCTGGTCAACCACCATTATGGTTACCGGCTAAGGGTAGGTAACTACCGGGTTCTGTTCGACTGGGATGGAGGCGTGAAAATTGTCAGCATCGAGGAGGTCAAGAAGCGCGATGAGCACACCTACTAATGTACAGATCATCAATGGCGCCGACGGTCGTCCTGCCTTTGTCGTGTTGCCCTATGCCGATTACATCGCCAGCCGCCCGCAACCGGACTTGGTGCCCAACGAGGTGGTTGGCTATATGGTGAAGGACGGCATGACTGCCATTGCTGCCTGGCGCAGGCATCTTGACCTGACTCAGGCTGAAGTCGCCCAGCGCCTGGGGATCTCGCAGTCAGCCTATGCCCAGCAAGAAACAGCAGAGCGCCCGCGTAAGGCTACTCGCGAAAAGATTGCCGCTGCCTTGGGCATACCCATGCAGTGTCTGGACCTTTAGTTTTTGCCGCCATCTCGCTCTGACAAAGGTGGACCAGCAGAAAATCGACGAACGCTGCGCTATGCTTCGCGCCATTGCGTCCGGGGTGTCAGTGTTACCTCGGCGCAGGTGAGAATTCTACTGGCCTAAAAGGCCGTCTGCGGGAGTGGTCGATGGTTCAGGCAAGCAGTCACGCCGAGGGCGGGCACGAGGGGAAGCAGGGCGCGGCGCGGTCGCTGGGCCTGCTCGTGGCGGCGGTCGGGGTGGTTTATGGCGATATCGGCACCAGCCCGTTGTACACCCTGAAGGAAGTCTTCACCGGCGGTTATGGGGTGCCGGTCAACCATGATGGCGTGCTGGGGATCCTGTCGCTGATCTTGTGGTCGCTGTTGTGGGTGGTGTCGTTCAAGTACGTGATGTTCATCCTGCGTGCCGACAACCAGGGCGAGGGCGGCACCATGGCGTTGACCGCGCTGGCGCGGCGTGCCACGGCGGCCTACCCGCGGTTGCGTACGCTGATGGTGATCTGCGGCCTGATCGGCGCTTCGCTGTTCTATGGCGACAGCATGATCACCCCGGCGGTGTCGGTGCTGTCGGCGGTGGAGGGCATGGGCCTGGCGTTTGACGGTATCGACCACTGGGTGGTGCCGATTTCGCTGGTGGTGCTGGTGGCATTGTTCCTGGTGCAGAAGCACGGTACCGAGAAAATCGGCAAGCTGTTCGGCCCGATCATGGTCACCTGGTTCGTGGCGCTGGGCGCACTGGGCGTACATGGCATCTCGCAGAGCCCGGAAGTGCTGAAGGCCTTCAACCCGGGTTGGGCGATCAATTTCTTCGTGGTGCACCCCGGCATGGGCGTGGCCATTCTCGGCGCAGTGGTGCTGGCGTTGACCGGCGCCGAGGCGCTGTACGCCGACATGGGCCACTTTGGCCGCAAGCCGATCGCCCGGGCCTGGTTCATTCTGGTACTGCCCGCGTTGGTGCTCAACTATTTCGGCCAGGGTGCGCTATTGCTGCAAAACCCAGACGCAGCTCGTAACCCGTTCTATCTGCTGGCACCGGGCTGGGCGTTGCTGCCGTTGGTCGGGTTGGCGACCATGGCCACGGTGATCGCCTCGCAAGCGGTAATCTCGGGGGCGTTCTCCCTGACCCGCCAGGCCATCCAGCTGGGCTACATTCCACGCATGCAGATCCAGCACACCTCCAGCGACGAGCAGGGGCAGATCTACATTGGGGCGGTGAACTGGACGCTGATGGTCGGGGTGGTGCTGCTGGTGATCGGTTTCGAGTCGTCCGGCGCCCTGGCGGCGGCCTACGGTGTGGCGGTGACCGGCACCATGCTGATGACCACTATTCTGGTGTCGGCCGTCATGTTGCTGCTGTGGAAATGGCCCCCTGTGCTGGCGGTGCCGATCCTGGTGGGTTTCCTGTTTGTTGACGGGCTGTTCTTCGCTGCCAACGTGCCGAAAATCGTCCAGGGCGGTGCCTTCCCGGTGTTGGCGGGTGGTGTGCTGTTCCTGTTGATGAGTACCTGGAAGCGCGGCAAGCAGATACTGGTCGAGCGTATCGACGAAGGCGCGCTGCCGCTGCAGCTGTTCATCAGCAGTATCCGTATTCAGCCGCCACATCGGGTCGAAGGGACGGCGGTATTCCTCACTGCGCGGGCCGACGCTGTACCCCATGCGCTGCTGCATAACATGTTGCATAACCAAGTGCTGCACAGCCAAGTGGTGTTGCTGACGGTAGTCAGCGAAGACCGGCCGCGCGTGCCGGAGCAGGAGCGTTTCGAAGTGGAAGCTTACGGTGACGGGTTCTTCCGCGTGTTGCTGCACTTTGGCTTCATGGACGAACCGGACGTGCCGGCTGCGTTGAAACTGTGCCATCTCGATGAGCTGGACTTCACCCCGATGCGCACCACCTACTTCCTCAGCCGCGAAACGGTGATTGCTTCACGGCTGGAGGGGATGTCGCGCTGGCGGGGCAACCTGTTTGCGTTCCTGTTGAAGAATGCCAACGGTAACCTGCGCTTCTTCAACCTGCCGCTGAACCGGGTGATCGAGCTGGGGACCCAGGTCGAGATCTAATGGTCAAGGGGCCGCAAAGCGGCCCCAATTATTGTCAGTTCTGTTCGGCGACGCTCGATTTGCCTTGGCGCGTCTCGATCTCACCAATCAAGCGCTTGGCCAGCGCCGGATAGTTCTCGTCGAAGTGGTGCCCGCCTGGCAGTTTCAGGCGCTCACCCACCGCCGTCTTTTCCGTGCAACCGCTTTCATCGGTTTCTTCAACGCCATACACACACACCACCTTGGACGCCGGCAGCCTGGCCATCTCTGGCCCGGTCGGTGCTTCCTGACCTTCCTTGCCCAACCAGCCCTCGACCTCGATCTCGAAGCTGCCACTGCGGGCAAACGCCAGCAGCATTACGGCATCGATACGCTGTTGGTCCTCTGCCGGCAGGCGGTTATAGATGGCTGGCAGCACATCGGCACCGAACGAATAACCTGTCAGCACGAAGCGCTTGGTGCCCCACTTCTGCCGGTAATGTTGCATCAGCTCGGACAGATCGGCGGCGCTTTGCTCCGGGGTCTTGTGCTGCCAGTAGTAGCGCAGCGTGTCGATGCCTACCACCGGGTAGCCCAGCTTGGCCATTTCCCCGGCCACATCACGGTCCAGGTCGCGCCAGCCACCATCACCGGAGAGGAACAGAGTGACTGTGTCGGTCGTCTGCCCGGCCGGTACCTCGACCACCGGAATAGCCAGGGCGTTGCCGTCACGGCCAACCAGGGCCTGGGTCAGCTGGGCCTTGAGCACTTGTGGCAGGTGAATGTCGTAGTCGCTGATGCTGGTTTCGGCGTTCGCCTGGTCACGTACGAAAGCGGCGCTGGCGTCATCCGGGTTGTCGTTCCAGGCGACGTTCCAGTGGCCATGAGGTGCCGCCTTGGGCAGTGGGGCCTGACAGCCGGGTTGCTCCAGGCTGAAGTCCACTGAAATGGCCCGCGCCTTGTCATCGCTCTGGCTGGCCAGCCAACGCCAGGCCTGGGCGGCGCCAGGGCCTATGCCGGCGACCAGCGTCGGCTTTTCCGACAGCTCTGCCAGGGCCTGGTCCATGGCCTGCTGCTGTTTGCTACAGTCGTTCGGCGGCAGCACCACCTGCACCAGCTGGGCTTCGCCGGCCTGGCTCAGGTCCAGCAGTTGCTTGTCGGTCAATGCCTGGTCCTGCGGTACGCCAATGGCCACCCGGGCCTTGGCGTGCACGCCAGGTGTCACCCGGGTGATGTGGGTGTCATTGAGGCTCAGTTGCTCCAGGCGCGCCTCGGGGGCCGGGCGCGTCCACAGCCAGAACGCCAGCGCGCCACCCAGGGCGGCCAGTAGCAGGGGAACCAGCAGGTACAGCCAATAGCGTCGGGTCATCAACGTTTCACCAATCCAGTCAGGCCGCCTGCAATCAGGGCGGCAGTGTCGGCCAGTGCTACCAGCGGGTCGAGCCCGGCCGGCACGGCCATGTAGCGGGGTTCCCAGTCCGGTTGGAACTTGTCCTTGAAGCGGCGAAGCCCCTGGAAGTTGTACAACTGCTCGCCCCGGCGGAACACCATCGAACCCAGGCGCTGGGTCAAGGGCGCACCTCGCCGCGGTTGCAGGCCGGAAAGCGGCACCATGCCAAGGCTGAAGCGGGCGTAGTCATGGCTTTTGTAGTGCAGGATCAAGCCGATCATCATGAACTCCATGGTCAGCTTGGGGGCCTCGGGGTGCGCACGCATCAGGTCGAGGCTTGCCAGTTCGTTGCCATGGGTTTCCAGCAGGTTGGCGAAGGCTACCGGGCGGCCCTGGAAGCGAATCAGCGCGATGCGGAAGTGTTGCAGGTAGTCCGGGCTGAAGCGCCCCAACGAAAAGCCTTTCTCTCGCACGTTCTTGCCGCCGAGCCAGGCATCGGAAATTTCCTTCAGCTCTGCCAGCGGGGCGTGGCCGGGTTCATGGATTTCCAGGCTCAGGCCGTCGCGACCACCGCGATTCCAAGTGTAGCGCAGGTCTTTCATCTCCTTGCCTTTGGCTTCCAGATCGAAGCGGCGCAGGTCGACACGGGCTTCTTCACCCAGCTTCAGCGCTGTCAGGCCAATATCCATGTAGAACGGCAGGTTTTCGGCACGTACTTGGTAGAACACCGGGCGAGCGTGGTGCAGGTCGCACAGATCGCGGAACTGCCAGATCATCTCGGCGCGTTCCTGGGCCGGGCCGATGGGGTCGTATAGGGCCACCAGGCTGCGGCCACGCCGCGCGTACATGAGGAAGGCATTGCCACGCGGGTGGAACAGCAACGCTTTGTCGCCCGTCAGGGCCAGGCCGCCGTCGGGCTGGTCGGAAGCCAGCAAGATACGGTTGGCGCGCTGCAGTTCCGCTTCGTCGGGCAGGTGGATCACAGGAGGGGCGGTGCGCAGCAGCCAGGTCAGCGCCACCGCGGCCAGCAGCAAGGCGCTGCCCATGGCGGCGCGCAGGCCGCGTGGGGCATCGGCATCGAGGGTGAACTGCCACCACAGCTGATGGCTGTAGGGCACATCCTGGTAGGCGAACAGCAGCAGCCACACCGAAGCGCCGACTGCGCAGGCACTGGCCACCAGGAACACCGGCGAGAAGGGCAGCTCCAGCAGGCGGCTGGGGCGGTAGAACGAGCGACGGAACAGGGCAAGCAGGGTCGCGGTAAAGGTCAGCAGGCACGCTTCTTCCCAGTCAAACCCCTTGAGCAGCGACAGCAGGGCGCCCACCAACAACAGCACGGTAGTCAGCAACCAGGCGGCGGACAGGCGCCGACGCAGGCCCTGGGCCAGCAGCAGGCACAGCACGCCGATCAGGCTGGCGCCGAAGTGCGAGGCATCGATCAGCCGGTGCGGCACCAAGAAGCCCATGTGTTCCAGGCGCGTGTCGATTTCGGGTGTGGCGCCCGAGAACAGCAGCACCACGCCGGACAGGAATACCAGAATTGACAGGATCGGTGCGGCCAGTCCGGAAGCTGCCTTGATGGCCTGCTGGGCGAACAGCAGGCGCCGGGCTTCGTTGGCCAGCAACAGTACACAGGCCAGCAGCAATGGCAGTACCACGTAGATCAGCCGGTACAGCAGCAGGGCGGCCGCCAGCGGTGCAGCACCGAGCTGGTCGGCAAAGGCTGCCAGCAGGATCGCTTCGAACACCCCGACGCCGCCCGGCACATGGCTGAGTACGCCAGCGGCCAACGCCAGCAGGTACACCAGCACGAATGCCCCGAAAGGTGGTGCTTCGGGCAGCAGCAGATACAGGACGGTGGCGGCGGCTGCCACATCCAGCGCGGTGATCAGCAGTTGCAGGGCCGCCAGCCGTGTGCCTGGCAGGCGTAGCGTGCGGCGGCCCAGCTGTACCAGCAGGTTGTTCGACAGCGGTTGCTCGGCCAGGCGCCGGCGGTACAAGCCGAACACCAGCAGGGCAGAGGCTACCAGCACGGTGGTGGCGATGCCTGCCAGCAAGCCCGGCGCCAACCCCAGTGCAGCCGAGGCTGCCGGCAGGTCGCTCAAGGTCGCCAAGGCTGCCAGGGGAGGCAGCGCGCAGCCCAGCGACAAGCTGGCAAACACCGTCATGCGAGCGACTTCGCCAGCCCCCAGCCCTTGGCGTGCATAGAGCCGGTAGCGCACCGATCCGCCTGACAGCATCGACAGCCCGATGGCGTTGCCGATGGCAAAGGCACTGAAGCCGCCCAGCACCAGGCTGTGCACTGGCAACTTCACCCCGGCATAGCGGCTGGCCGACCACTCGTAACCCAGCAGGATCACGAAGCCCGCAACCGTCGCCACACAGGCGCCCAGCAACGACTGGGTCGGCACACTGAGCATGGCGTCGTGCAAGGCATAGATATCCAGCTCGCTCAGCAGGTGGCGGCAGGCAATCAAAGCCATGGTGAACAGCACCAAGGTCACTGCCAGGCCGATGGGCTGGCGGTAGCGGCTCAGGCGTTCGAGCAAGGGCAGGCGTTGCACGGCACCGGGCAGTGCCGAGGCGAGCGGCACCTGAGGTTCGGGGTTATGGGAAGTCATGAGTTGCCCCGGGCATGCTGCGCGAGGTAGAGGGAAGGTGCGGCCAAGTGAAAGTCCCTTAGGAAAACGTATCCAATATTACTCCGGCCTCAGGCGCTTTCAGCGGCCTGGCAGGGTTAAAGATAGTTCATCCTGGGGACGATGCCTCAAACCTGCGGGATGGCTGGAGGGGCGGAGAAAATGAAGCGATGAAATGCAGGGGCGTAGAAACAACAAACCCCGCGCTGCTGTTAAACAGGCGGGGTTTGTTCTGACGAATATGGTTGCGGGAGCCGGATTTGAACCGACGACCTTCGGGTTATGAGCCCGACGAGCTACCAGGCTGCTCCATCCCGCGTCAGAGGGGCGAATTCTACAGTCTGCCAATTGAATGTCAAGCATTCGGCTTCAGTTTGAGCGTTTTTATTCGCTGTGCTTTTGAGCGAGCAAAGAAAAAGGCCACTGTGTTAACAGTGGCCTTTTCTTGAATCTGGTTGCGGGAGCCGGATTTGAACCGACGACCTTCGGGTTATGAGCCCGACGAGCTACCAGGCTGCTCCATCCCGCGTCAGTGGGGCGAATTCTACAGTTTGTAATGTGTATGTCAAGCGCTACGCTTTGATTTTTCGAGCTTTTTTTAAAGTTGCCTTTCAGCAGGCAAAGAAAAAGGCCACTGCGTTAACAGTGGCCTTTTCTCGAATCTGGTTGCGGGAGCCGGATTTGAACCGACGACCTTCGGGTTATGAGCCCGACGAGCTACCAGGCTGCTCCATCCCGCGCCTGTGAGATCGAATTCTACGGATTTACTTCCTGCTGTCAAGCAAATATTCAGGAAAAACCTTTTTTGTTCAAACCCTTAGCACTCGTTGGCAAGATGCAGCTCAGGCGCGGCGCGGCTTTCAGGCCAATTGTCGAATGCTGGCGCGGGTAGCTGTTTCAGGGCAGGGCGCATGCGATACTATCTGTATGAATTTACAGTGCTGACGGTCATCCATGTCCTTGCGCAAGATCATCCACGTCGACTGCGATTGCTTTTACGCTGCGATCGAGATGCGTGACGACCCGCGTCTGGCCGGGCGCCCCATGGCGGTGGGAGGTTCACCCGACCACCGTGGGGTGATCGCCACCTGTAACTATGAGGCGCGTGCCTATGGTGTGCGCTCGGCCATGTCGTCGCGCCATGCACTTAAACTGTGCCCCGACTTGCTGATCGTCAAGCCGCGCTTCGAGGCTTACCGGGAGGCCTCGCGCGAAATCCATAGCATTTTCCGCGACTACACCGAGTTGATCGAGCCGTTGTCGCTGGACGAAGCCTATCTGGACGTGAGCGATAGCCAGTGGTACTCGGGCAGCGCCACGCGTATTGCCGAGGATATTCGCCGGCGGGTCGCCCGTACCTTGCATATCACCGTATCGGCGGGGGTGGCGCCGAACAAGTTCCTGGCCAAGATCGCCAGCGACTGGCGTAAGCCCAATGGCCTGTTCGTGATTACCCCGGGTGAAGTGGAGGCGTTCGTGGCTGCCTTGCCGGTGGCCAGGTTGCACGGGGTGGGCAAGGTGACGGCAGACAAACTGGCACGGCTGGGTATTGAAACCTGTCTGGAACTACGCGAATGGTCGCGCCTGGCGCTGGTGCGCGAGTTTGGCAGTTTTGGCGAGCGCTTGTGGGGGCTTGCGCGGGGGATCGACGAACGTGCGGTGCACAACGACAGCCGTCGACAGTCGGTGAGTGTGGAAAACACCTACGACATCGACCTTCCAGACCTGGCCAGCTGCCTGGCGCGGCTGCCCGAGCTGCTGGAAAGCCTGAACGAACGCATCGCCCGCATGGACAGCAGTTACCGGCCGGACAAACCCTTCGTCAAGGTGAAGTTCCACGACTTCAGCCAGACAACCATGGAGCAGGCCGGGGCGGGCAGAGACCTGGAAAGCTATCGACAGTTGCTGGGGCAGGCGTTCGCCCGTGGAGGCAAGCCGGTACGCTTGCTGGGCGTGGGGGTGAGGTTGCGCGATTTGCGCGGGGCGCATGAGCAGTTGGAACTGTTCCCGCCCAAATGAAAGGGGCCGCGACGCGGCCCCAGTGTGTTATTGCGCGCCCGGATCAGCCACCAAACGGCCAGTGGCCTTGGTCAGCGACTGCAGAAACTCCTGCTGCAGTTCTGGATCGTTGCGGGTCAGCTCGATCAGGCTTTGTTCCATTTCACTGGCTTCTTCTTCAAGGCCGAGCTCGGACAGGCGCTTGACCCGGTGGACCCATTGGCCGACATCGTCATCTTCGAGGTCATCGAAGATCAGCTCATGGGCTTCGAGCAGCTTGTTGCGCAGGGTGGCGCTGACCAGCAGGCTGGCATCGCCACGCACCGCGTTGTCCTCGTCGAGTACCTGCAGGTGCAGGGTGCCGATGTGGTTGAGGTTCTGCTCCGAGAACGGGCTGTCGAGCAGGTTCAGGCGCAGCACGCCGTTCCTGTCGGTAGTCAGTTCGTGGGTCATCTTGCCAGCCTTGACCTCGACCAGGCGTTCGCTCCAGGGCACGCTGGTCGATTCCTCACGCTTGCCTTTCTGCACCTCGCTGATCCCGGCCAGGTTCTGCTGGGCGCGGCCGTTGGACGGCACGTTCATGAACGGGTTGAGCCCGTCCACGCCGTAGCTGAGCCAGTCGTGAGTGATACTTTGCGGCAGGTTGCCCAAGGCGAAGACGTTGACCACGTTGGCCCCGACGCCCGCCACCACGGCCACTGCACCCAGCGGGATCTCGTAGATCTCGCGCCAGGGCTGATACGGCGTGTAGCGGTCGTAACGACGGGTAACTTCGAACTCGGTGACTTCGAAGCGCTTCTGCTCATGCACACGCACACGTCGTTGCGGAAGCTCCATCACCTTCGGCTCGCCGACATCGATCTGCAGGGTGTGCTCGAGCAGTTTGCGCTCGACGCGCTCCTCATGGTCGCTGCGCTGGGACATTTGGTTGGCGCAGCCGCTGACGAGCAGGGCGCCGCACAGTGCGGCGCCCCCCAGGGTAAAGGTACTTCGCTTGAACATGATCACTCGTGCATTGGTTATCAGCGGCGAACGCGGGCCTGCAGGAAGCTCAGCACTTCACTGAGCGGCAACGCCTGGGCGTCCTGCTCGGTGCGGTGCTTGTACTCAAGGTTGCCTTCGGCCAGGCCGCGATCGCTGACGACGATGCGGTGCGGGATGCCGATCAGCTCCATGTCGGCAAACTTGATGCCTGGGCTGGTTTTCTTGTCGCGGTCGTCCAGCAGCACTTCAAAGCCGGCGGCGGTCAGTTCGGCATACAGCTTGTCGGTTGCCTCGCGGACCACGTCGGTTTCGTAGCGCAGCGGGACCAGGGCGATCTGGAACGGGGCTAGGGCGTCGTTCCAGATGATGCCTTTGTCGTCATAGCTCTGCTCGATGGCAGCGGCGACCACGCGGGACACGCCGATGCCGTAGCAGCCCATGGACAGGGTTACCGGCTTGCCGTTCTCGCCCAGTACCTGGCACTTCAGCGCTTCGCTGTACTTGGTGCCCAGCTGGAAGATGTGGCCCACTTCGATGCCGCGCTTGATCACCAGGGTACCCTGGCCGTCCGGGCTTGGGTCGCCTTCGACCACGTTGCGCAGGTCGGCAACTTGTGGAACTGGCAGGTCGCGCTCCCAGTTGACGCCGAAGTAGTGCTTGTCGTCGATGTTGGCGCCGATGCCGAAGTCGCTCATCAGGGCAACCGAACGGTCGATGATGCATTCCAGTGGCAGGTTCAACGGGCCGAGCGAGCCGGCACCGGCGCCAATGGCGTCGCGCAGTTCGGCTTCGGTGGCCATGACCAGTGGGTCGGCAACCTGTTCCAGCTTGGTGGCCTTGATTTCGTTCAGCTCGTGGTCACCACGAACGACCAGGGCAATCAGCTTGCCTTCTTCGGCGCCGCGCACGATCAGGGTCTTGACGGTTTTTTCGATGGCCAGGCCGAAGTTTTCCACCAGCTGGGCGATGGTTTTGGCGTTTGGCGTGTCGACCAGTCGCAGCTCCTCGGTAGGGGCAGGGCGCACGGTTTCACGCGGGATGGCCTCGGCCTTCTCGATGTTGGCGGCGTAGTCGGAGCTGTCGCTGAAGATCACGTCGTCTTCGCCGGACTCGGCCAGTACGTGGAATTCGTGCGAATAGCTGCCACCGATCGAGCCGGTGTCGGCCTGCACTGGGCGGAAGTCCAGGCCCAGGCGGGTGAACACGTTGCTGTACGCCTGGTGCATGCGGTCGTAGGTTTCCTGCAGGGAAGCCTGGTCGGCATGGAACGAGTAGGCGTCCTTCATGATGAACTCGCGGCCACGCATCAGGCCGAAGCGCGGGCGGATCTCGTCACGGAATTTGGTCTGGATCTGGTACATGTTGAGCGGCAGCTGTTTATAGCTGGACAGCTCGTTACGGGCCAGGTCGGTGATGACTTCTTCGTGGGTCGGGCCAACGCAGAAATCCCGCTGGTGGCGGTCCTTCAGGCGCAGCAGCTCTGGGCCGTACTGTTCCCAGCGGCCGGACTCCTGCCACAGTTCGGCAGGCTGGATGCTCGGCATCAGCACTTCCAGGGCGCCGGCGGCGTTCATTTCCTCGCGTACCACGGCCTCGACCTTGCGCATTACCCGCAGGCCCATCGGCAGCCAGGTGTACAGGCCGGAGGCCAGTTTGCGGATCATGCCGGCGCGCAGCATGAGCTGATGGCTGATGACCACTGCGTCGGCAGGGGTTTCTTTCTGGGTGGCGAGCAAATATTGACTGGTGCGCATGGTTAGCCGTGTCGATTGCCTAAGACGTTGAAATAGCCCCGCATTGTACGGGGGTGAAACGAAGGCGTACAGGATGCCCCAGGGCGTGACACTTGTCAGCCAAGAAAAAGCCCGGCGTGATCGCCGGGCTTTTCAGGTGCGGGGCACTGCAAGCCAGGCTTACAGGATGCTCAGCGGGTACTCCACGATCAGACGCAGTTCGTCGATCGATGGGGAGCTGTCCAGGTATACGGCGTCGGAGGAACGATACGTAGCCTGACGGATACGGAAGCTCAGGTCCTTGGCCGGACCTTCCTGCAGCACGTACTTGATATCGATGTCGCGTTCCCACTCTTTCCCGTTGTCGCCGCTCGAAACGTTGGCGCCGGTGCCGTGTACGTAGCGGGTCATGAAGGTCAGGCCTGGGATGCCGAATTCGGCGAAGTTCAGGTCGTAGCGAGCCTGCCAGGACTTCTCGTCTTCGGAGTTGAAGTCGGAGCGGGCCACGGAGTTGGCCAGGAAGATGGTGCCGCCGCCGTCCACGCCGTAAGCGTAGTCGCCATCACCGGAGATTTTCTGGTAGGCCAGAGTGAAGGTGTGGGCACCGATATTATAGGCAGCCGACAGGCTGAATGCGCGGTTGTCGAGCTTGTCACCATCGTAGGCGCGGGCCAGGTTGCCGTCGCTCTTGGTGTCATAGATGTTGAAGTCGAACACCAGGCCTTGCTTGTCGGAGATCGGCAGTGCCCAGTTGACGTTGGCGTAGTACTTGCGCCAGTAGTCTTCGACCTTGGAGTAGTAGAGGCTGGTGCTCAGGTTGTCGGTGAAGGCATAGGTGCCGCCGACAACGTTGGCTTCCTTCAGTTGAAGGCTGTCGTGGTAAGTCTGAGCCTGGGCGTTCAGCGCAGTGAAGTGACCGGCGTGCAGGGTCAGGCCATCGATTTCGTTGCTGGTAATCAGGCCACCTTCAGCAACTTCCGGCAGCAAGCGGCTGTCGTCGGTAGCAAATACTGGCAGCGCGGTGAACTGGTCGCCGAACTTGAGCACAGTGTTGGAAATGCGCATTTTCACTGCGCCGCCGCCTTCGGAGTAGTCATCCTGCGAGCGGCCGTCAGAGCCCTCCGGGAACAGGCCGGTGCCGGCGCGGCCTTTGCCGCTGTCCAGCTTGAGACCCAGCATGCCGATGGCATCGACGCCGAAGCCTACGGTGCCCTGGGTGAAGCCCGACTCGAAGGTGCCGAGGAAGCCGAGGCCGGTTTCTTCAACGCGGCTCTGGGCGCCAGACGGGACATTGCGGAAGTCACGGCTGAAGTACAGCATGCGGGTTTTTACGTTCAGCTTGCTGTCTTCGAGGAAACCTTTGGACTCGTCTTGTGCCGAGGCCATTGCCAACTGCGAGGTCCCCGCCGTAACGGCCAGGGCGATCATGCTCCACTTCATCACGCGCATCGTGACTTGCTCCTTTGGTTTTTAGGAAGAGTACTGCTGCGTCCCAAATCTTTTAGTTATAGGGTGCAGCTCTTTCTTGTTATGTCGGCGAAAATGTATAGCACGCTGACTGTTGTTGGCGATATGGCTATAAGCACTCTTTTCGGAACTTTTTCACCCTGTCGCTTTTAGGTATTTCCATGTCGCAAATCACGCCCCGGTTTAAGGGCCGTACAACGCCAGCGCTGTTCCTGTCACCGTAACAAACCTGTAACTACCGGTTCCGGTTAGGGGAACTCCCTGGTAACCAATGCCGCTGTTGTTATTTGTCGCGTTCACCTGCCGTTGCAGATGTCGTGCCGACTTGGCGTGAAGGGAATGCAACAAGCGTGCTCAAAATTCGCAACACTTCATGAAATTTTCACAAAACCTACTACCGAGGGTCGGAAAGTCCCGTAAACACGGGGTGAAGCCGGCTTGCGCTCATGTTGGAGTCGAGAATCATTAAAATTTAAAAAGCTGCCATTAAAGTCAATGTGTTACCGCAAATTGTTCATCCAGAGTCGTTTGTGGGGTGACAGGTGTGGAGAGCGTGGGCAGAAGGCCTCATTTTGGTGCGAAAAGTAGCGCTGTGTTACCGGGAGTGTGCAAGGTATCCTTGCAGGCCTGATTTCCGCTTAAAGCGGGTTGGTTTTGCCTGAAGGAGATATGCCGTGTTCGTCCTCGATTCGCGTTTGCAGCAGGATTCCCTGGTGCTGGGGGAGTTTGCACTGTGCCAGTTGCTGCTGAGCAGGGATGCCAACTACCCATGGTTCATCCTGGTGCCCAAGCGCGCCGGTATCAGCGAACTGTTCGAGCTGGACGCGGCGGAGCAGCAGCAGTTGTGGCAGGAAACAACCCTGTTGGCTGAGGCGCTGAAAGCCAGCTACAGCGCCGACAAGATGAACGTGGCCACCTTGGGCAACGTGGTCAGTCAGTTGCATATGCACGTGATCGTGCGCCAGCGCGACGACGCTGCCTGGCCGGCACCGGTGTGGGGCAAGTGCCCGGCGGTGGCCTACAGCGACGATCAGCTGAATGCCATTCGCCAGCGCCTGCGTGGGCTGCAACTTGCTGGTTATCAGGAGGCCTGAGATGTCGCTGGAGTTACGTATTGTCGAACTGGAAACCCGCCAGGCGTTCCAGGATGACACTATCCAGGCGTTGAATGACGTGGTGGTCGAGCAGGCGCGAGTGATCGAGCGGCTGCAGTCGCAGATGGCCGAGCTGATCAAGCGTTATGAAGAGATGGTCGGCCAGTACGGCAGCGAAGGGGAGGAGGCGCCACCGCCTCATTATTGATGCGTTGCTGAGGCATATTCACCGGCATGCCGGTAAATATGCCTCTGGATGAAGCGGCAATCAGCGGCGGGTGACCGCAACCACATCTTCGGCCTGCAGGCCTTTGTCGCGGTGCATTACCGAAAACTCAACGCGCTGGCCTTCGACCAGAATGCGATGGCCTTCGCCGCGAATGGCGCGAAAGTGCACGAAGATGTCATCACCCGAATCTCGGGAAATGAAGCCAAAGCCTTTCGACGTGTTGAACCACTTGACGGTGCCGGTATCGCGGT
This sequence comes from Pseudomonas sp. yb_9, assembly GCF_043103635.1. Taxonomy (NCBI): domain Bacteria; kingdom Pseudomonadati; phylum Pseudomonadota; class Gammaproteobacteria; order Pseudomonadales; family Pseudomonadaceae; genus Pseudomonas; species Pseudomonas sp. yb_9. The sequence continues at coordinate 87,201 of NZ_JBICKA010000012.1, read as the reverse complement.
TGCCGGCATCCTGAACGGCATGCTGGCTGTTGCGTGCCTTGCGCGGGCTGCGGGCAAAGCCCACGGCCAGGTGCACTGCCACTGCTAGTGCCGCGCAGACCAGTGCCGCGAGGTTGCCCATTTCCGGGCGGGCCAGCAATGTCAGGGTTTGCAGCACCACCGCCACCACCAGCAGGGCGCAGGCAAGGTGCTGCAACTGCTGCCGCGCGCCGCGGTAGTACAGGGGCACGACCGGGGCCAGGACCAGGTTGAGCAGGCCGAGGAGTGTCAGGTAGACCGCGTCAGGTTGTTGCAGGAAGGGTGTCGCGTCGGTTTTCAGGCTGGGTATGAGCGATAGCAGCAAGGCTGCCACGCCCGTCACCAGATGGACGATCTTGAACATGGGGTTGGCTCACAGTTGATAAGGCCGATCACAGGAAGAGCGGGCAGCACGGTGCGCATGAGGTGTAGAGCGCGAACACGTGGCAGGCCAGCCTATGCACCCGGCAATGACAGTCCGCACGGGTGGCACGGTGCCTATTTAACAGTAAAGCCGCAGGCTACTCAAACCGCAGGCCGCCCGGCGGGCAATGTGTTGCGCCATGTCACATGCGGCAGGGGGGAAGTGTTGCTACAGTGGTCCACGTCCGCTTGAGTCTCAAGCCTTATGGAAAGGGGAGCTTCATGGCAATCGATATCGGTATCAGCGAAGAGGATCGCAAGTCCATCGTCGACGGGCTGTCCCGCCTGTTGTCGGATACTTACGTGCTGTATCTGAAAACCCATAACTTTCACTGGAACGTCACCGGCCCGTCGTTCCGCACCCTGCACCTGATGTTTGAAGAGCAGTACAACGAGCTGGCGCTGGCGGTCGACTCCATCGCCGAGCGGATCCGGGCCTTGGGCTTCCCGGCGCCGGGGTCGTATGCATTCTATGCGCGGCACTCGTCTATCAAGGAGGAGGAAGGTGTACCCCCGGCAGACGAGATGATCCGCCAGCTGGTGCAGGGGCAGGAGGCCGTGGTGCGCACGGCGCGCAGCATTTTCCCCGTGGTGGACAAGGTCAGTGACGAACCTACCGCCGACTTGCTGACCCAGCGCATGCAGGTTCACGAAAAGACCGCGTGGATGCTGCGGGTATTGCTCGACGGCAAATAATTGCCCTGAGCCGTGACATAAACCCGGGGGAGCGGGCGTGCCGGCGAACACCGGCGCAGCCGGTGCCATCCACCGCGTTGCCTGCTTCGCGGGCAAGCCCGCTCCCACAGGCTCTATGTCGCGCCAAGTGGTTAGGTGTTTGTGCAGGAAGATTTTGCCGCTGCTTTAAGATCGCCCGTCAGCGCTTCATTGATCGCCTGTTACCGGTGACGAGGAAGTTGGGCGCATGACGCAAGCAAGCAAGCGTGTGGCTGGTCAGGGTGGTTGGCCAGGAAAACAGTGCATTGATCCGTTCAAGGCGGATTTCGACATGTTGCAGATCCAGCCGGTGTCGCGCTCGGTGCGGTTGAACGGGTTTTCCACCTGCTTGCGCCTGGAGGCCGTCTACTGGGGTATCCTGGAGCGTATCGCCGCTGCTAACCGCTGTTCGGTCAGTGCGGTGTTGTCCTACGTGGACCGCGAAGTGCACTTGCGCCAGGGTGGGGTGCGTAACTTCAGTGGGCTGATCCGGGTCATCTGCGTCGCCTGGCTGCAAACCCGCCAAGTGTGCGCTGATCGCCGGGCGGGCTGCGCAGTGCCTGTTAACCATATATAATCCCGCTTTTTGCTGCCCCGGCAGCCAGCGTTGTGGTTGACGAGAGACACCCATGCCCCTTTATGACTATCAATGTGCATCCTGCGAGCACCGCATGGAAGTGCTGCAGAAGATCAGCGCCGCGCCGCTGACCGATTGCCCGGCCTGTCAGGCGCCAGCGCTGAAAAAGCTGCTGTCGGTGCCAGGCTTTCGCCTGAGCGGTAATGGTTGGTACGAAACCGACTTCAAGACCGGGGCAAAAAAGAATCTGGCAGGCGGCGACAAGGCCGACTGAGTTGAATGCTGTGACCGGGTCTTGCAGTATTAGCCCTCCGGGCGGCCAAGGCCTCCACCGAATACACGAATCACGAGAAGCGAAACCACCATCATGATGCGCAGCCATTATTGCGGCCAACTGAACGAGAGCCTGGACGGCCAGGAAGTCACCCTTTGCGGCTGGGTCCATCGTCGCCGCGACCACGGCGGGGTGATCTTCCTCGACATCCGTGACCGCGAAGGCATGGCCCAGGTCGTGTTCGACCCGGATCGCGCCGAAACCTTCGCCGCCGCCGACCGCGTGCGCAGCGAATACGTCGTGCAGATCACCGGCAAGGTGCGCAAGCGCCCTGACGGTGCGGTGAACGCCAACATGGCCTCCGGCGCCATCGAGATCCTCGGCTACCAGCTGAACGTGCTCAACGAAGCGGAAACCCCGCCGTTCCCGCTGAACGAGTACTCCGACGTTGGCGAGGAAACCCGCCTGCGCTACCGCTTCATCGACCTGCGTCGCCCGGAAATGGCCGACAAGCTGCGCCTGCGTTCGCGCATCACCAGCAGCATCCGCCGCTTCCTCGACGAAAACGGCTTCCTCGACGTCGAAACCCCGATCCTCACCCGTGCCACGCCGGAAGGTGCGCGTGACTACCTGGTGCCAAGCCGTACCCACGCCGGTAGCTTCTTCGCCCTGCCGCAGTCGCCCCAGCTGTTCAAGCAGCTGCTGATGGTGGCCGGCTTCGACCGCTACTACCAGATCGCCAAGTGCTTCCGTGACGAAGACCTGCGTGCCGACCGTCAGCCGGAGTTCACCCAGATCGACATCGAGACCAGCTTCCTTGATGAAAGCGAGATCATGGGCTTGACCGAAAGCATGATCCGCAAGCTGTTCAAGGAAGTGCTGGACCTGGAGTTCGGTGAATTCCCGCACATGACCTTCGAAGAAGCCATGCGCCGCTACGGCTCCGACAAGCCAGACCTGCGTAACCCGCTGGAACTGGTTGACGTTGCCGACCAACTGAAAGACGTCGACTTCAAGGTGTTCGCCGGCCCGGCCAACGATCCGAAGTGCCGTGTGACTGCCCTGCGCCTGCCAGGCGGTGCCAGCATGCCGCGCAGCAAGATCGACGAGTACACCAAGTTCGTTGGCATCTACGGTGCCAAGGGCCTGGCCTACATCAAGGTCAACGAGCGCGCCAAGGGCGTTGAAGGCCTACAGTCGCCGATCGTCAAGAACATTCCTGAGGCCAACCTCAACACCATCCTCGACCGCGTCGGTGCCGTAGACGGCGACATCGTGTTCTTCGGTGCCGACAAGTTCAAGGTGGTCAGCGAAGCCCTGGGCGCGCTGCGTATTCGCCTGGGTCACGACTTCGAGCTGCTGACCTGCGAGTGGGCACCGATGTGGGTTGTCGACTTCCCGATGTTCGAAGAAAACGAAGACGGCAGCTTCACCGCGCTGCACCACCCGTTCACCGCGCCGAAGTGCACCCCGGAAGAGCTCGAGGCCAACCCGGCCACGGCCCTGTCGCGTGCCTACGATATGGTTCTGAACGGTACCGAGCTGGGTGGCGGTTCGATCCGTATTCACCGCAAAGAGATGCAACAGGCGGTATTCCGCCTGCTGGGTATCGAGGCAGAAGAACAGGAAGAGAAGTTCGGCTTCCTGCTCGATGCCCTGAAGTTCGGTGCACCGCCTCACGGTGGCCTGGCCTTCGGCCTGGACCGCCTGGTCATGTTGATGACCGGCGCCCAGTCGATCCGTGAAGTGATCGCCTTCCCGAAAACCCAGAGCGCTGCATGCGTCATGACCCAGGCCCCTGGCATGGTCGACGCCAAGGCCCTGCGCGAGCTGCACATCCGACTGCGCGAACAGACCAAGGTCGAGTAAGCAGTCCCGGGCGCATCCACATGGATGCGCCTTTGCGTTTCGGCGCAGGTATTTTTCCGTCCCGCCCCGTACAGGGGCGGGGCTGTTTGTGAAACAAAGGATTCGGAGTCGTTATGGCTGGTCATTCCAAGTGGGCGAACATCAAGCACCGCAAAGAGCGCCAGGATGCCAAGAGAGGCAAGATCTTTACCAAGTGGATCCGCGAACTGACCGTTGCGGCCAAGCAAGGCGGTGCTGACCCGGCATCCAACCCGCGCCTGCGCCTGGCGCTGGACAAGGCCCTGGGCGCCAACATGAGCCGCGACATCATCGATCGCGCTGTGGCCCGGGGTGCCGGCACCAACGAAAGCGACAACGTCGAAGAGCTCAGCTATGAAGGTTACGGTCCGGGCGGCGTGGCGATCATGGTCGAAGCCATGACCGACAACCGCAACCGTACTGCCGCCGCCGTGCGTCATGCCTTCACCAAGTGTGGTGGCAACCTGGGTACCGACGGTTCGGTGGCCTACCTGTTCGAGCGCAAAGGCCAGATCAGCTTTGCGCCGGGCGTGGACGAAGACGCGTTGATGGAAGCAGCAATGGAGGCTGATGCCGACGACGTTGTGGCCAACGACGACGGCTCGTTCGAAGTGTTCACCTCGTTCAACAGCTTCTATGCCGTGCGCAACGCCCTGGAAGAGGCGGGTTTCAAGGCCGCTGACGCGGAAATCGTCATGCAGCCGACCACCAGCGCCGAGCTTGACCAGGAGGGTGCCGAGAAGGTGCTCAAGCTGATCGACATGCTCGAAGACCTGGATGACGTGCAGAACGTCTACTCCAATGCCCAGATTTCCGATGAGATCATGGAAAACCTCGGCTAAGGTTCTTTCGTTGGCCTTGAGGGCCTATTCGCGGGCAAGCCCGCTCCCACAGGGGCCGTGCGGTCTTTGTGGGAGCGGGCTTGCCCGCGAAAGGGCCGGTACATTTTGAACAAACAGGTACTATGACTCTGATTCTTGGTATCGACCCCGGCTCGCGCATCACCGGCTATGGCGTGGTACGCCAGACCGCCCGTGGGTGCGAGTACGTGGCGTCGGGCTGTATCCGCACCGGCAGCGGCGAGCTGCACGAACGGCTGCAGATTGTTTTTCGTGGTGTCAGTGAAATCATCGCCCAGCACGGCCCGGTGACCATGGGCATCGAGCGGGTGTTCATGGCCCGTAACGCCGACTCGGCGCTCAAGCTCGGCCAGGCCCGCGGTGCGGCCATCGTCGCGGCCGCCGAAGCCGGCCTGGAAATCGCCGAATACAGCGCCACCCAGGTCAAGCAGGCAGTAGCCGGCACGGGCGGGGCCAACAAGGAACAGGTGATGATGATGGTCATGCACCTGCTGAAATTGACGCAGAAGCCGCAGATCGACGCCTCCGACGCGCTGGCCATCGCCTTGTGCCATGCCCATACCCGCTCAAGCCTGGTGCCGCACGGCCTGAGCACGGCACGGCGACGCGGCGGGCGCTTGCGTCTGTAGGCGCTTCATGCGCTGATACACATTTTGTTCGGGTGATGCGTTCACCCGCTGCATTTGCTGATAGGGTTGAGCGGTCTTTGACCGGCTCCCCGAGAGGAAGGATCGGAACGTGATTGGACGTTTGCGCGGCACCTTGGCGGAAAAACAGCCGCCGCACCTGATTATCGACGTCAACGGCGTGGGGTACGAACTGGAAGTTCCCATGACCACGCTGTACCGTCTGCCCAAGGTGGGCGAAAGCGTCACCGTGCACACGCATCTGGTGGTGCGCGAAGATGCACACTTGCTATACGGCTTTGCCGAAAAGCGCGAGCGCGAGCTGTTCCGGGAGCTCATCCGCCTCAACGGCGTGGGCCCGAAGCTGGCGTTGGCGCTGATGTCCGGCCTGGAAGTCGACGAACTGGTGCGCTGCGTGCAAGCCCAGGATACTTCCGCCTTGGTGCGCGTGCCTGGTGTCGGCAAAAAAACCGCCGAACGTTTGCTGGTCGAGCTCAAAGACCGCTTCAAGGCCTGGGAAACCTCGCCCGCCATGTTTACCCTGGTGTCCGATGGTCCGTTGCCGGTTGCCAGCGAGTCCACTGCCGAGGCCGATGCGGTCAGCGCACTGGTCTCGCTGGGCTACAAGCCGCAGGAAGCCAGCAAGGCAATCGCCGCGATCAAGGACAAGGCCGGCCTGAGCAGTGAAGAGCTGATCCGCCGCAGCCTGAAAGGGATGATTACCAAGTGATCGAAGCCGACCGCCTGATCGCCGCCAGTGGCCGCGACCGTGAAGAAGTCCAGGACCGGGCGATCCGCCCTCTGCGGCTGGACGAGTACATCGGCCAGCCGGTCGTGCGCGAGCAGATGGCCCTGTTCATCCAGGCCGCCCGTGGGCGCAACGAGTCGCTCGACCACACGCTGATCTTCGGGCCGCCCGGGTTGGGCAAGACCACGTTGGCCAACATCATCGCCCAGGAAATGGGCGTTTCGGTCAAAAGCACCTCGGGCCCGATCCTGGAACGCCCCGGTGACCTGGCGGCCATGCTGACCAACCTCGAACCGCACGACGTCCTGTTCATCGACGAGATCCACCGGCTGTCACCGGTCGTCGAAGAGGTGTTGTACCCGGCCATGGAGGACTTCCAGCTCGACATCATGATCGGCGAAGGCCCGGCCGCCCGTTCGATCAAGCTCGACCTTCCACCGTTCACCCTGGTGGGGGCCACCACCCGTGCCGGCATGCTCACCAACCCGCTGCGGGACCGCTTCGGCATCGTCCAGCGCCTGGAGTTCTACAGCGATAAGGACCTGGCCACCATCGTCAGCCGTTCGGCCAACATCCTTGGCCTGGTCATCGACGATCAGGGCGCCTACGAAATTGCCCGCCGTGCCCGTGGCACGCCGCGTATCGCCAACCGCCTGCTGCGCCGCGTGCGCGACTACGCCGAGGTGCGCGGTAAGGGCCAGATCACCAAGGCCGTGGCCGACATGGCGCTGAACCTGCTGGACGTCGACGAGCGCGGTTTCGACCATTCCGACCGCCGCCTGCTGTTGACCATGATCGAGAAGTTCGATGGTGGCCCGGTAGGCGTGGACAACCTGGCGGCGGCGATCAGCGAAGAGCGCCACACCATCGAGGATGTGCTCGAACCGTACCTGATCCAGCAAGGCTATATCATGCGCACGCCACGCGGCCGCGTGGTTACCCGGCATGCCTACCTGCACTTTGGCCTGAATATTCCCGGGCGCCTGGGGGAGGGCGGTGATTTTTCGGAACCAGGCGATGAATGACAGATCGAATGCGACTTTTCGTGGTCCTACCGCTGGCATGCCCAGGGTGCGCTGGCAATAAGACATTAATGAAGAAAAAACAGTTGCCACAGCGGATTGGCAAGCTGAGGAGTAAGCACTAGAGTATGCGCGCGCAAAATCAGCTCGAACCGTTCGCACACCGTTGTCGCGTCTATTACGAAGACACCGATGCGGGCGGCGTGGTGTATTACGTCAACTACCTGAAATTCATGGAGCGCGCGCGCACCGAACGCCTGCGGCACCTGGGCTTTTCCCAGTCGCAACTGGCCGAAGACAACCTGCTGTTCGTGGTCCATTCCAGCGAAGCGCGCTATCACGCGCCGGCGCGGCTGGATGACGAATTGCGGGTAACCGCGCAAGTACTTGAACTCAATCGCGCCAGCCTGCGTTTCGTGCAGCAGGTCTGGCGGGAAAAGGATGAAACGCTGCTTTGCGAAGGGCAGTTCCTGGTGGCCGCCGTGCGCGCCGACACTTTCAAACCCCGAGCCATACCCCCCCAGCTGCGCGACGCCTTTGCGGCGGACGGCTCGGGTAATCAATCGAATGCAGGAGAATAAGCGTGGAAGCTAACGTCGTCGACCATACCTCCATGTGGAGTCTGGTCAGCAATGCCAGCGTGGTGGTACAGCTGGTAATGCTGACCCTGGTGGCCGCATCGGTCACTTCATGGATCATGATCTTCCAGCGCAGCACCATGCTGCGCGCCGGTCGTCGTGCGCTGGATGCCTTCGAGGAGCGCTTCTGGTCGGGCATCGACCTGTCCAAGCTGTACCGCCAGGCAGGCAGCAACCCAGACCCGGACTCCGGTGTAGAGCAGGTATTCCGTGCCGGCTTCAAGGAGTTCTCGCGCCTGCGCCAGCAGCCGGGCGTTGACCCGGATGCGGTCATGGAAGGCGTTGGCCGTGCCATGCGCGTGGCCATTTCGCGCGAGGAAGAAAAACTCGAGCAGAGCCTGCCATTCCTGGCCACGGTTGGTTCGACCAGCCCGTACATCGGCCTGTTCGGTACCGTGTGGGGCATCATGAACTCCTTCCGTGGCCTGGCCAGCGCCCAGCAGGCCACCCTGGCCACCGTTGCCCCGGGTATCGCCGAAGCGCTGATCGCTACCGCCATTGGCCTGTTCGCGGCAATCCCGGCGGTCATCGCCTACAACCGTTTCGCCGCGCGCAGTGAAGTGCTGATCGGTCGTTACTACACCTTCGCCGACGAGTTCCAGGCGATCCTGCACCGCAAAGTGCACACCAGCGAAGAGTAATCAGGTAGAAGCCCATGGCCCGAGTTCGCCACAAACGCAAGCCCGTCGCCGAGATGAACGTGGTGCCCTACATCGACGTGATGCTGGTGCTGCTGGTCATCTTCATGGTGACGGCGCCCATGCTCAACCAGGGCGTGAAGGTCGACTTGCCCAAGGTTTCCAGCGAAGCCTTGCCGCAGGACAACAACGTCCAGATCCTCACCATCTCCATCAAGGCCGATAAAACCTATTACTGGAACCTCGGCAGCGAAGTCGATACCGACAAGCAGATGGACAAGGCCATGACCTTGCCCGCCATGACCGACGCCGTGACCAAGATCATTGCTGCCGGCCGTGACCAGGGCAAGCAGACCCAGGTGTTCATTCGTGGCGACAAGGCTGTCGACTATGGCGCGGTCATGGGTGCCATGGGCGGGTTGCAGAAGGCCGGTGTCGGTAACGTTGGCCTGATTACCGAGGCGCCCTGATGCAACAGCGAGAGCCATCCGCCTCGGAAAGCTACTTCTGGCCCAGTGTCTGGGCCATCGGCCTGCATGTGTTGGTGTTCGCCCTGCTGTTCGTCAGTTTTGCCATGACGCCTGAGCTGCCGCCATCCAAGCCGATTGTTCAGGCTACCCTTTACCAGCTCAAGTCCAAGAGCCAGGCGACTACCCAGACCAATCAGAAGATTGCCGGGGAAGCGAAGAAAACGGCTTCGCGCCAGACCGAGGTCGAGCAGCTGGAGCAGAAGAAGGTCGAGCAGGAAGCCGTGAAGGCCGCGGAACAAAAGAAAGCCGACGCTGCTCAAAAGGCCGAAGAGGCCCGCGAAGCCGCCGAGGCAAAAAAAGCCGAGGACGCTGCCAAGGCCGCCGAAGCCGCCAAGGCTGCCGAGGCCAAGAAAGCCGCCGAAGCCAAGAAGGCCGACGAGGCGAAGAAGGCCGCCGAGAAGCAGCAGGCCGACATCGCCAAGAAGAAGGCCGAGGAAGAAGCCAAGAAAAAAGCCGAAGAAGAGGCCAAGAAAGAGGCCGCTGAAGAGGCGAAGAAACAAGCCGCCGAGGACGCCAAGAAAAAGGCAGCCGAAGAGGCCAAGAAGAAAGCAGCCGAGGACGCCAAGAAGAAAGCGGCGGCCGAGGACGCGAAGAAGAAGGCAGCTGAAGAGGCCAAGAAAAAGGCCGCTGCAGACGCCCAGAAGAAAAAGGCACAGGAAGCGGCCCGTAAGGCGGCAGAAGACAAGAAAGCCCAGGCCCTGGCCGAGCTGTTGTCCGACACCACCGAGCGGCAGCAAGCGCTGGCCGACGAGCAGGGTGACCAGGTGGCCGGCGACTTCGACGACCTGATCCGCATGCGCGCGGCCGAAGGCTGGGCGCGTCCGCCTTCCGCGCGCAAGGGCATGACGGTGGTCCTGCAGATCAACATGTTGCCGGACGGTACCATCACCAGTGTCAGCGTGGCCCGTTCCAGTGGTGACGGCCCGTACGACAGTTCGGCGGTGGCTGCGGTGAAGAACATTGGTCGTTTGACCGAGATGCAGGGTATGAAGCCGAGCGATTTCAACCAATATCGTTCGTTCAAGATGACATTTACACCTGAGGATCTAGCGTTGTGATTAAACGTCTTAGAGGACTGCTGGTCATGCTGTGCTGCGTGGCAGGCATGGCCGTGGCAGAGGAAAAGAACATCCTGGTCACCAGCGGCAGCGACCGGGCAACGCCCATCGCGGTAGTGCCGTTCGGTCTGCAGGGCGGCAGCGTGTTGCCAGAAGACATTGCCGATATCATCGGCAACGACCTGCGCAACTCAGGCTACTACTCGCCAATTCCGCGGCAGAACATGATCAGCCAGCCGTCGCAGGCCAGCGAAGTGATCTTCCGCGACTGGAAAGCACTGGGTGCACAGTACGTGATGGTGGGCAGCATCGTGCCGGCAGGCGGTCGCCTGCAGGTGCAGTACGCGCTGTTCAACGTCGCTACCGAGCAGCAAGTGCTGACCGGCAGCGTCGCGGGTAGCACCGACCAGTTGCGCGACATGGCGCACTACATTGCCGACCAGTCGTTCGAGAAACTCACCGGCATCAAGGGGGCGTTCTCCACCCGCATGCTGTACGTGACGGCCGAGCGTTTCTCCACTAACAACACCCGCTACACCCTGCAGCGTTCGGACTACGACGGTGCGCGTGCAGTTACCCTGCTGCAATCGCGTGAGCCGATCCTGTCGCCGCGCTTTGCGCCAGATGGCAAGCGTATCGCCTATGTGTCGTTCGAGCAGAAGCGCCCGCGCATCTTCATCCAGAACATCGATACCGGCCGCCGCGAGCAGGTGACCAACTTCGAAGGCCTGAACGGTGCGCCAGCCTGGTCGCCGGACGGTTCGCGCCTGGCGTTTGTATTGTCGAAAGACGGCAACCCGGACATCTACGTGATGAACGTGGCTTCGCGCCAGATCAGCCGTGTTACCGCAGGCCCGGGTATCAATACCGAGCCATTCTGGGGTAAAGATGGCAACACGCTTTACTTCACTTCCGACCGTGGCGGCAAACCGCAGATCTACAAACAGTCGGTCGGTGGCGGTGGTGCCGAGCGCGTAACCTTCGTGGGTAACTACAACGCCAACCCGAAACTTTCGGCAGACGAAAAAACCCTGGTGATGATCCATCGCCAACAGGGCTTTACCAACTTTAAAGTGGCGGCACAGGACTTGCAGCGCGGAAGTGTAAAGATTCTGTCTGAAACAAGTCTTGATGAGTCTCCCACTGTTGCGCCTAACGGCACCATGCTAATCTACGCCACCCGCCAGCAGGGCCGGGGAGTCTTGATGCTCGTGTCGCTTAATGGCCGCGTGAGGCTCCCACTTCCTACCGCTCAAGGCGAAGTCAGAGAACCGTCCTGGTCCCCTTACCTGAACTGATTGCGGCGTAATACATTTTGCTTAACACACTGGGGTTTCATTAGGAGTTTCACGATGGAAATGCTGAAGTTTGGTAAATTTGCTGCGCTGGCTCTGGCCATGGCCGTAGCTGTAGGTTGCTCCTCGAAGGGCGGTGACAACGCAGGCGAAGGCGCTGCTGTAGACCCGAACGCTGGCTACGGTGCCAACACTGGCGCAGTTGACGGCTCCCTGAGCGAAGAAGCTGCCCTGCGCGCAATCACCACCTTCTACTTCGAATACGACAGCTCGGACCTGAAGCCAGAAGCCATGCGCGCTCTGGACGTTCACGCCAAGGACCTGAAGTCCAACGGCAACCGCGTTGTTCTGGAAGGCAACACCGACGAGCGCGGCACCCGCGAGTACAACATGGCTCTGGGTGAGCGTCGTGCGAAAGCCGTTCAGCGCTACCTGGTTCTGCAGGGCGTTTCCCCTGCTCAGCTGGAACTGGTTTCCTACGGCGAAGAGCGTCCAGTTGCCACCGGCAACGACGAGCAGTCCTGGGCTCAGAACCGTCGCGTAGAACTGCGTAAGTAAGTTCTTATGCGTATGTGCCGCCGTGTAGTAACCGTCCTCGCACTCAGCCTGCCGCTTGCGGCCTGGGCTGAGGTCCCTGTAGTAGATGACAACGCAGGCGCTTATCCGCCTGCGGGTTATGGCACGAGCGGCGCCTATGCCGGGTCGGGGGCTTCGGCCCCTGCCTCTGCACAGGGCCAGCTGTTCATGCAGCTGCAACAGATGCAGGACCAGCTTTCCCGCCAGCAAGGCATCATCGAAGAGCTGCAAAACGATGTGTCGCGCATGAAGCAGGAAAACCTGGAGCGATACCAGGACCTGGACCGTCGCATCAACAGTGGCGCTGCGCCTGCCGCAACCCCTGACAATTCCTCCGGTGGTGGTGCTTCCAATGCCGCCCCCGATGCAGCAGCAGGTGCTGCTGCGCAACAACCGGCCGCCAGTAGCGAGCCCGGTGATCCGGCGAAAGAAAAGCTCTACTACGATGCCGCTTTCGACCTGATCAAGCAGAAAGACTTCGACAAGGCCAGCCAGGCGTTCAATGCCTTCCTGCGCAAGTACCCCAACAGCCAGTACGCCGGCAATGCCCAGTACTGGTTGGGTGAAGTGAACCTGGCCAAGGGCGACCTGCAAGGTGCCAGCCAGGCCTTTGCCCAGGTCAGCCAGAAGTACCCGAAACACAGCAAAGTGCCGGATTCGCTCTATAAGCTGGCCGATGTCGAGCGCCGCATGGGCCACACCGACAAGGTCAAGGGCATCCTGCAACAGGTCATCACCCAGTACCCCGGCACCTCTGCCGCGCAACTGGCTCAGCGTGACCTGCAGAAGCTCTAAGCGCTGTAGCTGTACCTTTCGAAAGAAACCCGCGCCAGTCGCGGGTTTTTTCGTTAGAATCACTGCCCTTTTTTCGTAAACACGCTGCCGCGGATAACGCTATGTCGAGTCCGCGACAGTGCCTGACGGAGGCGGACAGCCTGTTTAGCTGTCACGCCCGTGGCGAGCATGCAAGACACACTACGCATCACCGAAGTCTTTTACTCTTTGCAGGGTGAAACGCGAACGGCTGGGCTGCCCACGGTTTTCGTGCGCCTCACCGGTTGCCCCCTGCGTTGCCAATACTGCGACAGTGCTTATGCCTTCACCGGCGGCACCATTCGCACCCTCGATTCGATCCTTGAGCAGGTTGCCGGCTTCAAGCCCCGTTATGTCTGTGTCACCGGCGGCGAGCCGTTGGCCCAGCCGAATGCCTTGCCGTTGCTGCAGCGTCTGTGCGACGCCGGTTACGAGGTGTCGCTGGAAACCAGCGGCGCGCTGGATATCGCTGGCACCGACACGCGCGTTAGCCGCGTAGTCGACCTGAAGACCCCGGGCTCTGAGGAGTCGCACCGTAACCGCTACGAGAATATCGAGCTGCTGACCCGCAATGACCAGGTCAAGTTCGTCATCTGTTCCCGAGAGGACTACGACTGGGCGGTGTCCAAGCTGATCCAGTACAACCTGGCCGAGCGTGCTGGCGAGGTGTTGTTCTCGCCGAGCCACCATCAGGTGAATGCCAGCGACCTGGCAGACTGGATCGTAGCGGACAACCTGCCTGTACGCTTCCAGTTGCAGTTGCACAAGCTGCTGTGGAACGACGAACCCGGACGTTGATTGAGGAGCAAGCACACATGACAGAAAAGCGCGCAGTAATCCTGTTGTCCGGCGGCCTGGACTCCGCCACCGTGGTCGCCATGGCCAAAGCAGAAGGCTATAGCTGCTACACCATGAGCTTCGACTACGGCCAGCGCCACCGTGCCGAGTTGAACGCTGCCGCACGCGTGGCCCGCGACCTGGGTGCGGTCGAGCACAAGGTGATTGGCCTTAACCTTGACGGTATTGGTGGTTCGGCGTTGACCGACAGCAGCATTGACGTGCCGGAAGCCCCCAGTGAAGGTATCCCGGTCACCTACGTACCGGCCCGCAACACCGTATTCCTGTCGCTGGCCTTGGGTTGGGCAGAAGTGCTGGAGGCGCGCGACATCTTTATCGGCGTCAATGCCGTGGATTACTCCGGTTACCCGGATTGCCGCCCCGAGTTCGTCGAGGCCTTCGAGTGTATGGCCAACCTGGCGACCAAGGCGGGTGTAGAGGGGCAGGGCTTCCGCATTCAGGCGCCGCTGCAGAACATGAGCAAGGCGCAGATCGTGCAGGCTGGTATCGCCCGCGGTGTGGACTACAGTTTGACTGTTTCCTGCTATCAGGCCGACGATGACGGCCGTGCCTGTGGCAAATGTGACAGCTGCCGCCTGCGTGCAGATGGCTTCAAGGCAGCCGGTGTCGAAGACCCGACACGGTATGTTTGACAAAAAACCTTTGATGGAGTGTTGATTTCCCGTTAGAAATCAGTATTATACGCGCCATCCAACGGGTCGTTAGCTCAGTTGGTAGAGCAGTTGGCTTTTAACCAATTGGTCGTAGGTTCGAATCCTACACGACCCACCATACTCAGTACGTCAAAGCCCGCTACCGGCAACGGTCGCGGGCTTTTTCGTTCTCGGCGCGTCATGCGCTCCCAGCTTACTCAGCCCACTCCGGATCCCCGGTGAACACCACCGTCAGCCAGCGGTCCGGCCCTTCGCCACCTACGGCATCACCAATCTCGTTGCGCCATGCATCCCATTCATCGATGGTCTTCGCCGCCATGGCTTTTGGCACGATGAAGTACAGCTCGATCTCCCGCGAGCGCCCGACCTTGGCCACATAGGCGCGGTATGACTGCAGCCCGTGGCGGGCAACGAAGGCCTTGGCCACCTCATCCACATGCAGCTTGAGGTCGCCGGGAGTGACCAGAAATATTTCTGACAGCGCCTGGCGCACCACCGACATCGGCAACGGCACGATTACCAGGCACACCAGCGCCAGCACGGCCGGGTCGATGTACGGTGATACCCACTCCAGCGACGTGCCCTGCACCGCGTAACCAAAGCAGAACGCAATCAGCAGCGCGGCGGTGATGCTGGCCGACATCACCCAGCCCTTGACGTCCATGCGCACGAAGTCTGATTTCAGCTTGCGGTTGGCGCGGGCTTCGACCACGGCGATGGTCACGCAGGTGATCACGGTCAGCACCGCATAGATCATGGCAATGCCGAATTCGAGGTGACGGCCGCCCTGCAGCAGGCTGCTGACGGCGTTGATCAATGCGTAGATGGCCACGCCGCTGAGCAGAATGCCGTTCAGTGCCAGCACCATGGGTTCCAGGTGCCAGAAACCCATGGTGAAGCGTTCGCGCAGCTTGCGCGACATCTGCACGCTGGTGGTATGCGAAGTGATCAGTTTGACCACAACAAGCGACAGGCCACTCATGCTGGCATCGACCAGCGAATAGACGCCGTCGAAGACGATGGAGTAGGAGCCGGAGGCCACGCCGAAGGCGATACCGATGCTGGCGATGAACAGGGTGACGGCAATCGAGGTGCGTAACAGGCCCTGTTCGCTGGTGATGTCGAAAAAGGTGGATCGGGTTGCGGTTTGCATGAAGTGTGCTCAGTAAAAACGATAATGCTGTGGAGTCTGTGGTGGCCTCTTCGCCGGCTCGCCCGCTCCCACAGGATTTGCACAGACCTTGAAGTCGGCAGCGGACCTGTGGGAGCGGGCAAGCCCGCGAAGAAGGTGCATTGGCCTTCACAGACTAGACGCGGAATTGCTCCATCAGCGCCTGTTGTTGATTGGCCAGCCGGTTCAGCGCCTGGCTGATGCGTGCCGATTCGTCGGCCTGGCCCGCCAGCGACTCGGTCACATCCCGAATGCCGGCGACGTTGCGGTTCACTTCCTCAGCCACCGCGCTCTGCTCTTCCGCGGCCGAGGCAATCTGCAGGTTCATGTCGCTGATCACGGTCACCGCCTCGCCAATGCGCTGCAGTGCCGGTAGTGCCTGTTCCATGCGCGCTGCGCTGTCCTGTGCCTGGCGCTGGCCTTCGTGCATGGCGCCCACGACATCCTGGGTACCTTGCTGCAAGCCTTCGATGACCTGGCGAATCTCCTCCACCGACACCTGCGTGCGCTGGGCCAGCCCGCGTACTTCATCGGCGACCACGGCAAAACCGCGCCCGGCCTCGCCAGCACGGGCCGCTTCGATGGCGGCATTCAGCGCCAGCAGGTTGGTCTGCTCGGCGATGGTGCGGATCACTTCCAGCACCGAGCCGATCCGCCCGCTGCGGTCTTCCAGGGCACGTGCCTCGTCCATGGCGGTGTCCATGCCGGCAGCCAGGCGGTCGATGCCCTGGCGGGTGCTGTCGATCAGCTGCAGGCCTTCGCGGCTGGCCTGGTCGGCGGCGCGCGCGGCCTGAGCCGCCTGCGAGGCGTTGTGGGCGACATCCAGCGCGGTGGCGCTCATCTCGTTGGCAGCCGTGGCCACCTGCTCGATTTCCCGGTGCTGCTGTTGCATGCCGTTGCTGGTCTGGCTGGCGATGGCGGCTGACTGGTCGGCTGTGCTGCGGGCCTCCTGCAGTGAGCCTTTGACCTGGGCGATGATCGGCTGCAGCTTGTCGAGGAAGCGGTTGAACCACCCCGTGAGCTGGCCCAGTTCGTCGTCGCGGGCGTATTCCAGGCGGCGGGTCAGGTCGCCTTCGCCGCTGGCGATGTCTTTAAGACGCGCAGCCACGGCCAGGATGGGCCGGGTAACGCCGCGTGCGGTCAGCCATACCAGCAGCAAACCCATCACCGCCGCGCCAAGGCCGATCAGCAGGCTGGTGAGGTTGGCGCTCTGGTTGTGTGCGTCCAGGCGTTGATTGAGGGCCACGGCGGGTGCCTGCAGCACGCTTTCTGGCAACTCCAGCAAAACCTGCCACGGCGCTGCATCAGGGATTGGCGTGAAGGGGTGGGCCACGCGCAGCAGGCCGTCGGCTACCGCCTTGTCCATGGGCTGGCCGAGCGCGCTGTCGTCGCGGCTGTTGCCTGCCAGCAGGCCGGCAGCGCTGGCGATACTCACCTGGCCCTGGCCATCGAACAGTTCGCGGCGGCCCTCCACGCTCAGTTGCTGGAGGTTGGCAAGGCCAATGTCCAGGCCGACCACGCCGATCACCTTGCCGTGCTCCAGCAGCGGCAAGGCGATGCTGGTCATCAGCACCTGGCGGCCGTTGACGTCGTCCAAATACGGCTCGAGCATGCACGTTTTGGCGGTGTCCTGCGGGCAGGTCAGCCAGCGGTTCTTCGCCGCGCCGTTGCTGCCGATGCTGGCATCGCCGAGCATCGATTCCGGCATGGCCTCACGTTCCAGTGCGCCGTGGCTTGGCTGCGACCAGTACAACGAGAAACGCCCGCTGTCGTTGCTGCCTGCGGCATCCTGGCCGACGAACTGGCTGTCCTGCTGGTCCAGCGCGTTGGGCTGGAATACGAGGTACAGGCCTATCACGTCCGGGTTGCCGGCCAGGCTGGCATGCGCCTGGCGGGTCAGCTCGGCGCGCAGGTCACTGCCGCCACGGTCCTTCAGTACCTGTACCAGGCGGGCAAAGCCATTGCCGTACTGGTAAGCGTCCATGAAGTAGCGCTGGATACGCAGGGCCTGGGTTTCAGCGTGGGCCTGCAGGCGCTGGCGGGCGCTGCTGTCGAGCATGGCGGTGTTGGCCTGGTTGACCAGCGCGGCACTGCGTTGTGCCTGGGTCAGCGAAGTGGCCACCAGCAAGGCGACGATGGCCAGCAGGCACAAGCCGGCGAGCAGGGTGATCTTCCATTGGATGGAGAGGCGACGCAGCGGCATGAGGGCTTTCCTTTTCGAACAAGTACAACGCCCGCAGTCAGGCGCGGGCGTTGTTGGCAGCGTGGGTCATTCGGCGACGTAGTTGGGCGGTGCCGACCGGAAGGCTTTGGTCAGCCAGCCCAGGTAGATCAGCCCGAGCGCAGCCCAGATGCCGCCAAACATCAGCGAATGCGCATTCAGGTCCAGCCACAGCGAGACGATGATGCAGAAGCCGACGGTAGGCAGTACCAGGTATTTCAGCTGGTTGGCCAGGCCTTTGCGGTTGCCTTCGCGCAGGTAGCAGTGGTTGATCACCGACAGGTTGACGAAGCTGAACGCGACCAGGGCGCCGAAGTTGATGATCGAGGTGGCGGTCACCAGGTCGAAGAAGATTGCCGACAGCGAAATCAGCCCCACTACCGCAATGTTCAGCACGGGTGTCTTGTAGCGTGAATGCAGGCGGGCGAAGACGCTGGCCGGGATCACGTTGTCGCGGCCCATCACGTACAGCAGGCGCGACACGCTGGTTTGCGAGGCCAGGCCAGAGGCGATGGTGTTGATCACGGTGCAGGCGATGAAAATCGACTGGAACAGTTTGCCACCCACGTACAGGGCGATTTCCGGCAGGGCCGCTTCATGGTCGTGGAAGCGCGCCATGGTCGGGAAATAAGCCTGGATGAAGTACGACACGGTGATGAACACCACGCCGCCGATCAGCGCAGTGAGGAAAATGGCACGTGGGATGGTCTTGCTCGGGTCACGGGTTTCCTCGGACAGGCAGGTAACCGCGTCAAACCCCAGGAACGAGAAGCACAGGATGGTCGCGCCAGCGGCCAGGGCGCTGAACTGGGTCTGGCTGTCGCCGAAGGGGACCAGGCTCCAGGCGGTACCCAGCCCTTCACCGTGGTCCAGGCCGCGCACGCACAGGTAGATGAACACCGCGATGATGGCTACCTGCACACCCACGAACAACAGGTTGAAGTGCGCCACCAGGTTCACGCTGCGCATGTTGATCAGGCTGATCAGGGTGACGAAACCGGCCACCCACAGCCACTCTGGTACTTCCGGGAACATGGCCGAGAGGTAAAGCTTGGCCAGCAACGCGTTGACCATCGGCAGCAGCAGGTAATCCAGCAGCGACGACCAGCCGACCAGGAAGCCTACATGCGGATTGATGGCGCGTTGGGTGTAGGTGTAGGCCGAGCCCGACTGCGGGAAGCGCTTTACCAGGGTGCCGTAGCTCACGGCGGTGAACAGGATGCCGGCCAGCGCCAGGATGTAGGCGCTGGGTACGTGGCCGGCGGTAATCCCGCTGACGATGCCGAAGGTGTCGAACACGGTCATCGGCGTCAGGTAGGCCAGGCCGATGATGATCACATGCCAGAGACGCAGGGTTTTGCGAAGTTGGCCGTTGCCGGTAGCGCTGTGGTCATGCTGCATGCTGGCATGGCTCCTGCGGCTGGGCGTAAACGGCGGGCACGGTGTATTGCGCATGCGGCAAGGGCGAGCGGGTGGGCTCCATGTTGTTCACCTTTTATGTTGGAGCGGCGGAAGGCGCGGGGGACGCGCAAAGTGGTGAAAATAAAAAACGATGGGTAGGTGGGTGTCAAGTTAAACATGACAAGATGTTACTGAATTGAAACATTTATCGATTTAAAGGCTGTTTTGTTCGGTTTTTGCGCAGTTTTTTGCGATTTTGATCAACTTGAATGTTCGTAAAAATTAACGATTGGGCAGCGTCGTTGGGCTGGGTGTCAGACGCTTCCCAAAAATGCCATTTCTCGATCCGCACCCGCCTGTGTCACCTGTTGCAGTGGTAATCTTCGCTGCGCGGCCTTTGGTCGCCCAACAAGCCCTTACGGACAGCATTCGGTTCTATTCATGAAGAAATCAGTTGGCATCCTTTCCGGCCTGGCTATCGCCATTGCCGTCGCAACCACCGCTGGCGCCTGGTACACCGGCAAGCAGCTGCCGGCCGAGCTGGACAATGCCCTTGCCCGCAGTAACGCCGAGCTGAAGAAAGCCCTGGTGACCACTGGTGGCAGCATGAGCATCGAGCGGGTGTCGCTGGAGCAGCATTTCTTCAGCAGTACCGCCCAGTACCGCCTGAAGGCACGCGACATCAATGTGGGTGACGGCGAGGTGTTGAGTTTCGACGTGGGCGTGACCGACCAGATCGAGCACGGCCCGTTCCCCTGGTCGCGGGTCAAGGCGTTCAAGCTGATGCCGGTGCTGGCGGTCAGCAACAGTAGTTTGCAAAAGGACGAAGCCACCGCAGCGTGGTTTGCCGCAGCGGGTGAGCAGGCGCCGGTCAGCGCCCAAACCAGCCTGGGCTACGGCGGTAATGTGGTCAGCCAGGTGCGGCTGGCGCCGGTCAAGCTCGACGAAGCGGACGGCAACAGCCTCGACTTCTCGGGTATGCAGCTGGAGGTCAGTGGCGACAAGGAAGGCAAGGCATCCAGATTCCACGGCCAGGCCGACCGCTTTGTGATGAAACTGGTGCGTGACGACCAGCCGCCTGCCACGTTCGAGCTCAAAGGCCTGAAGCTTGGCGGTAACCTGACAGCCACCGCGCACGACGCCATCTATGTCGGTAATGCCGACCTGGTGCTGGCTGAAACCAAGGTCACTCTGGGGCCCAAACAGCAGGTGCTGCTGATCAAGGGCTTTGAGCAAAATGCCCTGCAGACCCTTGATGGCCCGGATACCGTGGGCGGTCGCGTGGAGTACAAGGTTGGCGACATCACCTGGGATGGTCGTGCAGTGGGTAAGGCACAGATGGCGGTGAGCATTACCTCGGTCAATGCACCGGCGCTGCAGGCATTGTCGAAGTGGTACCAGGCGCATCTGCCGGAATTTGAAGCTGCCTCTGCTGCGGGCCAACCCGTGCCGCAGATCCAGATGGATGATGCGGAAAAGGCAAGGTTCCAAGGGGATCTGAAGCAACTGCTGGCGGCAAAACCGAAGGTGGCGATAGAAAACCTGTCGTTCAAGACCGCCAATGGCGAGAGCCGCTTCAACCTGTCGATGGACTTTGCTGCCCCGGTCAGTTTCGACCTGCCGCCGGACCAGCTGAGCAAGCAGATGATCACCGAGGTGAAGAGCAAGCTCTCGTTGTCCAAGCCGATGATGGGTGACCTGGCGACCTTGCAGGCCCTGCTGGAGGGTCAGACTGACGCTCAGGCGATTGCCATGCAGTCGAGTCAGGCGGGGGAGATGGTTGGCATGATGGCGCTGCAGAGTGGCATGGCGACTGTCGAAGGTAATGATGTGGTGAGCAGCCTGCACTATGCCGATGGCATGGTTGACTTCAACGGCAGGAAAATGACCGTGGAAGAGTTCGCCATGCTGATGGCGGCGCACCTGGCTGCGTTGTCGCCGCAGGGTTGATCGCCACCCTGTACTGGCCTCTTCGCGGGTAAACCCGCGAAAGGGCTGGTGCAGCCAACACAAAAACCACTTTAGAATTCGCTGGATTGTCTGTAGCCTTCGGCCTCCGATAATAATCCGTGCCCGCAGAGGGCCGTGGCGGGCAGTATGCCGTCCGGCACCCTTAGCCGATCTGTCAGGGCCGGGTGATACACTCGATTTGACGCGCACGCGCGCCTGCAGGTCCAGCGATCATGACCCAGATTTCCGAACGCCTGTTGGTTCAGGCCCACCTCGACGCCAAGCAGCCCAACCCGCTGACAGCCGAGCAGGAGGCCGAATACCGTGCGGCCATCGCTGCCGAGCTCAAGGCCCAGAACGCAGTGCTGGTTGCCCACTATTACTGCGACCCGGTCATCCAGGCGCTGGCTGAAGAAACCGGCGGCTGCGTGTCCGACTCGCTGGAAATGGCCCGCTTCGGCAAGAACCACCCGGCCGAGACCGTGATCGTGGCTGGCGTGCGTTTCATGGGCGAAACGGCAAAAATCCTCACCCCGGAAAAGCGCGTGCTGATGCCGACCCTGGAGGCGACCTGCTCGCTCGACCTGGGTTGCCCGGTGGAAGAGTTTTCTGCGTTCTGCGACCAGCATCCTGAACGCACCGTGGTGGTTTACGCCAACACGTCCGCCGCCGTGAAGGCCCGTGCTGACTGGGTCGTGACCTCAAGCTGCGCGCTGGAAATTGTCGAGAGCCTGATGGATAACGGCGAGACCATCATCTGGGGGCCGGACCAGCACCTGGGCCGTTACATCCAGAAGCAGACCGGTGCCGACATGCTGCTGTGGGACGGTGCCTGCATCGTTCACGAAGAATTCAAATCGCGTCAGCTGGCCGACATGAAGGCGCTGTACCCGGACGCCGCGATCCTGGTGCACCCTGAGTCGCCGGAAGCGGTCATCGAACTGGCCGACGCAGTGGGCTCTACCAGCCAGCTGATCAAGGCAGCGCAGACCCTGCCGAACAAGACCTTCATCGTCGCCACCGATCGTGGCATCTTCTACAAGATGCAGCAGCTGTGCCCGGACAAGGAATTCGTCGAAGCGCCTACTGCCGGCAATGGCGCGGCCTGCCGCAGTTGCGCGCACTGCCCGTGGATGGCGATGAATACCCTGGAGCGCGTGCTGCACTGCTTGCGTAATGGCGGTGATGAGATTTTCGTCGACCCGGCGCTGGTGCCCAAGGCGATCAAACCGTTGAACCGAATGCTGGACTTTACCCAGGCTGCAAGGCTGAAACTGTCCGGTAACGCCTGACGACAGACCGCGTCGTCTTCTTCGCGGGCTCGCCCGCTCTCACAGATACAGCGCCGCGCTCGCAGGCGGTGCAATCCCTGTGGGAGCGGGCGAGCCCGCGAAAGGGCCCTCAGCGCCCCATCATTTCCCGAACCATGCGTTGCTGCTCCATGATCTCGCGCTGGCGCTGGTCAATCTGCGAAGCCAGCGGGAAGTTGCTGCCCGACCGGCGTTTGGCGTAATCCAGTTGCTGGATCGCCTGGTCAAAGTCCCCCACCAGGGTGAAATACTCGGCCCGTGCGCGGTGCAGGCCAATGGTATTGCCCGACAAGCCCCGCACTTCAGCCATGTCGTACCACACGTCCGGGTCATCCGGCCGGCTCTTGACCAGTTCGTTCAGCACCTTCTCCGCTTCGGCAGGCTTGTTCTGCTTCACCAGCAAATCGGCGCGGACCTGTTTCAGGGGGTAGTTGCCCGGGTACAGCCCCTGCATCCGCTCGGCCCGCTGCTGCGCGTCGGCCAGGCGATTGTTGGTGATGTCCAAGTCGATCTGCGCCAGGTTGTAGGTGATGTCGTTGGGTGCCTTGGCCAGTAGCGGCTTGAGCATTTCACGTGCTTCGTTCAGCTGCCCGCCTTTGATCTGAGCCAAGGCCAGGCCGTAACGCGCGGCGTCCAGCTTCGGGTCTTCGTCCAGCTGGGCACGGAAACGCTTGGCCGCAAGCCCCGGTGTACCTTCGTAGGTCAGCGCCACCCGGGCGCGAATCAGTTGGTAGCGCATGCTGTCTTCAATGCCGCCCTTGGGCGCCTGGTCGGCCCGGTTGCGGGTATCGGCAATACGGGATTCGGTCACCGGGTGGGTCAGCAGGAATTCAGGCGGCTTGGCGTCATAGCGGTACTGGCGTGCCAGGCGCTCGAACATGGTCGGCATGTTGCGCGGGTCGTAGCCGGCCTTTTCCAGGTTCTGGATACCGATACGGTCGGCTTCCTGTTCGTTCTGGCGCGAGAAGCGGCGCTGTTCCTGGATTGCCGCCGCCTGGGTACCGGCAATCATGCCGATGCCCGCATCGCCGGCGCCACCGGCGGCCAGCACGATACCGGCCAGCAACGCCGCCATCATCGGCAGCTGCATGCGCTGCTGCGCCTCGACGCCTCGGGCGAAGTGGCGCTGCGACAAGTGTGCCAGTTCGTGCGCCAGTACCGAGGCGTACTCGCCTTCGGTCTGGGCGTTGAGGAACAGCCCGCCGTTGACCCCGACAATGCCACCCGGGGCGGCAAAGGCGTTTAGCTCGCGGCTGTCGATCAGGATGAATTCCAGGCGCCGGTCCTGCAGCTGGCTGGTTTCGGCCAGTTTGTACACGCTGGTTTCGACATAGTCCTTGAGCTGTGGGTCGTTCAGCTGGTTGACCTGGCCACGCAGCAGGCTCAGCCAGGCGCGGCCCAGTTGGTGCTCCTGTTGCGGCGAAACGATCGCGGAACTGGCGTCACCCAGTGATGGCAGGTCGTCAGCATGGCCGGGAAGGGCCATCAGGCAGGCCAGCGTCAGCAGGGTAGGGCGCAGTAGATTCATGCATGAAGCTCGCGTCGGTCAAAGATACCTACTGTAGCGGGCTCACACGTTGGCGACCAGTGGCGCTATCCTAGCCGACCCTGTCAGCAAGCAGTCTGGCAACGCTTTTGGAGACCCTGCGATGAGTGACACCCTGACCTGCGATGCCGAACTGGACGCCAGCGGGCTGAATTGCCCTTTGCCGCTGCTCAAAGCCAAGATGGAGCTCAACCGCCTTGCCAGTGGCGCGGTACTCAAGGTGATCGCCACGGATGCCGGGTCGCAGCGTGACTTTCGCACTTTCGCCCAGTTGGCCGGTCATACCCTGCTGCGGGAAACGGCCGAGGCCGGCACCTATACGTACTGGCTGCGCAAGGCCTGAGTTTTTACCAAGGATCGTCAATGTTCAAAGTGCTTCGCGACTGGATGCAGCGCTACTTCTCCGATGAAGAAGCAGTGGTGCTGGCGGTCCTTCTGTTTCTGGCTTTCACGGCCGTTCTCACCTTGGGCGGCATGCTCGCGCCCGTGCTGGCGGGTATGGTGCTGGCGTTCTTGATGCAGGGCCTGGTCAACGCCCTGGAGCGTGTGCGGGTACCGACGCGGCTGGCGGTAATGTTGGTGTTCGCCCTGTTCATGGGCGCGCTGGCGCTGTTCATGCTCGTGCTGGTGCCGCTGCTGTGGCACCAGCTTATTACCCTGTTCAACGAGCTGCCGGGCATGCTCGGCAAGTGGCAGTCGCTGTTGCTGCTGCTGCCCGAGCGCTACCCGCATCTGGTATCGGACGAGCAGGTGCTGCATGCCATCGAGTCGGTGCGTGGCGAAATCGGCAAGTTTGGCCAGTGGGCGCTGACCTTCTCGCTGTCGAGCCTGCCGTTGCTGGTCAATGCCATGATCTATTTGGTGCTGGTGCCGATCCTGGTGTTCTTCTTCCTCAAGGACCGCGAACTGATCGGGCGCTGGGTGAGCGGCTATCTGCCGCGCCAGCGCACCCTGCTGAACCGGGTGGGCAGCGAGATGAACCGGCAGATCGCCAACTACATCCGTGGCAAGGGCATCGAAATTCTGATTTGCGGTATTGCCACCTACATTGCCTTCATCAGCCTGGGGCTCAACTACGCCGCACTGCTGGCGCTGCTGGTGGGGCTGTCGGTGGTGGTGCCCTACGTGGGGGCAGTGGTGGTGACGGTGCCGGTGACGCTGATTGCGCTGTTCCAGTGGGGCTGGGGCGACCAGTTCATCTACCTGATGACGGTGTACGCGATCATCCAGGCGCTGGATGGCAATGTGCTGGTACCGCTGCTGTTCTCCGAGGCGGTAAGCCTGCACCCGGTGGCGATCATTTGCGCGGTACTGCTGTTCGGCGGGTTGTGGGGGTTCTGGGGGATTTTCTTCGCCATCCCGCTGGCGACTCTGATCAAGGCCGTGCTGGATGCCTGGCCGCGGCAGGAGCCTAGCGTTTCACCGATGCTTTGATGTGATTGGGGCCGCGTTGCGGCCCCAAACGATCTCAAGCCTTGTTCAGCGCTTGGGCTGCTGCCAACACGGCATCCACATGCCCAGGCACTTTTACCCCACGCCATTCCTGGCGCAGTACACCCTTCTTGTCGATCAGGAAGGTGCTGCGGTCAACGCCCATGTATTCCTTGCCGTACAGCTTCTTCAGCTTGATCACGTCGAACAGCTGGCACAGGGCTTCGTCCTTGTCGCTGATCAGCTCGAACGGGAAGCCTTGCTTGGCCTTGAAGTTCTCGTGCGACTTCATGCCATCGCGCGACACGCCGAACACCACGGTGTTGGCGGCGGCGAAGGCGTCATACTGGTCGCGGAACCCCTGGCCTTCTGTGGTGCAGCCCGGCGTGCTGTCCTTCGGGTAGAAGTAAACCACCACTTGCTGGCCCTTGAGTTCGGCCAGGCTGACGGTTTGCCCGCTGGTGGCCTGGGCCTGGAAGTCGGCAACAGGTTGGTCGAGTGCTACAGCCATGGTGATTTCCTTACATGGGGTTCTGTGGGCGCCAAGGTTCGATCAGCGCGTCCAGGTTCAGCGCATCGGCAAAGTCCAGAAACTGGTCACGCAACCAGCTGATTTGCGTGCCGGCTGGCAGGATCACGGTGAACTGGGCGTTGAGCATGCTGCTGCCGGTCTGCGGGGCCAGGTAGGTGTCGCAGGTCATGGCTTCCAGCTCGACGCGGTGGTCGAGGAAGAACTGGCACAGCTCGTTGATGATGTCCGGGCGGTAGGCGGCGCTGACGTAGGCCACGTACGGCAGGGCCTGCGGGCGCACTTCCTGGTCGGCGCTGCGCACCACGTCCAGGGTCAGGCCATGTTTTTTGCCCAGGCCCGGCAGGGTGGACTCCAGGCGCGCCAGGGCGTCCCAGCTGCCGCCCACTTGCAGCACCAGGGCGCTGGT
Source organism: Pseudomonas sp. yb_9 (assembly GCF_043103635.1). NCBI lineage: Bacteria > Pseudomonadati > Pseudomonadota > Gammaproteobacteria > Pseudomonadales > Pseudomonadaceae > Pseudomonas > Pseudomonas sp. yb_9. The sequence goes on along the minus strand of NZ_JBICKA010000012.1, from coordinate 61,025 downwards.
CTCGCCGTGGCGGCTCAGGCGCGAGGTGACCACCGCGCAGCGGTTTTCGAAGGCAGCGCGGCTGAGGACGTTGGCCAGTTCCATGGGGTTTGGGCCCAGGGCACTGATGACAAGGAATTGTTCGCGGACGGTGGGGGTGGACATGCAGCGTTCCTAAAGCGATGAGCGGTCGGTACAGGACGGGCGAAAGCCTCCTGTCGGCAGGGCCCGGGGCTCGCATGCGAGGTCGTGGACGCTGGCGGGGAGCAAGGTCGACGGCCCGGCGGGCCGCGCTGCACCGATCAAAGGATCAAGGGTAGCGAAATAAGGCGCCGAGGGGAATGCTCCGCCTGCCTGCTTCGCTTGTGCAAGGCCGATGCCCCCAGTACCATTACGGCTCTCTTTTTCCGGCAGGAGCAGTTACATGATTGCGGGCAGTATGGTGGCATTGGTCACACCCATGGATGCACAAGGGCGTGTGGACTGGGGCAGCCTCGACAAACTTGTAGACTTCCACCTGGAAAACGGCACCCATGCGATCGTCGCTGTCGGCACCACTGGTGAGTCCGCCACGCTGGATGTCGAAGAACACATCCTGGTCATCAAGCACGTGGTCGAGCGCGTCAAGCGCAGCAACAAACCGATCCCGGTCATCGCCGGCACCGGTGCCAACTCCACTGCCGAAGCCGTGCACCTGACCCAGAACGCCAAAAATGCCGGCGCCGACGCCTGCCTGCTGGTGGTACCGTACTACAACAAGCCGACGCAAGAAGGCCTGTACCAGCACTTCAAGCACATCGCCGAAGCCGTCGAGATTCCGCAGATCCTCTACAACGTACCCGGGCGCACCTCCTGCGACATGCAGGCCGAGACCGTGATCCGCCTGTCGACCGTGCCGAATATCATCGGCATCAAGGAAGCCACCGGCGACCTGGTCCGCGCCAAGGCCATCCTCGATGGCGTCAGCAAGGACTTCATCGTCCTGTCCGGCGATGACCCGACTGCCGTCGAGCTGATCCTGATGGGCGGCAAGGGCAACATTTCTGTTACCGCCAACGTCGCCCCGCGCGAAATGGCCGATCTGTGCGAGGCCGCCCTTGAGGGCAATGCCGAGAAGGCCCGCGCAATCAACGAAAAACTCATGCCGCTGCACAAAGACCTGTTCTGCGAAGCCAACCCGATCCCGGTGAAATGGGCGCTCGTCGAAATGGGCCTGATGCAAAAGGGTATTCGCCTGCCACTGACCTGGCTGAGCGAAGGCTGTCACGAAAAAGTCCGTACTGCCTTGCGCCAGTCCGGCGTACTGGTTTAAGAGGAAGTACACCGCATGAAGCGACTGGCTGGTCTTTCCGCCCTTGCCCTGATTATCTCCAGCACCAGTGGGTGTGGCTGGCTGTGGGGCGAGGATGGCTATTTCCGCGACCGCGGCAGCGACTACCTGCAGGCGCACCCGACTGCGCCGATGCAGCTGCCGCCGGACGCCAGCAACGTCAAGCGCCTTGACCCGCTGCTGCCCATTCCGCGTAACGTCGCCGACGATCACGTCACGGGCGAGTTCGAAGTGCCGCGCCCGCAACCCATGACTGGCGGTGCCGCCCAGGTCACCGACTACAGCCTGCAACGCAGCGGCAGCAGCCGTTGGGTGCTGGCCCAGCACTCGCCAGCCGAAGTGTGGCCGGTGGCTCGCCAGTTCTTCGAGGACAACGGCTTCCGCATCGCTGAAGAGCGCCCGCAGACCGGTGAGTTCAACACCACCTGGCAGCGTTTCGACGAGTTGTCGGCATCGCTTGGCCAGCGCCTGGCGAGCACCGCCAGCAGCGGTGACAGCGAAGTGCGCGTACGTGTGCGCATGGAGCCGGGCGTGCAGCGCAACACCTCCGAGGTGTATGTGGTCAGCGTCGAGCGCCCGGCCGGCAGCACCGCCGAGCCTGACTTCCCGTCCACCTCCAGCAACACGGGCGCCGATGCCCTGCTGGTCGACGAAATGCTTGCCAGCATGAACCGCAGCGCCGAGAAAGGCGGTTCGGTATCGCTCCTGGCTGCGCGCGATTTCGACGCGCCAAGCCGCGTCAGCCTGAGCGAAGACGGCAGCGGCAACCCGGTGCTGTACCTGGGTTCCGACCTGGACCGTGCCTGGTCTGGCGTAGGCCGTGCCCTGGAGCAGGGGGGCGAGTGGCGTGTTGAAGACATCAACCGCAGCCTGGGCCTGTACTACATCAACCTGTCGGAAAAACCGGACGACAAGCAGAACCAGCCTGGCTTCTTCAGCCGCATGTTCGGCAGCGAGCCAACCAAGGAAGAGCGTGAAGCCCGTGCCGAGCGCTATCAGGTTCGCCTGAGCAAGGTGGGTGAGAGCGTGCAGGTCACGGTCGAGAAAAACATCAACACCGTGGCCCCGGCCGATGTTGCCCGCCGCGTGCTGAGCGCCATTCAGGACCACCTGGGCTAAGTGCGCTTCGCGGTACTCGGAAGCGGCAGCCAAGGGAACGGCACGCTGATCGCCAGTGGTGACAGGTTCATCCTGGTCGATTGCGGCTTTTCCCTGCGCGAAACCGAGCGGCGCCTGGCGCTGCTCGGTGTGTCGGCGGCTCAGCTCAGTGCGGTGCTGGTGACCCACGAACATGCCGACCACGTGCATGGGGTGGGCTTGCTGTCGCGGCGCTACAATGTACCGGTCTACCTCAGCCAAGGCACGCTGCGCGGTATGCGCAGGCCGGTGGAGGTGGCCGGTTTTCTCGCTTGTGGCCAAAGCCTGCGTATCGGCAGCCTGGAAGTGACCGCCGCGCGGGTCGAGCATGATGCCTACGAGCCGTTGCAATACGTCATCAGCGATGGCCAGCGGCGCTTCGGCATGCTGACCGACCTGGGCTCTTATGACGCGCTGTTGCTGGAGCGTTACCAGGGCCTGGATGCATTGCTGATCGAGGCCAACCACTGCCGCGACCTGCTGGCACGCGGTCACTACCCGGCCTTCTTGAAGCAGCGGGTGGGTGGCATGCAAGGGCATTTGAACAATCACCAGGCCGCGCGCCTGGTGCACGAGTTGGGCTGGAACAACCTGCAGCACCTGGTGCTGGCCCACCTCAGCAGCAAGAACAACCTGCCACACTTGGCCCGCCAGTGCTTCGTCGACACCCTAGGGTGCGACCCGGACTGGCTCCAGGTGGCGAATCAGGAACACGGGCTCGACTGGCGCGAAATCGCCTAGCCCAACACCTCAAGCAAGCGGAGCCCAATCATGGAAAAACGCGACGAACTCTACCGCGGCAAGGCCAAATCGGTTTACAAGACCGACGACGCCGACCGCTTGATCCTGCTGTTCCGTAACGACACCTCGGCGTTCGACGGCAAGCGCATCGAACAACTCGACCGCAAAGGCATGGTGAACAACAAGTTCAACGCCTTCATCATGCAGAAACTGGAAGAAGCCGGCGTGCCGACCCAGTTCGACAAGCTGCTGGGCGACAACGAGTGCCTGGTGAAGAAGCTGGACATGATCCCGGTCGAATGCGTAGTGCGTAACTACGCTGCCGGCAGCCTGGTCAAGCGCCTGGGCGTGGAGGAGGGCATCAAGCTGGAGCCGTCCACCTTCGAGCTGTTCCTGAAGAACGACGAGAAGGGCGACCCCTTCATCAACGAATCCCACGTTGTCGCGTTCGGCTGGGGCACCGCCGAGCAGCTGGTCGAAATGAAGAAGCTGTCGCTGAAAGTCAACGAAGTGCTGAGCAAGCTGTTCGATGACGCCGGCCTGCTGCTGGTCGACTTCAAGCTGGAGTTCGGTGTCTTCCACGGCCAGATCGTGCTGGGCGACGAGTTCAGCCCGGACGGCTGCCGCCTGTGGGACAAAGAAACCCGCAAGAAGATGGACAAGGACCGCTTCCGCCAGGGCCTGGGCGACGTGATCGAAGCCTACGAAGAAGTTGCCAAGCGCCTGGGCGTGCCGCTGTAAGCGGCGCGTTCACGCAAGCGCCTGATACCACGCGATTTTTTTGAAAAAAAGGTTTGCGTTTTAAAAAAACGCTGGTAAGATGCGCGGCATTGGAGAGATGCCGGAGTGGTCGAACGGGACGGATTCGAAATCCGTTGTACTGGCAACAGTACCTAGGGTTCAAATCCCTATCTCTCCGCCATACGCGAAGTAGCCGAAGCCCCCGAAAACGTTGATGTTTTCGGGGGCTTCGTCGTTTTCGAGCAGATGTTTAGGGCAGATTTAGGGCATAATTTGGCCTCGATAGGCCGCGTTGGACCTTGTCAGTCCAAGACGCCGGGTCGTTTCTTGGGGAGGCTGGCTGGGCGGTTCACTTATGGAGGAGGGCTGCCCTGCGGTGGTAGCAAAATTGTATGATGTGGAAAGATATCGGCATCGGTGTTTTATTTGGTCTCTTCTTCGCGTTTCAATTGGTCTTGTTTTTTTTTGCGTTCTACCCGCCAGCCACCAGCCTCGTTGACCAGGTGTTAATTTCATATTCTAAGGATGTAGTGGGCCCAATTTTTACAGGTCTCGGCGGTGCAATGCTTGGTGCTTTCGCTGCTTACGCATTTCAAAAGAATTCCGAGGTAACTAGAGAATTTAATGATTCGCTTAGGGTTTTGCGGATAGTCAAATTTCAACTTTTACATAAGTTGAGTGAGCTGGTATCTGTAAAAAAACTTCGCTGCTTCCTTTTGATGATAATCAATTTCGTTTTCTTGCAATCGAACCTCTGCCCGAGTCTCCAGGAATTCGGGACTTCGTAGATAATAAAATATTGGACTTGCTCGCTAACGAGAAAGCGGCCAAAGCTATAGAATCAATTCTGCTAGGCGATCAACGTTACTTTGCATGTTTCTCAAATTTTAAAGAGAGAAATAAGTTGCTAGAGGGTTATCGCGAAGCAGTGAGCTCTGCTGGTTTAAATACCGAAATGAACTGCACCCTTCAGCAAGTGGTAGGCGCGGTTGAGCCTGGAAGATTGTTAGCGCTGTACAGAATTAGCGAATTGAGTGTTACGGTTATTGATGAGGCTATACAAACTTTAGACTTGGCATTGACTGAGATAGGTGGCGCCTTGGATAAAAAATTTTCAATCAATGGCGCCTCTAGTTTCAAATATGAAAAAATTGATCCGACGTTGTTTGATTCGCTTAAGAAGCCTTACTTTTCGTTTGATGAGTTTGAAGCGCTTGTAGAGCGTATCAGGCAGGGTCGAAAGTGATCATTTTTTTGGATTGCTAAGATGATCTCAAATCCCATCATCTTGGATACAATATCTGCCATGCTCTTAGTATCTTTAGAAATCCAGCGGCCGTAGTGTTTGCGCACCATGGTCGGCCCAGATCGCAATCGTCATGCGAGCGCGTCCGGTAGGGGTATTCACCATGTTCCGTCATTCCCTTGAAATTAGAAGGCGGGCGGTGGAGCAGGCACACCGCCCTGAAGATGCAGGTTCGAAGCTACTGGTTGACCAGTGCCAGCTCTGCATCGGGGTAGCGCGCGCCGCTGATTGGCGCTGCCGCGAATACACGATCGATGGCGGACAGGTCGCTGGCGCTCAGCACTACCTGCGTAGCTCCTACGTTGTCTTCCAGGTGCGCCAGTTTGCGTACTCCCGGAATCGGCACAATGTGCTCACCCTGGCTGAGCAGCCAGGCCAGCGACAACTGCGCAAGGCTGCAGCCTTTTTGCGTTGCCAGCGTCTGCAACTGCTGCAAGACCGTCAGGTTGTCTTGCAGGGCCTGCTCCTGGAAGCGTGGCAGGGTCTTGCGAAAGTCGTCTTCGGCCAAGGTCTGCGCGGTCTTGATGGCCCCGGTCAGAAAGCCGCGCCCCAGCGGGCTGTAAGGCACAAAACCCACCCCCAGGCGTTTGCACAGCGCCAACATGCCGGCCTCCGGTTCCCTGGACCACAGCGAATACTCGCTTTGTACTGCCGCGATGGGGTGCACAGCGTGGGCACGCTCCAGCGTTTCGGTGGAGACTTCGGACAACCCGATAAAGCGGACTTTGCCACAGGCCACCAGCTCCGACAGGGTGCCGACGACATCTTCGATGGGCACGGCAGGGTCGACGCGGTGCTGGTACAACAGGTCGATGGTTTCGATGCCCAGGCGCTGCAACGAGGCATCCACGGCCTGGCGAATGTGCACGGGGCGGCTGTCAACGCCAGCCATGCGGCTCAGGCCGCTGCCGTGAGGGAGGATCTTGAAGCCAAATTTGGTGGCGATCTGAACTTTCGACCTGATAGGCTTTATCGCTTTTCCAAGGAGTTCTTCATTGGTATAGGGACCATACACTTCGGCGGTATCCAGAAATGTGATGCCCCGTTCCACCGCTTGGTGAATGGTGTTTATCGACTCCTGCTCGGGAGCGCCGCCGTAGGCGAAGCTCATGCCCATACACCCAAGGCCCAATTCCGAAACGTTCAGTCCTTCCTTGCCCAATACACGTCTTTTCACGCCCAAGCCCCCTGTAAGTGGTTGATGCGTAAACCTTAACGTACGGTTAAACGGGCAAGAACTGAAATTCCCGGGCATGCCTCAGTGAAAAAAAATCATCAATCCCATGCTTGCTGACATCAATGAACTGATCAATTTTCTGGCCGTCGCCAAGCACCGCAGCTTTCGCAAGGCTGCCGAAGAGCGCAACGTTACACCTTCCACCCTCAGCCACTCGATGCGTACGCTGGAAGACCGCCTCGGGGTCAAATTACTAAATCGCACGACCCGCAGTGTAGTGCTGACCGAGGCCGGTGGCTTGCTGTTTGGGAAAGTCGAGCCCATTTTGCGTCACTTGTCACAAACCCTGGATGAGGTGCATGCGTTCACCGCTTCGGTCAAAGGCACCTTGCGCCTGAACGTGCCGCGCCCAGGCGGCCGTGTATTGATCGAACCGATCATCAACGGGTTTCTGGCGCAATACCCGGATGTCCAGATTGAGATGGTCAGCGATGACAGCATCATCGACATCGTCGACAAGGGCTTCGATGCCGGCTTGCGTTTTGGCGGGAGTGTGGCGCTGGACATGATTGCTATCCCCATTGGCCCGCCTCAACGCTTCGCGGTGGTGGCTTCGCCGGCCTTCATCGAAGCCCATGGCCGCCCGGCCAGCCCTGAAGCCCTGCGCCAGTTTCCGTGCATTGGCAGGCGCTTTCCCAGCGGCGTGCTGTATGGCTGGGAGTTCCAGCACCGCGACGCGTTCATGACCGTGCGCGTACAGGGGCCGCTAACGCTGGATGACGACGAGTTGATGATCCGTTCGGCGATCAGCGGCGTCGGCCTGGCCTACGTGCACCGGACCTATGCCACCGAGCACCTCGAAAGCGGCGCGCTGGTCAGCGTGCTAGAAGAATGGTGTAACCCCATCCCGGGCTACTACCTGTACTATCCCCGCCACCGACACAACTCCGCCGTACTGCGGGTCTTCATTGAGTGGTGCAATCAGTATTACCAGCACCTGGCACCCTGGCGGCCCGAGCTTGCGCCCGAACCACTCAGCGCATTGCCGCCAGCTTGATGCCAAACCCTACCAGGCAAGCCCCTGCCAGCCGCTCGAACAGGTTGGTAATCCGGGGGTTGGCGCGCATGCGTTCGGCCAGCCGGTGCGTCAGTACCACGGCAATCAACCCGTACAGGAACGTCACCACAGCCACCGTCGCGGCCATGAAACCGAAGGTCACCAGCCCCTGGTGCTTCACCGGGTCGATGAACAGCGGGAAGAACGCCATGTAGAACATGATCGCCTTGGGGTTGAGCAGGGTGATCAGCAGGGTCTGGCGCAGGTATTGGCCGTTGTCCATGCGGCTGGTGCGCGGCGCGTCACCCGGTTTGCTCAACAGCATGCGCAGGCCCAGGTAGGCGAGGTACGCGGCGCCGGCCCATTGCACGATGTGGAAGGCTGCAGGGTAGGTGGCCAGCAAGGTGGCGACGCCAGCTACCGCCAGCCACAACAGGACCTGGTCACCGACGATCACCCCACAGGTCGCGGCCAGGCCTGCCTTGATGCCGCCCTTGCCGGTGGCAGTGATCAGGGCAAAATTGCCCGGGCCCGGGATGGCCAGAAGAATGATGAAGGCGATGACGAATGCGCCGTAGTCGGTGACGCCGAGCATGGTGAGCTCCTGTAGAGCAGTGCAAAGGCAGAGTCATGACTATCGTCGCCAACCGCGTGCTTTACAACCTGTTGTTGCACATTCGCAATCCATCATTGCCAAGCGCGACTTGGATCCAATGCCTGTTTTCTGTATCATCCCGCCGCCATCAGACGATGGTCGAAGATGATTCATTTAAAGGACTTAGTAATGAAAAAGCTGTTCAAGGCCACCGTAGCCGTTGCTGTAGTTTCGGGTGTTGCCCTGCTGTCGGGTTGCACTGGCCAGGTTTACAACCAGCCGAAAAACTGCACCTACGACTACCTGTTCCACCCTTCGGTTTCCATCTCCAAGATCATCGGTGGCTGCGGCCCGATCGATAAACTGCCTCAGCAGCAGTAATCTTGGCGGTACCCTGATCGCGACGCTTGCGGCGTGATCCAAGGCCCCCGGTCATGTACATGGCCGGGGGTTTTTTGTTGATGGGCCACTTACCAGCGCAGCGACACTGTTCCCAGCAGGGTTCGCTCTTCACCCCAGTAACAACGGCCGGCGTTGTTGCAGCCTGCCACATACTCTTTGTCGAACAGGTTGCGGGCATTGACCTCGACCGACCAGTTCTCGTCGATGTCATAGCCGACCTTGGCATCCACCAGCGTCACGTCGCCGGTATCCAGCTTGCCGTACAGGCTCGCCGGGGTGTATGCGAAGGTGCTGTCGAAGTGGCGCACGCCGCCGCCGATCTGCAGGCCTTTGAGCAGGCCGTCCCGGAAGCGGTACGTGCTCCACACCGACGCCTGGTTACGGGGTACACCGGTCATCTGGTGGTCTTCGTACAGTGAGCCGGCCACGTCCTTGGTGATGCGCGAATCGGTGTAGGTGTAGGCGGCCGTGAGGTTGAGGTTTTCGCTCAGGTCGCTGTTCAGCTCCAGCTCCACGCCCTTGGCTCGGCTGGCGCCGATCTGGCGGTAGTCACCCACGGTGGAATCGAACAACACGTCGTCCTTCTTGCGCAGGTCGTACACCGACGCTGTGAAGGCGGTGTTCCAGCCTTTGGGCTCGTACTTGATACCCACTTCGTACTGCTCGCTGGTGGTCGGGTCCAGCGGGCCGCTCTTGCTTTCTGTCTGCTGGGTCGGGGCAAAGGCGGTGGAGTAGCTGAAGTACGGCGACAGGCCGTTTTCGAACGGGTACATCACGCCGGTCTGCCAGGTGAACTTGCTGTCCCAGCTGTCCATGTCGGCTTGTGCGTTCAGGGTGCCGGCCTTGTTGCGGAACTGGCTGTTTACCCGGTCCAGGCGCCCGCCCAGCAGCAATACCCAGTTGTCCACCTTGGTTTGCATCTGGCTGTAAAGGCCGTACATGGTCTGTTCAAGCAGGGCGTTCTGCACATGCAGGGGTGTGCTCGGCTTGCCGTTCCACACCGGGTCGAACACGTTGATGGTGCCACCGTTGCCCGCGTCCCAGTCCTGGTTGAATGAGGTGCGGTCCAGGCTTGCCCCCACCAGGAAGGTGTGGTCGAACGCACCTTGGGTGAAGTGGCCTTCGAACTGGTTGTCCAGCGAGTAGGCGATGGACTTGTTGTAGCGGTCGTAGGCCGTGTTGCTCAGGGTGGTACCGAAGCCGCCGTTATTCAGGCTGCCTGGCCACATTTCCTGGCGGTCGATGCGCGATTGCATGTAGCGCGAGTTCTGGCGGAACTGCCAGGTGTCGTTGAAACGGTGGCTGAACGCGTAGCCTAGGCTCCAGGTTTCGCGTTCGAAGTTGTCCCAGTCCGGGTTGCCGGACAACTGGTCCTTGTCGATCTTGCCGTTGGGGTTGTGCAGCAGGGTACCGGCGGCCGGGTAACCAAGCTCCATCAAGGTGCGGTCGCGCTGGTAGGTGGCCAGCACCGTCAGGCTGTTGAAATCGTCGAAGTTCAGGGTCAGGGACGGCGCAAGGTACAGGCGATCATCAGGTTGATGGTCAACCTGGGTATCGGAATTGCGGCCCATCATCACCAGCCGGCCAAGCACATTGCCCTCATCGGTGAGCGGGCCGGACACATCCACGCCCAACTGGCGGCGGTTATGCGAGCCGTAGCTCAGTTGCACTTCGCCGCGCGCTTCGGCAGTAGGCCGCTTGCTGACCAGGTTGACCACGCCGCCGGGGGCGTTTTCGCCATACAGGATCGACGTCGGGCCACGGAATACTTCTACCCGCTCCAGGCCGTAAGGTTCACTGCTGGTGTCGTAGCGGTTGCCCTGCACTCGCAGGCCATCGCGCAACAGGCCGTAGCCATAGTCAGTGGCATTGAAACCACGGATGAAGAACAGGTCACCCGCCTGGCCATCACCGCCAGCAAAGGGCGGGGAGAAAATGCCTGGGACGTAGCCCAGCACCTCGGTGAGGGTTTGCGATTGCTGGTCGTCCATGCGTTGGCGGGTGACTACCGAAACCGAGCGCGGGGTGTCAGCCAGGGCGCTGCTGGTCTTGCTGGCGGTGGCGCTGGATACCGCGCGGTAGCCGCTATCACCCTGGCCGTTGCTGGCGAGCAGGGCTGCGGCGTTGATCGAGGTGGCGTCCAGTTGCAGTGCCGTGCCATCGGCAAGGGGTTGCAGCACGTAGCCGGCGCTACCTTGCGGCACGGCTTGCAGGCCGCTGCCTTGCAGCAGCCGGGCCAGGCCTTGGGCGACGCTGTAGCGGCCTTGCAGCCCAGGGCTGGTCTTGCCGGCGGCCAGTTCGTTACTGCCGGCCAGGTAGATGCCGGCCTGGCTGCTGAACTGGTTGAGTGCGCGGGTGAGCGAGCCGGGGGCGATGTTGAAGCTGGTTTCGGCGCTGGCCGCCTGTTCGGCGTGGGCCAGGCTTGCTGACAGCATCAGCGGTGTGGCGGCACACAGTGAAAGCGGGGCGGCAAGCGCCAGGCGAAGCGCGGGGTGGAAGGGCGTCGGCATGCGGGTCTCTGGAGTCGGTAAGGTGAGTTGGAAGGGCTATGCCGGGTTAACCGAACGAGATTGGAAAAAGGGAACTGGCTTGGCAGATATTTTTACTCCCACAGGAGGGTGTGTAGCGGGTCAGGCAGGCTCGACTGTGACCCACCACGGCGTCAGCCGCTGCACCCGCACTGGCAGTGCCGCTTGCAGTAATTCCAGCGCCCGATCGGTATCGTTGAGCGGAAACGCCCCCATCACTGACAAATTCGCCACCTCCGGGTGCCAGCCCAGATGCCCATGGCGATAGCGCCCGAGCGTTTGCAGCAAGTGCGCCAAGGGCATGTCTTCGGCATTCAGGCGGTGGTGAATCCACGACTCGCCTGCGCTTTGTGCCGGGCGGGTACTGCCGATGCCTTCGGCACTGAAGTCCACCTGCTGGCCGGCCTGGACGATGCAGCGCTCTCCGCTGAGCGCGGTGCTCACCTCCACGGCGCCGGCGTACACATCCAGCCTGGTGTTCTCGCCTTGCTGGCACACCGCAAAGCGGGTTCCCAGCGCCTGCATGCGCCCTTGCGCGGTGTCGACGAAGAAGGGGCGACGCGGGTCGTGGGCGGTTTCCACCAACAGTTCGCCAAAACGCAGTTTCAGCACCCGGCTGAAGGTGGAGAACTCCATGTCCACGGCACTCTGTGCGCCCAGCCACAGCTGGCTGCCATCGGCCAGGCGCGTCTCGCGGATTTCCCCAATGCCCGTGGCCATGTCGGCGCCCCAGCCCGATAAGGGGGCACCGTGCCAGGCCCGCCAGCCCAGTAACGAGCTGGCGCCCAGCACCAGCAGCGACTTGAGCCCGGTGCGCCGGCTGAAGCGGTGTGCGTCGTGCTCACGCAGTGCCCGGCCCGCCGCCGCGCCTTCGCCCTGCAAGGGGGTAAAGCGCTGACCGACACGTTGCACATAGTGCCAGGCCGCCTGATGGTCACTGTGCTGGCCCAGCCAATGCTGCCACTGTGCGCGCAGGTGAGGGCTGACGTTGTCGTCCTGCAACTGCACATACCACCGCGCGGCTTGTTGCAGGCTGGCATGGCTGAGCTTTTGTGCGGATGGGGTCATGGCGTCACTCCACCAGCAACCCGTCGAGTTCGGCTTCAAGAATGGCGCAATGCAGAAACGCCTGGGCCAGGTACTTCTTGATCATGCGTTCGCTCACGCCGATATGCGCAGCAATATCGCGATAGGCCAGGCCATCGATCTGCGCCAGCAGGAATGCCTGGCGCACCTTGCTGGGCAAACGCAGCAACATCGCGTCCACCTCGTGCAGGGTTTCGACAATGATTGCGCGCTGTTCGGGGGAGGGCTGCAATGCCTCGGGCTGCAAGACCAACTGCTGCAACCAGGCCTGTTCCAGCTTCTGCCGCCGCCAGTGGTCCACACACAGGCCGCGAGCGATGGTGGCCAGGTACGAGCGCTCACCGCGTTCACCGTCGAACTGCCTCGGGCGGTTGAGGATGCGCACGAACGTGTCCTGCACCAGGTCGGCAGCATCGCAACGGCTGCCCAGCCGACGGTATAGAAAACCCAGCAACCAGCGTGAATGGCTGTGGTACAGGGTATGGAGCGAGGTGTTCAACTCTGGGATCGAAACCACGGCGGCATCCGGCGCGAGCGCATACTGGTGTAAATGAGAAGTGATCGCGATAGTAGGGGGGCCAGAAAAATACTGCAATCGTCGTAATGCTTGCTGTTATCCCCTGGGACAACCCGTCACCTTGACGCGAGGACCGGCAATTTGTTTGTGCTGGCATTTCATATACAATCAAAAAAACGATTCAGCGTTGTCGGTCAATTCGACAAAAGGCCGAGTCGTTTTCTGGTTCTCTGGCTGCTGAACAATGATCAACAACAAGCCTGCGCTGAAGAACACGCTTTACCTGGGCCAGCCACAGGCCCGCCCTCTGTTCTCCTGACTGGAATTGATCAATGTTCAAGAAAGCTGGCAAGACCTTGCTGGGTCTGGCTGTCGCTGCAAGCTTCATGCAAGCGCACGCCGCAGAAACCAAGAAAGTAGACGTGCTGCTGGTCGGCGGCGGCATCATGAGCTCCACCCTGGCCGTGTGGCTGCATGAGCTGGAGCCAAGCTGGTCGATGGAAATGGTCGAGCGCCTGGACGGCGTGGCCGAAGAAAGCTCCAACGGCTGGAACAACGCCGGTACCGGCCACTCCGCGCTGGCCGAGCTGAACTACACCCCGGAAGACAAAGACGGCAACGTCAACATCGCCAAGGCCATCGAAATCAACGAAGCCTTCCAGATTTCCCGCCAGTTCTGGTCGTGGCAGGTACGCCAGGGCGTGTTGAAGAACCCACACTCGTTCATCAACACCACCCCGCACATGAGCTTCGTGTGGGGCGATGACAACATCAAGTTCCTGAAGAAACGCTACGACGCGCTGCAGGCCAGCCCGCTGTTCCGCCCGATGCAGTACTCCGAGGACCACGCGCAGATCGCCAAGTGGGTCCCGTTGATGATGGAAGGGCGCGACCCGAACCAGAAGCTGGCCGTGACCTGGACGCCGATCGGCACCGACGTGAACTTCGGCGAGATCACCCGCCAGTTCGTTGGCCACCTGCAAACACAGAAAGGCTTCGACCTGAAGCTGTCCAGCGAAGTGCAGGACATCACCCGCAACAAGGACGGCTCCTGGCACGTCGAGTACAAGAACCTGAAGGACGGTACCGAATCGGCCACCGACGCCAAGTTCCTGTTCATCGGTGCCGGCGGCGGCGCACTGAAGCTGCTGCAGAAGTCGGGCATTCCTGAAGCCAAGGAATACGCAGGCTTCCCGGTGGGCGGCTCGTTCCTGGTGACCGAGAACCCGACCGTGGCCATGCAGCACATGGCCAAGGCCTACGGCATCGCTTCGACTGGCGCACCACCCATGTCGGTACCACACCTGGACACACGCGTGCTGGACGGCAAGCGCGTGATCCTGTTTGGCCCGTTCGCCACCTTCTCGACCAAGTTCCTGAAGAACGGCTCGTACCTGGACCTGCTGAGCAGCACCACCACCCACAACGTGTGGCCAATGACCAAGGTGGGTATCGAGCAGTACCCGCTGGTCGAGTACCTTGCTGGCCAGCTGATGCTGTCGGATGACGACCGCTTCGAAGCCCTGCGCACCTACTTCCCGAACGCCAAGAAAGAAGACTGGCGCCTGTGGCAGGCCGGCCAGCGTGTGCAGATCATCAAGCGTGATGCCGAGAAGGGCGGCGTGCTGAAGCTGGGTACCGAAGTGGTAGCGTCCGAAGACCGCACCATCGCTGGCCTGCTGGGGGCATCGCCAGGCGCCTCGACGGCTGCACCGATCATGCTGAACGTGCTGGAAACCGTGTTCAAGGAGAAGGTCGCTACCCCTGAGTGGCAGGCCAAGATCAAGGAAATCGTGCCAAGCTACGGCACCAAGCTGAACGATTCGGCGGCGGCCACCCAGAAAGAGTGGAACTACACCGCTGAAGTGCTGCAACTGGAGAAACCGCCGGTGATTGACGCCAGCGTCGACTTCGGTGGCGATGTGAGCAAGCCGGTTGAGAGCAAGCCGGAGAACGACATGGCGCTGTAATCGGCCATTGTTGTGAAAGAAGCCACGGGGGAGACCTCGTGGCTTTTTTTTTGCCTTTCACTGTTGCCGAAGAATGCACTCCAGCAACCCGGGAAACCGCTCACCCAGCATTTCGCTACGCAGCGAATTCATGTGGGTTGTTCCCACGTTGCGGGTATGCACCAACCCCGCATCGCGCAACACACGGAAGTGGTGGGACATGCTGGACTTTGGCCGGCCGCCGTCCAGCTCGCCGCAGCTGGCTTCGGTGACACCGGCCAGGTGTCGGACGATTTCCAGGCGCACGGGGTCGCTCAGCGCATAGAGCAGGCGTTCGAGGATCAGGTCTTCAGCGGTGGGGTGTTTGTAGGCTCGCATGGCTCACATGATAACGGGGGTTTCATTAATTGCCATAGTTCGATTATGATCGAACAATAGTATTCAGATAAACCCGGAGTTTCCCATGTCCGCACTGTTCGAACCCTATACCCTAAAAGACGTCACCCTGCGCAACCGCATCGCCATTCCGCCCATGTGCCAGTACATGGCCGAGGATGGCCTGATCAACGACTGGCACCAGGTGCATTACGCCAGCATGGCCCGTGGCGGTGCCGGCCTGCTGGTGGTCGAAGCCACGGCGGTCGCACCGGAAGGGCGCATTACCCCCGGTTGTGCCGGTATCTGGAGCGATGCCCACGCCCAGGCTTTCGTGCCGGTGGTGCAGGCCATCAAGGCGGCCGGTTCGGTGCCGGGCATCCAGATTGCGCACGCCGGCCGCAAGGCCAGCGCCAACCGCCCGTGGGAGGGGGACGACCACATGGGTGCTGATGACGCGCGTGGCTGGGAGACTATCGCCCCGTCCGCCATTGCCTTTGGCGCGCACCTGCCAAACGTGCCGCGCGCAATGACCCTGGACGACATCGCCCGGGTCAAGCAGGACTTCGTCGATGCCGCCCGCCGTGCGCGTGATGCCGGCTTTGAGTGGATCGAACTGCACTTTGCCCACGGCTATCTGGGCCAGAGCTTCTTCTCCGAGCATGCCAACAAGCGTACCGATGCCTACGGCGGCAGCTTCGACAACCGCAGCCGTTTCCTGCTGGAAACCCTGGCTGCAGTGCGTGAAGTATGGCCGGAGAACCTGCCGCTGACCGCGCGTTTTGGTGTGCTGGAGTACGATGGCCGCGATGAGCAGACCCTGGAAGAGTCGATCGAGTTGGCGCGCCGCTTCAAGGCCGGTGGCCTGGACCTGCTGAGCGTGAGCGTCGGTTTCACCATCCCTGAGACCAACATTCCGTGGGGACCGGCATTCATGGGGCCGATTGCCGAACGCGTGCGCCGTGAGGCGAAGCTGCCGGTGACCTCGGCGTGGGGCTTTGGTACGCCGCAACTGGCTGAGGCCGCGTTGCAGGCCAACCAGCTGGACCTGGTGTCGGTAGGGCGTGCGCATTTGGCTGATCCGCACTGGGCGTACTTTGCGGCCAAGGAGCTGGGGGTGGAGAAAGCTTCCTGGACCTTGCCGGCGCCGTATGCGCACTGGCTTGAGCGCTATCGCTGAGGTTTGACGGGCTGCCTTGCTGGCCTATTCGCGGGCAAGCCCGCTCCCACAGGACACCACAGGTTTCAGACCCTGCGCCATACTGTGGGAGCGGGCTTGCCGGCGAATGGGCCAGAACAGGCTAAAACCGATCCAACCGGTAGGCCTCCCTCTCAGGCCTACTGGCCTGCTCAGCCAACCGCCCCACCCACTCCGCCGTCACCGCTGCCTGGGTCAGCCCCAAATGCTGATGCCCAAACGCCAACAGCACCCGCCCGTCACACACCCTGTCGATCACCGGCAACGAGTCTGGCAGCGAAGGCCTGAAGCCCATCCACGGCGTAGCCCCTTCGGCACTCAAGTCTTGCCGGAACAACCCCTTGCTCAAATGGTGCAACTGCCAGGCGCGTTGCATGCTCGGCGGTGCCTCCAGCCCGGCGAATTCCACCGTGCCGGCCAGGCGCAAGCCGTCGGCCATGGGCGTCATGATGAACTTGCGTTCCAGCGACGTGACCGCAAACGGCAGGCGCTGGTGCTCACTCGGCAGCATCAGGTGGTAACCGCGCTCCGTGTCCAGCGGCACCCGTTTGCCCGTCAGTGCGGCGGTCAGTTTCGCAGAGTGCGCACCACAGCTGATCAGCACCTGACGGGTATTGAACGTGCCCTGGTCGCTGACCAGGGTGACCCCGCCGCTGTGCAACCGGCCACCCTCGACCTGCGCCTGGGCAAACCGTACGCCACTGGCTTTGGCCGCTTCGAACAGCTCGCACACCACCCTGTATGGATCGATGAAATGACCGGTCTTCGGAAAGAACAGCCCGCCGAGCAATGACGGATTCAACTGAGGTGCCGCTTCGCGTACGGTCTCGGCCGACCAGAAGTCCACCGGCACCGCTTGTTGTTGCATGCGTGCGCGCAAGGCCTCCAGCGCCTGGCGTGATTCAGGCTTCTCGAACACCAGCAGTGAGCCATCTTCCTGGAACAGCTCGCTGCGCCCGATCGAGCCCAGTAGGCGCTGCCAGGCACTCAGGCTGCCTTCGTTCAGTGTGCGGATGCCGGCCACGCTGCGCTGGAACGGCGCCGGGCGCAGGTTGAGCAGCAGTCGGGTGAACCACGGCATGGCCTTGGGCAGGTACTTCCAGTCCAGGCGCAGGGGGCCCATCGGGTCCAGCAGCATGCGCGGCAGGCGCTTGAGGATGGACAGGTCGGCAATCGGGAACACCTGCTCGGTCGCCAGGTGCCCGGCATTGCCATAGGATGCGCCCTGGCCGGGCGCCTGACGGTCGACCAGCAGCACTCGGCGGCCCTGACGGGCCAGTTGCAGGGCGCAAGCGACGCCGACAATGCCGGCGCCAACCACCGCGATATCGGTTTCAGGGGTTTTGAGCATGCTCAGCCTTCCCGTTTACCGTCAAGCAGGCGCCGCAGCTGCAGCGGGTTGCCGTGCTGCAACGCCGACGGCAGCAAGGCTTCGGGGAAGTTCTGGTAGCACACCGGGCGCAGGAAGCGCAGGATCGCCGCCGTGCCCACCGAGGTGGTGCGGGCATCGGAGGTGGCCGGGAACGGTCCGCCGTGGACCATCGCATCGCACACCTCAACGCCCGTCGGCCAGCCATTGACCAGAATGCGCCCGGCCTTGCGTTCAAGGGTTGGCAGCAGGGCGCGGGCGCTGGCGATGTCGGCATCGTCCAGTTGCAAGGTAGCGGTCAGTTGGCCTTCCAGATGCTCGGCCACCTGGCGTACCTGCTTATCGCTCTTGCACGCCACTACCAGTGACGCGGCGCCGAATACTTCGGCCTGCAACGCCGGGTCTGCCAGGAAGGCTTCGGCCTGGGTCACGAACAACTGGGCCTGGCATTGGTTGGGGCCTTGCCCGGCCTGACCACTGGCTGCCGCCTCGGCATTGGCGTTTACCGCCAGGGCACCGACACCGGCCTGGTAAGCACTGAAGATGCCCGGGGTGAGCATGGTCTGCGCGGCGGCCTGTTGTACGTGCTCGCTGGCGGCAGCGATGAAGCGCTGCAACGCGGGCCCTTGCCGGGCGATCACCAGGCCGGGGTTGGTGCAGAACTGGCCAGCACCTTGGGTCAACGACGCAACGAAGCCTTGCGCCAGCGCTTCGGCGCGGGCCTCTAGAGCCGCCTCGAAGAGGAATACCGGGTTGATCGAGCTCATTTCGGCGTACACCGGGATCGGCTCCGGGCGTGCCTGAGCGGCCTGGCACAGTGCGACACCACCGCTGCGCGAGCCGGTAAAACCCACTGCCTTGATGCGCGGGTCGCTGACCAGGGCGATGCCCACTTCTCGGCCAGAGCCGTACAGCAGCGAGAACACGCCGGCCGGCAAACCGCACAGCTTCACCGCTTGCGCCACGGCCTGGCCGACCAGTTCGCTGGTGCCAGGGTGGGCGCTGTGGGCCTTGACCACCACCGGGCAGCCAGCGGCCAATGCTGACGCGGTGTCGCCACCGGCCACCGAGAACGCCAGCGGAAAATTGCTGGCGCCGAACACGGCCACCGGCCCCAGGGCCACCTGGCGCTGACGCAGGTCGGCGCGGGGCAGGGGCTGGCGTTCGGGCTGGGCATTGTCGACCCGCACATCCAGCCATTCACCAGCCCGCACCACCCGGGCGAAAGTGCGCAACTGGGTGCAGGTGCGGCCACGTTCGCCCTGGATGCGTGCTTTGGGCAGGCCGGTTTCGGCCACGGCGCGGTCGATCAGGGCATCGCCGAGGGCTTCGATCTGCGCGGCGATGGTTTCGAGAAATTGTGCCCGTTGTTCGAGCGAGGTTTCGCGGTAGGCGTCGAATGCCGCCCAGGCCAGGGCACAGGCCTGGGCCACGTGTTCGCCGGTGCCGCCGAGGTAGGCCGGTTCCAGCGTTTGGCCGGTAGCCGGGTTGATGGCGCGGATGGCTTCGCGGCTGCCGGTTACCGGCGTCTGGCCGATCAGCAGGTTGCCTGTGAGGGGCATGTAGCCTCCTTGGAATCAAATACGGGTATCAAGGGAAACCGCAGCCCCTGTAGGAGCGGCCTTGCCGGGGCGCCGGACCGGTCCTACAAGAGTCCGCGCAGGACTAAAGTCAGGCGACGTTCTGCTCAGCCGACCAACTCGCATACCAGCTACGGAACAGCGCGTACTGCTGCTCGGCATAGTTGCGCTGGGCATCGGTCAGCACGTCGGTCTCGTTGAAGTGCAGGCTGTACTCGCTGTCACCGTTCAGCACCATCAGGTGCTTGTAGTACAGCACCAGGTCGCAACCCTCATCGAATGACGACAGCACCGCCAGTGCCGCCTCCAGTTCACGCGCCAGGCGGCGGGCCTTGGCGTCGCCCTTGGCCGCCTGCTTGCTCAGGCTCACCAAATGCAGCACTTCACGCGGCAGGGCGTTGCCGATGCCGGTGATGGCACCGGTGGCGTTGCAGTTGACGAAGCCGTGCACCACCTGAGTGTCCACGCCAACCATCAAGGTCACAGCCTCATCCTTGGAGGTGATGTGCTCGGCGGCATAACGAAGGTCGGCACCCCCGCCGAACTCCTTGAAGCCGATCAGGTTGGGGAACTCGCTGCGCAGTTCGAAGAACAGATCGGCACGGGTGGCAAAACCGTAGTAGGGGCTGTTGTAGATGACTGCCGGCAGCTTCGGCGCAGCAGCCAGGATGGCCGAGAAGTGGTGTTTCTGGGCGATCAGCGAGGCACCACGGCTAAGCACGCGGGGGATGACCATAAGGCCGGCGGCACCGACCTTGGCGGCATGGGCAGCGTGGGAAACCGCTTCGCGGGTGTTCACCGCACCCGTGCCGACGATGGTCGGAATGCCGGCGGCCACCAGGCGCGCGACGCCTTCCTGGCGCTCGGCTTCGGTCAGCAGCGGCCAGTCACCCATCGAGCCGCAGTACACCACGGCGCTCATGCCGGCCTCGATCAGCTCTCGGCCCTTGCGCACCAGGGCGTCGAAGTCCGGCTTGCGGTCGGCGGTGCATGGGGTCATCAAGGCGGGCATGGTGCCGGTGAAGATGTTGTCAGTCATTGTTGTCACTCCTCGCAATGTTCAGTCGGAAAAAGCCGGGGTCAGATGCCCCAGGCGAACGGGTCTTGTTCGTCGATCAGCAGGGTGCTGTCGGCGGTCATGTAGGCGCGGCCGGTGATGAACGGGCGAATGTGTTCGCCGTCGCGCTCGTAGCGGCCGTGGAACTGGCTGCCGGTGATGCTCGCCTGCACCCAGGTCTGGCCTTCGGCAAGCTTGCCGTCGGCGGCCAGGCAGGCCAGCTTGGCGCTGGTGCCGGTACCGCAAGGTGAACGGTCGTAGGCCTTGCCTGGGCACATCACGAAGTTACGGCTGTCGGCGTTGGCGTCGTTGGCGAACAACTCGACGTGGTCGATGGGGGCGCCGTTTTCACCGGTGATGCCCTGGGCTTCGAGGGCCTTGAGCATGGCCCAGGTGTACTCGGTGAGCGCTTCCCGGTTGTCCAGCTCGATGCGCTGGCCGTGTTCGGAAACCAGGAAGAACCAGTTGCCGCCCCAGGCAATGTCGCCGTGCGCGACGCCGTGCCCGGGCACATCCACCGCCACCTGCTGGCGGTAGCGGTAAGAGGGCACATTGCCGACGGTGATGGCGCCATCTTCATGCAGAGTGGCGCTGACCTGGCCGACCGGGGTGTCGATCTTGTGCACGCCGGGCGCGATCAGGCCCAGGTGCTGCAACGAGGCGACCAGGCCGATGGTGCCGTGGCCGCACATGTTCAGGTAGCCGGCATTGTTGAAGAAGATCACCCCGCACGTGGCGTCGGCCGACACGGGTGGGCAGTACAGCGCGCCCACCAGCACATCGTTGCCGCGAGGCTCCAGCAGGCAGGCACGGCGCCAGTGGTCGTGCAGCTCGCGCAGTTCGTCGAGCTGTTCGGCCATGCTGCGGCCATGCAGTTGCGGGAAGCCCTTCATCACCAGGCGGGTCGGTTCGCCGCCAGTGTGGGAGTCGATGACGTGAATCTGTTTCATGGGCTTGTCCCTTGCGTAAAAGATCAGGAGGCGACGGCAGCAGGGCGGCCGGCATAGGTGTCAGCGGTGGTTTCGCTTTCGTCCTCGCCTTCCAGGCGCACCAGGTGTGCAGGCACGCCAGTGGCCGCTCCCCAGTAGTAGATGCCCAGGGCACAAGCCGCCACGGCTACGGTGTCGAGCGGGTGGCCGATGACCCCCAGGCCGCCGAAGCTGCCCAGCCACGACAGCAGGATGGTTACTGCGTAGAAGCCGATCAGCCATGCCGACGAGCGCACTTGCTGGGCCAGTGACAGGTGCTGGGTGGGCACGAAGCGACCGCACAGCAGGTACAGCACGAACATCACGATTTGCAGGGCCAGTAGCCACGACACGGTATTCCAGCCGGACCAGTACACGATCAGCGCGGCGATGATGAACGACAGCGGCCCGAGCACGCCCATGCCCTTGACCCGGAACGGGCGTGGCATGTCTGGCGCATTGCGGCGCAGGGCGGCGACGGTGACCGGGGCCACGGCGTAGCTCAGTACCAGGGCAGCGGAAACCACGTTGATCAGCGCTTCCCACGATGGGAATGGCAGGGTCCAGAACACCGACAGGGCAAACGTCAGCCACAGGGCCGGGCGCGGAATGCCGGACTCTGCATCGATGCGGGTGAAGTACTTGAAGAAGGTGCCCGTCTGCGCCCAGCCATAGATCACGCGCGGGGTGGCGTTCATGTAGATGTTGCCGCAGCCGCTGGGCGAGATCACCGCGTCCGCCACCACCAGGTAGGCCAGCCAGCCCACCCCCAGGGCAAGGGCGATGTCACGGTAGGGCAGGGCCAGTTCCTTGGTGACCGCAGCCCAGCCGTTGGTGAGCATTTCGGTCGGTACGCTGCCGAGGAAGGCCAGTTGCAGCAGGGCGTAGATGGCGGTGGACAGCAGCACCGAAAGGATCAGCGCAATCGGGATGGTGCGCTGCGGGTTCTTCACTTCGCTGGCCACCGAAATGATCGGTGTCAGGCCCAGGTAGGCGAAGATGATGCCGCCCGCCGACACGGCCATTTCCACCCCGGACAGGCCGAACGGGGCAAAACCGTGGACCTCGAAGTTTTCTGGCTTGAAGAAGGTGAACAGCACACCAATCACCAGCAGTGGCACGATGAACTTGAACACGCTGACCAGGTTGTTGGCCTTGGCGAAGGTTTTCACGCTGCGGTAATTGAGGAAGAAGAACAGCCCCAACAGCGCGAACTGCACAAGCCAGCCAAGCACGGTCGGGTCGCTTGAACCGGTTTGGGTCAGCCCGGGAAACCAGGCGGCGGCGTACTGGCGTGACGCGACCACTTCGATGGCGATCAGGCTGGAAAAGGCGATCAGGGTGATGAAGCCCATCAGGTAGCCCAGCAGCGGGCCGTGCGAGTAAACCGGGTAGCGCACCACGCCACCGGCGCGGGGCAGGGCGGCGCCCAGTTCGCAGTAGACGATGCCCAGCAGCAGTACGGCGAACCCGCCGAGGAACCAGGACAGGATGCCGGCCGGGCCAGCGATGGCCGAGACGTGGCTGGCGGCGAACAGCCAGCCGGAGCCAAAGATGGCCCCCAGGCCGATGAAGGTGAGGTCCAGCAGTGATAACTGTTTCTTGAATTTGCCTGACATGGGTTCGCCTTTTTGTTGGTTATTGGATAGGCAGGTCTGATGTCACGAGATGCGGCTTTGTGGGCCGCGCGCTTGTAGGACTTGGGCGGCTTGCGTGGGGCATAGAGTGAACCGGTCAGGGCGGCGGTTCTTGATGGTTTTCTGCAGAGGGAATGACGAAATCGGCACAGTTGCAAAAAATGCTGGCGGCGAGGGTGGGGTGCTGGATAGGCTGTAGGCCTTAGCGAATAAGGGCTGTAGAGATGTGTTGGTAGTGCCGGCCTCTTCGCGGGCAAGCCCGCTCCCACAAGTACAGCGCAGAATTAGAAGTGTGTCCGGGACCTGTGGGAGCGGGCTTGCCCGCGAAAGGGCCGGTACAGCCAGCAGAGAACCGACAGATGACCGATATTCCCCTGGCAACGCTATACCAATCCCTCGACCAGCACCGCCCCGCCACCTTGGAGGCCCTGCTGGCCAGCGTTTCCCTGCTGCTGCCGATCCTCGACGTAATCCCCAACGCCGCCATCTTTATCAAGGATCCGGCCGCCCGCTACGTGCTGGCCAACCACACCTTGGTCCAGCGCTGTGGCCTCAAGCGCTTGCAGCCGTTGCTGGGCAAGACCAGTGCCGAAGTGTTCCCGGCGCAGCTGGGCCCCGGCTACACCGAGCAGGACCGCCGCGTACTCAAGGAAGGGCTGGTGCTGGAAGACCAGCTGGAGCTGCACCTGTACGGCAGCCGCGAGCCCGGCTGGTGCCTGACCTACAAGCGCCCGCTGTACAACCAGGCGGGCGAGATCATCGGCCTGGTGGGCATTTCGGTCGACCTGCAATCAGCCGCCGACACTCACCCGGCCTACCAGCGCCTGGCCGCAGTGGACGAGCACATCCGCCAGCACTTTCACCAGCCGATCAGCATGGGCGAGCTGACCCGCATCGCCGGCATTTCCGTGGCTCAGCTGGAGCGCTACTGCAAGCGGGTATTTCACCTCACGCCCCGACAGATGATCCACAAGGCGCGCCTGGAGCACGCCCACCGCCTCCTGCATTCGGACCTGCCGATCACCGACGTGGCGATGCGCTGCGGCTACACCGACCACAGCGCCTTCAGCCGCCAGTTCAAGCAACTGACCGGCTTTACCCCGCGCCAGTACCGCCAGGCTACGGCGCTGTAGGCGCAGTGGTCGCAGGCGTCGCGATATTGGCCTGCCAGCGGTTATAGACCTTTTGCGCGCGCTCCATGCGTGACAGTTTCAGTACAACCAGCACGAGTCCGAGCATGAGGATCGCGGACAACCCCGCCAGAATGCCACGTTGCCCCTTTACCCCGTTTTCTACTTGTGCGCCGTAGTCGGATGCCAGGAAGAACGAGCAGATCGTGTCGAGCTTCTCTTCCGGCATGTACCGGGTGAAGGGCGCGAGGCTTTCTGAAGAGCGGCATTGGTCGAGCGTCAGTTTTTCATCCGGAAACCACATTTCAAACTTGATGTCCTGCGGTGACAGATAGAAAAAGGGGGAGTCCGGGTCATTTTTGAGCGATACCATCAAGTATTCCGACTGGCTCGCCATGGGTAGAGGAGCCATCATCATGCCAAGTACGGCCAGCAAGGCAATGAACCCCTTGAAACGCCGCGGGGAGAACCGCGCTGTAGCGAACTTGGGGGCGCTGAAGTCAGTCCAGTCAATGTAGGCGCGGTTGCGGCTCAGGTCGCCGGGCGCAAAGCCGTTGTCGACGATCCAGCGGTGCGCCTGGCTGGCCTCGTCCAGGTTATTGGCCGGGATGTTGAACTCATAACGGAAGAATTCGATCTCCCGCAGTTCCTTGCGCAGGGTATTCAACTGCGAGTGGCTGTCGAATTCGGTGGTGCCTCCAAAGCTGCGCCAAATAAGGTCTCGAAGGAAATACAGCGAGCCGGCCCGGCTGTAGATGAACCATAACGCCATCCCCAGCAGTATGGCCACACCGATACCGCCCAATGGGGCGAGCGTTTCTATGCTCCAGAATGAGGAGGCCAGGTTGGTGGAAGTCGTCATGTCAGCTCCTTGAGCGAAGTAAGCGGGCCTTGTGTCTGCATCAGGCCGGCGGGTCCGATAAGGTGACGATAGTAAAAGTGCTCAAGCTGACATGTCGTTAGTGAAACTTCCGAGTTGATTGTGGGAAATTTCCTTATTGTTCGCGAGGCATGAACTTCAAGCGTTGGCAAACAAGCTGCACGCCTCGGCAAAACACTGCTCGGCAATGGCTGAGCGCGGCTCGCTGCGGCGCAGCAACAGGCCGACCGGGCTGTGGATGGCTGCGTCGGCCACCGGCAGAATGCGCAGGTGCTCGCTGAGGTCTTCGAGGCCGCAGTCCAACGGCATGATCGCGCAGCACATGCCGGTGTTGATGGCCTGGATCAGCTGGAAGGTCGAGTCGCTTTCCAGTACCGCATGCGGTTCCAGGCCACGGCTGCGCAAGCTCAGGTCCAGCGACTGTCGGTAGTGCATACCCTTGCTCAACAGGCCCAGCGGTATGTCGCTGAGCGCGTCCCAGCGCAGGGTGTCGCTGCCAAACTGGAAGTGCCGGGTGTCGTGCAGCAGGCCCATGGTGGTGGTGCCCAGCTCCAGTACTTCGAAGAAGCTGGTGTTGACCTGGTCCAGGTAGCAGATACCCAGGTCGAGCTGGTTGCGGCTCAGTCCGTCGATGACTTGCTCCGAGCTCAGCGAGCTGAGCTGGAAGTGCAGTTCGGGGTATTTTTCGCGCAGCGGCAGCAGCAGGTGCATGGGGTTGAAGCTGGCCAGCGGCACTGTGCCCAGTCGCAGGCTGCCGACCACCTGGCCCCGGCAACTGGCGGCCTCGGCCTGCAGGCCGTCGTGGGCGGCGAGCAGGGTGCGGGCCCAGGCCAGAATACGCTCGCCGGCCTCGGTGAAACCTTCGAAGCGCTGGCCGCGTTTGACCAGCACCAGGTCCAGCTCGTCCTCCAGGTTGCGCAGGCGCATGGACAGCGTCGGCTGAGTGATATGGCACAGCGCCGCCGCCTGGCCGAAGTGGCGGGTCTGGTCGAGGGCGATGAGGAACTTGAGCTGCTTGATGTCCATGAAAGTGCCTGGCGTAGGGTTGTGCAGACCATAACCCACGTCTGCGATAGATGTCATTGATCGGCCGGTAAGCCATACCGATTGGACGCCCCCGAGCCACGCCTCTAGCGTGGTGACAATGCCATTCAAGGAGCTTTTACCGTGCGCGTCCAACCCGATGCGGTCTTCGTACCGCTCAACATCGCCGTGCTGACCGTCAGCGACACCCGTACCTACGACAACGATACCTCCGGCGAGCTGCTGGCCAGCCGGTCGGTCGAGATCGGCCACCGGCTGGTGGCGCGGGCGTTGCTCAAGGACGACCTGTACAAGATCCGCGCCCAGGTCGCCACCTGGATTGCCGACGAGCAGGTGCAGGTGGTGCTGATAACCGGCGGTACCGGCTTTACCGGGCGTGACAGCACACCGGAGGCGGTCGAGTGCCTGCTGGACAAGCGCATCGATGGTTTTGGCGAGCTGTTCCGGGCGCTGTCGATTCTGGATATCGGCAGTTCTACCGTGCAGAGCCGAGCGCTGGCCGGGTTGTCCAACCGCACGTTGGTGTGCTGCTTGCCGGGTTCCACCGGCGCCTGCCGTACGGCGTGGGAAGGAATTCTGGCGGAGCAGCTGGATGCAAGGCACCGGCCGTGCAACTTCGTCAAACACCTGTTGCCGATCGATGCCTGCGCAACTCGGGGCTGATACAACATCCTGCACGGGCCTCTTCGCGGGCAAGCCCGCTCCCATAGGTACAGCACAGGATTCGAAGTGTGTGAGGTCTCTGTGGGAGCGGGCTTGCCCGCGAAGAGGCCAGAACAGGCAATCACACACCGTCAGCTCAACACATACCCCACCGGCAACAACGCCGGTGGCAACTGCGTCTCCCCCAATCCCGCCAGCACATCCCGCTCCACCGTCCGCACCATGGCATCGGTCGGCAAGTCGTTCTCATCCCGCCCGAACGGGTCTTCCAGTTCGTTGCCAATCGCATCCAGCCCGAAGAACGTGTACCCCACGATGGTGGTGAACAGCGGTGCCAGCCAGCCCAGCGGCTCGGCCAGGGCAAACGGCAGCAGCAGGCAGAAGATGTAGATGGTGCGGTGCAGCAACAGTGTGTAGGGGAACGGTAATGGTGTGAACTTGATCCGCTCACAGGTGGCCTGCACCTCGGTCAGGCCTACCAGCCGCTGTTCCAGCAGGCTGTAGCGCCAATCGCTGATGTGCTGTTGTTCCGCCAGCCGCGAGCAATGCTGGCCAATGTCGCACAGGATGCCATCGCACACGTTATGCGGGCTGATCGCCTCTGGTCGGGCCAGCCAGGGCCGGGCGGCCGCCAGGTCGTCCTCGTTACGCAGGCGGGCATTCAGCGCATGGGCATAGCCACACAGGCTGCGCAGCAGCTCTGCGCGCAGCGCTTGGTCAGCAATCACCACGCTTTCGCGCACGAACGAGCGGGTTTCGATAATCAGCTTGCCCCAGGCCTTACGGCCCTCCCACCAGCGGTCGTAGCAGGCGTTGTTGCGAAAGCTCATGAAGATCGACAGCGACAGGCCCAGCAAGGTAAACGGCGTGGCACTGACCGGGTAGAAAAACGCGGGGAAATGGCGCTCGACCAGCACGATCAGCGCGGCCAACAGGGTCACCATCAGGCAGCGCAGGGCGATGCGCTTGACGATCGACCCCTTCAGGGTGAACAGCACACGCAGTACATCGGGGGTTGGGTGAACAATCATGGAAATCCAGAGACGGCCGTTCAGCCGCCGGTCATGTTCATGAAGCGCAGGATCTGCACATCGCCACCCACTTCGAAGTGGTGGCGGTAGGGCTTGAGGTGCAGGGAGTCGCGGATGGCCTTTTCCAGGCGCTCGCGGTTGCCTGGGTGAGCACGCAGCACGTGCTTCAGGTCTACCGAGTGTTCGTTGCCCAGGCACAGCAACAGGCGGCCTTCGACCGTCAGGCGCACGCGGTTGCAGGTGGCGCAAAAGTTGTGGCTGTGCGGCGAGATGAAACCGACCCGGGTGTTGGCGGCTTCGGCCAGGCGCCAGTAGCGGGCAGGGCCCTGTGATGATTCGGTGGACTCCACCAGGGTGAACTGTTCTGCCAGGCGCTCGCGTACTTCGTCGCTGGAGCAGAACGACTCGCCACGTTCGTGTTCACTGATTACCCCCAGCGGCATTTCTTCGATGAAGGTGATGTCCAGCTCCCGATCGATGGCAAAGCGCACCAGGTCGACCAGCTCGTGGTCGTTGCGGCCTTTGAGTACCACACAGTTGAGCTTGATGCGCTTGAAGCCGGCCTGGCGTGCGGCGTCGATCCCGGCGATGACCTGGTGCAGGTCGCCGGTACGGGTCAGCTGCTTGAAGCGTTCGGTGTCCAGGCTGTCGAGGCTGATGTTCAGGCGCGACAGCCCGGCGTCGAACAGCGGCTGCGCCAGGCGCCCGAGTTGCGAGCCGTTGCTGGTCATGCACAGCTCGCGCAGGCCGGGCAGGGCGGCAATCCGCCCGCACAGCTCGACGATGCCCTGGCGTACCAGCGGCTCGCCGCCGGTCAGGCGGATCTTGCGGGTGCCCAGGGCGACGAAGCGCTCGGCCACCTGGAACAGTTCTTCGAGGCTGAGGATCTGCTGGCGCGGCAAAAACTGCATGTCTTCGGCCATGCAGTACACGCAACGGAAGTCACAGCGGTCGGTGACCGACATCCGAAGGTAGTCGATTTTCCGGTTGAAGCCGTCGATCAGGGCCCGGCTGTTCTGTTCCACGTTCGCGCTCGAATGGGGTGGGTTCACTCCAAGCTATAGCCTGGCCGCAGGGCCGTCAAATTGCTTTGCCCGACTGGTTGATCGATGGTTTCTATCACGGCTGCAGGCCCGATGCCTCAAAGCTTCCACCCCATGATCGAAACCGCTTATCACGCCGTAAGATCTTTCGATTGGACGCCCCACCCCCACGCTCAATAGGCTGAAAAAAAGCATCGAAGCGTGAGGATTCATCGCATGAGCCAGGACGAACACATCCGGGACTACAAAGGCGCAGCCGCCGGCTGGGGAGCGCTCAAGAGCGTGACCAAAAGCTGGCTGGGCAGCGAAAATGCCTTCAAGAACCTGCGGGCCATGCTCAAGACCAACCAGAACGGCGGCTTCGACTGCCCCGGCTGTGCCTGGGGGGAGTCGCCGGAAAGCGACATGGTCAAGTTCTGCGAAAACGGCGCCAAGGCGGTCAACTGGGAAGCCACCGGCCGCTCGGTTGCCCCGGCGTTCTTCGCCAAATACAGCGTCAGCGCGCTGAAGGAACAGACTGACTACTGGCTCGAATACCAGGGCCGCCTCACGCACCCGATGCGCTACGACGCTGCCACCGACCACTATGTCGAAACCACCTGGCAGGAGGCCTTCGAGCTGGTCGCCAGGCACCTGCGTGCGCTGCAGTCGCCAGACGAGGCCGAGTTCTACACGTCGGGCCGGGCCAGCAACGAGGCGGCGTTCCTCTACCAGCTGTTCGTGCGCGCTTACGGCACCAATAACTTCCCCGATTGCTCGAACATGTGCCACGAAGCCAGCGGTGCAGGCATGTCGGAAACCCTCGGGGTGGGCAAAGGCACTGTCGTGTTTCACGACCTGGAGCTGGCCGACGCGATCTTCGTCATCGGTCAGAACCCAGGCACCAACCACCCACGCATGCTTGAACCATTGCGCGAAGCGGTGAAGCGCGGCGCCCAGGTGGTCTGCTTCAACCCGCTGAAAGAGCGTGGCCTGGAGCGCTTCCAGCACCCGCAGCACCCGTTCGAAATGCTCAGCAACGGCTCCGAGCCGACGTCCAGCGCCTACTTCCGCCCGGCCTTGGGCGGTGACATGGCGGCCATGCGTGGCATTGCCAAATTCCTGTTGCAGTGGGAGCGCGAAGCCCAGGCCAACGGTGAGCCGGCGGTGTTCGACCGTGCTTTCATCGCCGAACACACCAGCGGCGTCGATGACTATTTGGCGGCAGTGGACGCCACCTCGTGGGAGCACATTGTCAAGCAGTCGGGCTTGACCCTGGCCGAGATCGAACTGGCGGCACGCATGTACCGAAAGGCAGAGCGGGTGATCATGTGCTGGGCCATGGGCGTCACCCAGCACCGCCATTCGGTACCGACCGTGCAGGAAATCGTCAACCTGCAACTGCTGCGCGGCAACGTCGGCAAACCCGGCGCTGGCTTGTCGCCGGTACGTGGCCACAGCAACGTGCAGGGTGACCGCACCATGGGCATCGACGAAAAGCCCAGGCCGGCGCTGCTCGATGCCATCGAAAAACGCTTCCAGTTCCGTGTGCCGCGTGCCCATGGGCACAACGCGGTGCTGGCGATCAAGGCCATGGAAGAGGGGCGGGCCAAGGTGTTCGTCGCCCTGGGGGGCAACTTTGCCCAAGCCACCCCGGACACCCCGCGCACCCACGCGGCGCTGCAGAACTGCGCGTTGACCGTGCAGATTTCCACCAAACTCAACCGCTCACACCTGGTCACCGGCCGCGATGCGTTGATCCTGCCCTGCCTGGGCCGGACCGAAATCGACCTGCAGGCCGAAGGGCCGCAAGGCGTGACCGTGGAAGACACCTTCAGCATGGTGCACATTTCCAACGGCCAGCTGCGCCCGCGCTCACCGCACCTGCGCTCGGAGCCGTGGATCATCGCCGGCATGGCCAAGGCCACGCTGGGCAACCAGCCGATCGACTGGGAGTATGCGGTGGCCGACTACAACCGCATTCGTGACATGATTGCCGACGTGATCCCGGGTTTCACCGGTTTCAACGAACGCCTGCACAGCCCGGGCGGCTTCCACCTGGGCAACAATGCCGCCGATCGCAACTTCCGCACGGCCACGGGCAAGGCACGGTTCATGCCTCACGCACTGCCGGAGGAGTTGATCAACGCCAAGGTGCTGGCGCGGGGTGACAAGCCCGACCTGATCCTGCAGACCCTACGCTCGCACGACCAGTACAACACCACCCTGTATGGCCTGGACGACCGCTACCGTGGGGTGTTCGGCCTGCGTGAAGTGGTGTTTGTGAACGAGGCCGATATTCGCCGCCTGGGCTTCGAGCCGGGTGAGCATGTGGACCTGGTGTCGCTGTGGGAGGATGGCGTAGAGCGGCGGGTGTCGGGGTTCCGCCTGGTGGCGTATGACGTGCCTGAAGGGCAGGCGGCGGCCTACTACCCGGAAACCAACCCGCTGGTGCCGCTGGAGAGTTATGGCGTGGGGACCTATACACCGACGTCGAAGTTTGTGGCGATCAAGGTCGAGAAAGCCAAGGTGGGGAACCGGATTGCGGCGGTGTTGGCCTTGGATTGATGGGTTGCCCGCGAAGAATCCAACGCCGATTCAGGATCGACGTACCGGGTAGGCCGTGGTGTATTTCATCTGCTCCATGGCAAAACTGGACGTAATGTTAGATAGCCCATCGGTACGGGTAATCAGCTTTTTGTAGAACCGGTCATACGCCGCAATATCCCCCACCACCACCCGCAGCATGTAATCCCAGTCGCCGGACATGCGATAGAACTCCATCACTTCCTCGAACCCGGTCACGGTCGCGGCAAACTGCTCAAGCCAGGCGCTGTCGTGGCGCTGGGTCTTGAGCTGGACGAACACCGTCAGCCCCAGGCCAAGCCGTTCGGGGTCGAGCAGGGCGACGCGGCCAAGAATGTAGCCTTCTTCTTCCAGGCGCTTGACCCGCTTCCAGCAGGGCGTGGTGGACAGGTTGACGGCCTCGGCCAGGTCCTTGAGCGATATCGAAGCATCGCGCTGAAGCAGGGTAAGAATGTGCTGGTCGAAACTGTCCATATCGCGCGCGGGCCGTGAAGAAAATTTTTCACAGATTACCCCAAGGCCAGAACATTTGGGTTGTGCGATAGTTGCAGCCTTAACTCTGCCAATGGGCCTGACCATGTCCGACAAGCCGCGCAATTTCGCCACCCGTACCATTAACGCCGGCGAGCAGTTCAGCGTCGCTGAAAACGCCATTTTTCCAGCCATCGTCACCGCCAGCTCGTTCACCAAACGCAGCCTGGATGACAAACCGGAATACTCCTACAGCCGCGTTGGCAACCCCACCCGGCATGCCTACGAAACCTGTGTCGCCGCGCTGGAAGAGGGCGTGGGCGCGGTTGCCTGTGCCTCGGGCGTGAACGCTACCGCGACGGTGCTGGAGCTGCTGCCCAAGGATGCCCATGTCGTGGTGATGAACGGCGTGTACGGCGGCACTTTCCGTATTCTGGAAGACTACCGCAGCCGCACCTCGGGCCTGACCACCACCTATGTCGACCTCAACGACCTGGAGGCCGTGGCCGCCGCCATCAAGCCCCAAACCCAGCTGATCTGGATCGAATCGCCGACCAACCCGCTGCTGCACCTGGTCGACATCAAGGCCGTGTGCGACCTGGCCAAGGCCCGGGGCATCCTCACCTGCATCGACAATACCTTCTGCTCGCCGTGGAACCAGCGCCCGATCACCTTGGGCGTGGACCTGGTGATGCACTCGGCCAGCAAGTACATCGGTGGCCACTCCGACCTCACCGGTGGTGTGGTGGTGGCGGCCAACGATGCACTGCTGGCGCGCCTTCGCCGCATCAGCATGGCAATTGGCGCGGTGCAGGGGCCGTTCGACTGCTACCTGGCCCTGCGTGGCCTGAAAACGCTGGATGTACGCATGGAGCGCCAGTGTGGCAATGCCCTGCAGGTGGCGCGCTTCCTCGAAAACCATCCGCAGATCGAGCAGGTGTATTACCCGGGCCTGGAAAGCCACCCGCAACACGAATTGTGCAAACGCCAGATGCGCAGTGGCGGGGCGGTGGTGGCCATGAAGGTCAAGGGCGACCGCGCCGCGCTCAACCGCTTGGTGGAAGCGTTGCAGATCTTTGTGCTGGCCGACTCGCTGGGTGGGGTGGAGAGCATGATCAACCACTCGTGGACCATGTCGCACTGCTCGCTGAGCCCGGAGCAGAAAGGGGTGATGGGGATCAGCGAGAACCTGCTGCGGCTTTCGATGGGGATCGAGGATTACCGTGATCTGATCGAGGATCTGGATGGCGCCTTGAAAGCTTCGGCAGCTGTGTAAGGGTTGCTGGCCCCTTCGCGGGTGAACCCGCGAAGGGGCCAGTGAATTCAATGCATTTCCATCAGGATTTCGGCGGATGAATGATCCGTTCGATCTTGTCCTTGATCAGCAACCGTTCCTTGCGCAGGCGGTTGACGGTGTCGTCGTTGGTGCCGTTGCCTTCGGCGGCGACCACCTCCTTGTCCTTGGCGTTGTATTCCTTGTGCAGTGAGTGCAGCGTCTGGTCCTTGTCAATGAGCGCCTGGAATGCATCGGCGGTAACGTGCAGGTCAGCGAGCAGATCATGCGGAACTGGCATTTCTTCACCTCTGTCAGGGTTGTCAATAAGGTCCTGACCTCTGAGGATAGCCGCCTTTGCGCAGGCCGGTGATGTCGGCCAGCCTGAATGGCAGCTGAATGAAGCGCCGTTAATCACCGAAAGGCGCGCCCTCACGAAATTGTTACCAACTTTTTCACAAAAAATTGATGACGGGCTTTCTAGAGTTCGCCCAACTTTCCCACGGTGCCAGCCGGCCTGGGGGTTGATAATCACTCTTGATTGCGAACGCTAATGCTCAACTTCAAATCCCTGCGGACTGAATGGGTCACGCTGCTGGCCAGCCTTTACCTGCTGATTGGCTTGAACATGTTCCTTTGGGGGCACCTGCAAGAGGTGGTGCCTGCCGGCCTGTCCGGGCTGTGGCTGAGCCTGGCGTTTGCCGTGCTGATGTTGTTCGCTTTCAATCTCATCCTCACGTTGTTTGCCTTCCGATATGTATTGAAGCCGGTACTTATCGTGTTGTTCATGAGTGGCGCGGGTGTGGCTTACTTCATGAATCAATACGGCGTCCTTATTGATGCGGGTATGTTCCGCAATATTGCAGAAACCAACGTAGCCGAAGTGCGCGACCTGCTTTCGCTGAAGTTTGCCTTGTATATCCTGGGGCTGGGCGTGCTGCCTTCGGTGCTGTTGTGGAAGGCGCCCATTGCCTACCGTCCCTGGCACCGCGAGTTGCTGGGCAAGCTGGTAGTCAGTGGCGCTTGCGTGGTAGCTCTGGGCTCGGTGGCGCTGGTCAACTATCAAGGGTTGTCCTCGCTGTTTCGCAACCACCACGAGTTGCGCCTGATGCTGACCCCCAGCAATATCGTCGGTGCCTCCATTGGCTATGTCAGCGAACGCGTCGGTACCGCATCGCGTCCTTTCCAGCACTATGGCGAAGATGCCAAGCGTGATGCCGCCTGGCAGAAGCATGAGCGCAAGTCGTTGACCGTGCTGGTGGTGGGTGAAAGTGCGCGGGCCGACCACTTTGGCGTGTTGGGCTATGACCGCGATACCACCCCGAACCTGGCCAAGGAGCAAGGCCTGGTGGCGTTTTCCGATGTGCATTCGTGCGGGACGGAAACAGCTGTCTCGGTGCCGTGCATGTTCTCGGGTATGACCCGCAAGGAATACGATGCCCGCGTGGCCAAGAACCGCGAAGGGCTGCTGGATATCCTCCAGCGGGCCGGCCTGGCCGTGCAGTGGCGCGACAACCAGTCGGGCTGCAAAGGCACCTGCGACCGTGTGCAGTTCATCGATGTCAGCAACCTCAACGACCCGCAGCTGTGTGCCAATGGCGAATGCCATGACCAGATCCTGCTGCAAGGGTTGGACGCGCTGATCGACAACCTTGACAAGGACACCGTGCTGGTGCTGCACCAGATGGGCAGCCACGGCCCGGAATATTTCAAGCGCTACCCAAGTGACAGTGAGCGCTTCGCGCCGGTGTGTCAGAGCAACGCGCTGAACCAGTGCAGCGAGCAAGACATCATCAACGGTTACGACAACACCCTGGCCTACACCGACAAAGTGCTGGCGTCGCTGATCGACACCCTGCGCAGCAAACAGGACAAGGTCGACACCGCAATGATTTACCTGTCCGACCATGGCGAGTCGCTGGGTGAGT
The DNA here is from genome assembly GCF_043103635.1 of Pseudomonas sp. yb_9. Classification (NCBI taxonomy): domain Bacteria; kingdom Pseudomonadati; phylum Pseudomonadota; class Gammaproteobacteria; order Pseudomonadales; family Pseudomonadaceae; genus Pseudomonas; species Pseudomonas sp. yb_9. The sequence continues at coordinate 26,268 of NZ_JBICKA010000012.1, read as the reverse complement.
ACAACCTGTTCCTGCACGGCACGCCTTACGCCATCGCCCCGGAGCAGCAGAAGCACGTGCCATTGCTGACCTGGTTCTCCGACAGCTACAAGGACGATTTCGGCATCGACACCGACTGCCTGGCCAAGCTCAGCGATGCGCCGCTGTCGCAGGACAACCTGTTCCACTCCATGCTCGGCCTGTTGCAGGTGCGCACCGAGGTGTATCAGCAGTCGCTGGACATGTTTGCGAGCTGCCGTCCGTGGTTGGCGGCCAAACGCTGACCCACACACCACCACTTATCGATATCAAGGATGGCCCGGGTTTCACCAGCAGTGCCCGCGCCGTATATACTGCGCGCCAATGTTAGTGGGAGAGCCTTGTGGCCATCGAAATTCACTGGATCCGTGACGACCAGAGCCTGGCCGAACACTGCCGCGACTGGCACCAACTGCCTTTTGTCGCTGTCGACACCGAATTCATGCGGGTTGACACCTTCTACCCGAAAGCCGGGCTGATCCAGATCGGCGACGGTCAGCGGGCCTACCTTATCGACCCGTTGCTGATCGGTAACTGGCAACCCTTGGCCGACTTGCTCGAAGACAGCGGTGTGGTCAAGGTGCTGCACGCCTGCAGCGAAGACCTCGAAGTGCTGTTGCGCCTGACCGGCAAGCTGCCGCAGCCGCTGTTCGACACCCAGCTGGCAGCCGGCTACCTGAACCTGGGCTTCTCCATGGGCTATTCGCGCCTGGTGCAGGAGGTGCTGGGTATCGAGCTGCCCAAGGGCGAAACCCGCTCTGACTGGCTGCAGCGCCCGCTCTCCGACACACAGGTCAGCTATGCCGCCGAAGATGCCGTGCACCTGGCCGAGCTGTTCACCGCCTTGCGCCCGCGCCTGAGCGACGACAAGTACGCCTGGGTGCTGGAAGACGGCGCCGAGCTGGTGGCCGCCTTGCGCCGTGAGGTCGAGCCCGAAACCCTGTACCGCGACGTCAAGCTCGCCTGGAAGCTGGCCCCCCAGCAACTGGCGGTGTTGCGAGAGCTGTGTGCCTGGCGCGAGCGTGAAGCCCGTAGCCGCGATGTGCCGCGCAACCGCATCCTCAAGGAGCACTCGCTGTGGCCCATGGCCAAGAGCCAGCCGAACAACCTCTCGGCGCTGGCCAGAATCGACGAGATGCACCCGCGCACCATTCGTCAGGACGGCGAGTTCCTGATCAAGCTGATCCAGCGCGCCGCCAGCCTGCCTGCCGAGCAGTGGCCAGCGCCTTTGCCCGAGCCGCTGCCGATCGAGGCCGCCGGCATCCTCAAGCAGCTGCGTGCCATCGGCCAGGCCGAAGGCGAGCGCCTGGGGATCGCCCCCGAGCTGATGCTGCGCAAGAAAGCCCTGGAAGCGCTGCTCAAGAGCGGCTACCCCAATGGCCCTTATCAACTGCCCGATTCGCTGCGCGGCTGGCGCCGTGAGCGTATGGGCCAGGCCCTGCTGGACAGCCTTGCAGGTGCCGGAGAGACCCGATGAAACGCATTTGCTCGATCTACAAGAGCCCCCGCAAGAACGAAATGTACCTGTATGTGCTCAAGGCCGACGGCCTGGAGCGCGTGCCGGAAGGCCTGCTGCCGTTCTTCGGCACCCCTGTGCATGCCTTCGACCTGGTGCTCACCCCGGAGCGCAAGCTGGCCCGCGAGGACATCGCCAAGGTGTTGGAAAACCTCGACAACCAGGGCTACCACCTGCAGATGCCGCCAGCGGAAGACGAGTACATCGAGCACCTGCCTGAAGAGCTACTGCGCCGAAACGACCCGGTCTGACCATGCGCGTACTGATTGCTGAGCATGATCATGCTCGTTACGCCGCGCTTTTGCGCGAAGCTGCGCCTGATGTGGAAGTACTGACCAGCGGTGATTCCGCCGAACTGGCCCGCCAGGCACCGCAGTGCAAGGTGTGGCTGGGCCAGCCGGACCTGCTGGCGAGCTTGCTGCGCCAAGGCCACAAGCCGGACTGGGTGCAGTCGACCTGGGCGGGTATCACGCCGTTGCTGGCCGATGGCTTGCCGCGTGACTATCGCCTGACCCGCGCGGTAGGCATCTTCGGCCAGGTGATGGCCGAGTACATGCTTACCTACATGCTCGGCCACGAACGCGAGGTGCTGTCGCGCCTGGTCAGCCAGGTGGAGCGGCGCTGGGACGATCGCCCAGGACGTACGCTGGAAGGGCGCAAGGTGCTGATCGTGGGCACCGGCGACATTGGCCAGCGCGTGGCCGAGTTCCTGCAGCCGTTTGGTGTGGTGCTGTACGGGGTCGCCAGCAGTGCCCGGGAGCAGGCACCGTTCGTCGAGGTGGCGGCGCTGGCCGACTTGCCGCGTATGGTTGGCCAGGTCGACTACGTGCTCAACCTGCTGCCGGACACCCCGGCTACCCATGACCTGTATGACGCGGCGCTGTTCAAGTGCTTCCAGCCGAGCACGCTGTTCATCAATGCCGGGCGCGGCGCGGCGGTGGTGGATGCGGACTTGGTCGAGGCGCTGAAGGACGGGCATCTGGCCGGTGCGGTGATCGATGTGTGCCGCCAGGAACCGCTGCCCAAACAGCACCCGTTCTGGACCGCCTGGGGCTTGCTGCTGACCGGACACAGCTCGGCACCCACCTCACCGACGGCGATGGTGCGGCTGTTTGTCGAGAATGTGCAGGCGTATGTAGCGGGGCAGGGCTTGCGGGGTGAGGTGGACTTTGCCCGGGGCTATTGATTTGTAGTGCCTGTACTGGCCTCTTCGCGGGCTTGCCCGCGAAGAGGCCATTAAGGCCATCACAAGGCTTACAGGCTAAAATCACCCTCAGCCGCCAGCTCGCTCAATGGCTTGCGCGGGCTCGGCACTTCGCGCGCCTGCAACGCCTCATCCAGGCTGGCCTTTTCACCCAGTTTGCCGATCGCCACCATGGCATGCAGCACATAACCTTCAGGAACCTTCAGCTCCTGACGCGCCAGGTCCTGGTCGAAGCCGGCCATGCCATGGGTGTGCCAGCCGCTGATGCTGGCCTGCAGGGCCAGGTGCCCCCAGGCGGAACCGGTGTCGAAGGTATGCCACAGTGCCGGCTTTTCCTCCGTGGCGCCCGGGGCGGCGAAGGTGGTCTTGGAAATGATCAGCACCAGTGCCGAGGCCTGTTGTGCCCAGCTGCGGTTGAACGGCACCAACAGGTTCAGGTAACGCTCCCAGTTTGGCGTATCGCGGCGGGCATACAGGAAGCGCCAAGGCTGCGAGTTGTACGCCGACGGAGCCCAACGGGCGGCTTCCAGGAAGCTCAACAGCGTTTCTTCGCTGATCGGCTCGGCGGTGAAAGCACGCGGCGACCAGCGGTTGATGAACTGCTCGTTGATGGCGTAGTCGGCAATGCGAGGGTTGGCGCTCATGACAGCTCCTGCAAAAGGACGGGAAACCCTCACGCTACTGCGTCCCGTCGTGACTGACAAGCGGTCTGGCTTTGCGCAAGGTCAGGCTCTAGACTGGCGCCGCCGCGCGCCGTGGCCCAATGAAGAATGCAGGAAACCGTGTGATGATCGCTGAAAACGCGCCGTTCTGGCGGCGCAAGACCCTCGAACAACTCAGCCCGTCAGAGTGGGAGTCGCTGTGCGACGGCTGCGGCCTGTGCTGCCTGCAAAAGCTTGAGGACGAGGACGACAACAGCGTCTATTACACGCGCATCGCCTGCAAGCTGCTGGACCTGCACACCTGCCAGTGCAGCGACTACCCCAACCGCTTCGACCACGTGCCGGACTGCATCCAGCTCACGCCGGGCAAAGCCGACCAGTTCAAGTGGCTGCCGAGTACCTGCGGTTACCGTCTGGTCAGCGAGGGCAAGGACTTGCCCGCCTGGCATCACCTGGTCTGCGGCGACCGCCAGCAAGTCCATGAACAGCGCATTTCCCAGTCGGGGCGTATGCTCAGTGAACACGATGTGCACGAAGACGACTGGGAAGACCACCTGATCTTCCGCGCCAGCTGACCGGCGCGGCCCGCTGCCACGGGGAAACAAGGAGTTTCTGTATGCGTTGCCAGCTGTTGCTGTTGTTGGGCCTGATGTCCAGTTCGCCGGCCTGGGCGAAAAAGGTCGACCTCGATTACCAGGTGCGTTTGTTGCCTGCCAGTGGCCAAGCTGAAGTCCGCCTCACATTGGCCGAAGGCAGCGCCGTGCGCAGCCTTGACTTCGACCTGGGCAAGGCTGGGGCCTATAGCGGCTTCCAGGCCGATGGCCAATGGCAATTGCAGGGGCAGCGCGGCGTGTGGCAGCCGGCGGCCGGCAAGACCAGCCTCAGCTACCGCGTGCAGTTGGACCAGAAGCTCGCCAGCGGTGCCTATTCCTCGCGTGTTACCCCGCACTGGGCGTTGTTCCTCGGTGACCAGCTGGTGCCGCCCGCGCGCCTCGACCAGCAGGATGGCACCGAGCTGGTGGCACGCCTGGCGTTCGACCTGCCCGAGGGCTGGAAAAGTATCGAGACCTCCTGGCCGCGCATCGGCAAGGACAAGTTCCGCATCGACAACGTTTCGCGCCTGTTCGACCGCCCCACTGGCTGGATGCTGGCCGGCGATCTGGGCAGCCGCCGTGCTCGCCTGGGCGATACCGAGGTCACCGTGGCTGCGCCGGTGGGGCAGGGTATGCGGCGTATGGACAGCCTGACCCTGCTGACCTTCGTATGGCCGCAGTTGCAGGCGGTGTTCCCGCGCAACCCGCCGAAGCTGCTGCTGGTCGGTGCCCGTGACGGCATGTGGCGTGGGGCAATGGCAGCACAGGGCTCGCTGTACCTGCACAGCGCCCGGCCGATGGTAAGCGAGAATGGCAGCAGCCCGTTGCTGCGCGAAGTGGTGCAGCTGTTTGCGCAGATCCATGGGCGTGACGGCAGTGACTGGCTGGTGGAAAGCCTGACCGACTACTACGCCAGCGAGTTGCTGCGCCGCTCGGGCGGGGTGAGCGATGACCGTTACCAGGCCTGGCAGGCACGCCTGAGCAAACAGGGCGCCAAGGTCACCCGGCTCAAAGGTGAACGCGCCAGCCCTGCCCAGGTGGCGCGCGGGGTGATGCTGTTGCAGGCACTGGACAAGGAAATCCGTATCCATACCCAGGCCAAGCGTTCGCTGGACGATGTGGTGCGCGGCCTGATGCGCCTGCCCAGCGTGAGCACCGAAGACTTTGTGCAAATCAGCGAGAACGTGCTGGGACGCAAGTCCGAGGTCCTGCAGAGCAAGGCGTTACGTTAGATATCTCCATCGCCTGTACCCGCGAAGCGGCCGGTACAGGCAGTGCAGAAATCAACGTCCAGCCAACGGATTCTGCCCAGTCACCGACACCCCTCTGGTCGCCGCCTTGGCACTGGCCTTCAACGCCTCCAGCTCCGCCGCACTGCGTTCTATGTCCGAACGCAACCGGTGATATTCCTGCCGATGCCGCTGCCACCACGCCTTGGTCGAGCAATGCCCGCTGACCCCGCGTGCCACCGCAACGCCCCCCACCACCATTTGCAGCAAACCAATCAGGCCGCCATGGCGCAGCCCCTTGCTGAACATCAACGCGCCACCGGCCAGCGAGCCGACCCGTTCCAGGCCATGGACATTGTGCTGCGACGTTGTCGCGTTATGGATATCAAGCATGGCAAGGCCTCCTTGTGAGTGTAAGCAGCTGACCCTTTCACCCTCGCCATGGTTCAGTCGGTGCGCCCGGCGACATCCCGTGTCGTGCAGAGGGCTCATCCACGCTGGGTTTCGATCCAGAAGAGCAAGACCGGTGCTGTTCTGACGGAGTTCGGCACCTGGCCGCCCTGCTTTTGCAGTGGCGGCCTTTTTATTACTTGAACTTGGGCCCCGACCGGGTATTCAGCCCCTTGGCCATGCGGTCGTACAGCACCACATTCACCGTCGCCGCCAGGTTCATGCAACCTTCGGTCGGTATGTAGATGGTCTCTTCACACCAGCCCCGCACATCCTCGCTCAACGAGCCGTCCTCTGGCCCGAAGATGTAGATGGCACGGTCCGGGTGGGTGTATTCCGGCAATGGCCGCGCTCCGTCCACCAGCTCCACCGCCACCGGCGTGCAGCCCAGCGGGATGATGCGTTGCAGGTCGTCGATGCCGATCAGCGGAATGTCGTAATGCACGCGCTTGGTGTCGGTGACGAAGTCACGCGCGCGTTCGTAGCGTTTGCCGGTGTAGAACACCGAATTGACGCCATAGCAGCCCGCAGCGCGCATCACCGAGCCGACGTTTTCTGGCGACTTGGGGTTGAACAGGCCGATGCAGCTGTATCGTTTGTTTGCCACGTACCGGGGCCCTTCACGAAAAAGCGCGATTATACGGGCTGCCCGGCAGCAGCGGGGGGCGAATCGATGGTCAGTCTTTCTTCAGCATGCCCGCCAGCCCGGCGAACGGGTTGTGGGTGGCCTTGGCGATGCTTGGGGTGCTGGTGGAGCCTTCGCTGAAGTATTGCTGGTCGGTGTAGCGCGAGTGCTCGTTGTCGTGGCAGTACAGGCACAGCAGCTCCCAGTTGGAGCCGTCCTGCGGGTTGTTGTCGTGGTTGTGGTCGCGGTGGTGCACGGTCAGCTCGCTCAGGCGCTTGCCAGCGAACTCGCGGGCGCAGCGGCCGCACACGTGCGGGTACATTCTCAGGGCCTTGTCGCGGTAGCCCATTTCCTTGTCACGCTTGGCATCGGCCAGGATGCGGTCGAGGCGCGCGGTGGCGGCGGCGGAAGAGGTGGAGCTCATGGTGTTTCCTTTGTTCTGATCAGGCAAATGACGGTTATGTCATTGAGTCTAGCGCGCTTGCAGGGCGGGCGGACAGGCGAAAGCTTTGATTTAGGCGTAGCCTGTAGGAAGGTTCCCGACAGGAGGTTGCTGATGGTTCACGCGATCCTCACCGCGCTGTTGTTGGCTGGCTTGCCGCTGGCCGAAGCGGCCAGCACACCACCCCGGTTGACGACGCCTGTGCCTGGTGCGCCGGGCACGCCGACGCCCACGCCATACCCGCAGGTTACCCCGAGTACGCCGCCCAAGGCTTATGACAGCCAGCCGGGGGCGCCGCTGTTGCCGCCCATGCCGGTGCCGGGGCCGCCGAAGGACCAGCCATTACCGGGTATGCGGCCGGAGCCACAGAAGCCGGCGGCGCAGGACGATTGAGAGAGAGCGGCCCGCGCCGATCATGTGGGAGCAATGGTCTTGCACAAAACCTAAGCGCTGGCGCGCTCCCACAGGGATTGCGTGGGGGTTTGAATCTCGGCTTTACACCACCCCCAGCTCGCCAAGCACGAACGCATATTCCAGCGCCACATCCTTCAACCCCTGGTACCGCCCGCTCATCCCGCCATGCCCAGCCCCCATCTCGGTCTTGAGCAACAGCAGGTTGCTGTCGGTCTTGCGGGTACGCAACCGCGCCACCCACTTGGCCGCTTCCCAGTACTGCACGCGGCTGTCGTTGTAACCCGCCACCACCAGCATCGCCGGATAGGCCTGGGCTTTCACGTTCTCATACGGCGCATACGCCTTGATCCGCTCATACACCTCAGGCTCTTCAGGGTTGCCCCATTCGTCGTACTCGGTCACGGTCAGCGGCAGTTCGGGGTCGAGCATGGTGTTGAGCACGTCGACGAACGGCACTTCGGCAATTGCACAGCGGAACAGTTCGGGGCGCAGGTTGAGCACCGCGCCCATCAGCAGGCCACCGGCACTGCCGCCACTGATGGCCAGCCGGTCAGAGGCGGTCACGCCCTCGGCAATCAGGTGCTCTGCACAGGCGATGAAATCGCTGAAGGTGTTGTGTTTGTGCTCCTGCTTGCCGGCGCGGTACCAGGCCTCACCCAGTTCACCGCCGCCACGCACATGGGCGATGGCAAACGCCACGCCGCGCTCCAGCAGGCTCAGACGTGCATGGGAGAACCACGGATCGAGGCTTTCGCCATAGGCACCGTAACCGTACAGGTAGAGCGGCACGGTCTTGCCCAGGTCCTGGCGGCGACGCACCAGGCTGATCGGCACCCGGGTGCCGTCTGCTGCGCTGGCCCACAGGCGCTCACTCACATAGTCATCGGCATCGAATGCACCCAGTACAGGGGTTTGCTTGAGCACGGCCTGTGCGCCTGTGGCCAGCTCCAGCTGGCGCACCTGGGCCGGGCGGTTGAGAGCCTCGTAGCGCAGGCGTACGCGGGTGCTGGCGAACTCCAGGCTGTCCTGCACGTACAGGCTGTAGGCCGCGTCTGGCAGTTCGACGCGATAGGCCGGCAGAGCCTGCGGGCGTACTTCAATGATCGGCAGGCCGCCTTCGCGCAGGCTCAGGGTGAGGGCGCCGGCATTCAGGCTGAGGCCTTCGAGCATGATCGTGTCGCGGTGCGCCACCAGCACCTGCCATTGCTCACGGCTTGGTACGGGCGTGGCCGGTGCGTGGTACAGGGCAAAGTTGATGCCGTCCTGGTTGGTGCGGATAAACCAGCGCCATTCGCCATCGAGCTGACCGTGGTCGGGGAAGTACTCGTGGCCTTCGACACGCGGGGCCAGGCAGGTAAACGGCGCCTGTGGGGTTTCGGCGTCCAGTACCCAGGCTTCACTGGTGGTTTTGCTGTTCAGCAGCAGCACCAGCTGGCGCTCGGAGCTGGTGCGGTAGCAGTGCAGGAAGAAGCGCCCGTCGGGCTCTTCGAACACGGTCTGAGCACCGTCGCTGCCCAGGGTGTGGCGGCGCAGGCGCCATGGCCGGTGGGTGTCATCCAGTTCGGCGAAGAACAGCGTCTGGCTGTCGTTGGCCCAGGTCAGGCTGCCGTCGCAGTCGTCGAAGGGCAGGGCAGTGACGCTGCCAGTGGTCAGGTCCTTGACGTACAGGGTGTAGATTTCGTCGCCGCTGGTGTCCAGGCTGTAGGCCAGCAGGCGGTGGTCGGGGCTGACGTTGAAGGCGCCCAGCGACAGGAACCCACCCTTGGCCAGGGCGTTGGGGTCGAGCAGCAGTTGCTCCTGGCTCTCGTCGACGGTGTTGGCGTCGTCGGCCGGACGAGGGCAGCGGTAATGGCGTGGGTATTCGTCCCCAGCGGTGGTGCGGGTGTAATAGAGGTAAGGGCCCCACGGAGACGGCAGCGACAGGTCGGTTTCCTGGATGCGGCCCTTGATCTCTTCGAACAGTTGTTCGCGCAAGGGGGCCTGGTCAGCCAGGCAGGCTTCCTGGTAGGCGTTTTCGGCTTGCAGGTAGGCGAGCACCTCGGAGGTGTCGCGCTGTTGCAGCCAGGCGTACGGGTCGGTGGTGTTGTCGGCGTGGGCGATGGGCGGCTGGGGCTTGTTGGGCATTGGCGATCTCTTGGCTAGGGACAGGCAAACACTGTCTGCGCCCGGAAAAGTGTTTATCATAGGCGTCTCTTTGCCTGGCTTGCACGAACACCATGACCGAGAACGACTACACCTTCGCCTGGGGCCTGTACGCTGTGGCCGCTTTGGGCTGCCTGCTGGTGGGCTTCAAGCTCACCGGCTGGATGTGGCGCTGGCTGCGCGAACCGCTGCGGGTGGTGCTGGCGGTGCTGCTGCTGACCCCGACCGTGGTCGACCCGGTCAAGGACAGCTTCGCCCCGGCCATTGCCATCACGGCCCTGGATGTCGCGTTCAAGGTCGGCAACAACGCCTGGCGTGCGGTATCCGATTTCGCCATGTACGGCATGATTGCCTTCGGCCTTTACTTCCTCTTCGTGGTGCTGCGCTGGCCGCTGGAAAAGCGCGCCCGTGAGCGCCGTGCGCAAGCCGAGGCGGCTGCCCAGCGCCAGGCGGCTGAAGATGACCAGCTCTCCGCCCAGGCGCCCTTGGCTGCCGAACGCGGCGACCGTTACCGCGACGACCCACGCCCTGCCGCACCGCGCGGCAATGGCCGGGTCGAGCCCCGTCTGTAAGCGCAGGAGACACGCCTATGTGCGAACTGCTGGGCATGAGTGCCAACGTCCCCACCGATATCGTTTTCAGCTTCACCGGCCTGATGCAGCGCGGCGGGCGTACTGGCCCGCACCGTGACGGCTGGGGCATCGGCTTTTACGAAGGCCGTGGCCTGCGCCTGTTCCAGGACCCGGCAGCCAGCAGCGAATCCGAAGTGGCCAACCTGGTGCAGCGCTACCCGATCAAGAGTGAAGTGGTGATCGGCCATATCCGCCAGGCCAACGTTGGCCGGGTGTGCTTGTCCAACACCCATCCGTTCGTGCGGGAAATGTGGGGCCGCAACTGGTGTTTCGCGCACAACGGCCAGCTGGGTGACTTCAAAGGCCTGGCCAGTTTTTATCGACCAGTGGGTGATACCGACAGCGAAGCGGCCTTCTGCGACCTGCTCAATCGCATCCGCAGTGCGTTCCCCGAGCCGGTGCCGGTGGAACAGCTGCTGCCGGTGCTTGTCGAAGCCTGTGCCGGCTACCGTGGACAGGGCGTGTTCAACTGCATGCTCAGTGACGGCGACTGGCTGTTCTGCTTCTGCTCGACCAAGCTGGTACACATTACCCGGCGTGCGCCTTTCGGTGCCGCGCGGTTGAAGGATGTCGACCTGATCGTCGATTTCCATACCGAAACCACCCCCAACGACGTGGTCACGGTGATCGCCACCGAGGCCCTGACCGAAAATGAGACCTGGCAGCGCTACGAGCCGGGTCAATGGGCCGTGTGGCGGCACGGCGAGTGCGTGGCGCACGGCCAGAGCTAAGGACGCTGCATGTTCAGAAGTTACCTGCGGTTGCTGCTGTTCACTTTCGGCCTGCTGGCCGGTATTCAGGTTCCGGGGCTGGTCAAGGACTACAGCCAGCGGGTCGAGGCGCACCTGTTCGAATCACGCGAGGCGTTGGATGGCTTCCGGCAAACGGCCGAGCGCTTTTTCAAGGGCGACTTGCAGGCGCTTCTGCAGCATTACCGCAGCAGTGACGACCCGGTGTTCAACAGCGATGCCAACAGCATCGAAAGCCTGATGATCCGCAACGAACTGCTGGAAAACGAATGGCAGGCGTTGCAAGGGCCGTGGGCGCAGCGTACCTGGCATGTGCTGGTGCAGGCTGACCCGCAGTTGCGGGAAGAAACGCTCAATGGCTACAGCTACCAGATTCTGTTGGTGCCCGAGGCGGTCGGCTGGGGTGTAGGAGCCGGGTTTTTGCTGGCCTTTGTGGTTGAGAGCCTGTTGCTGGGGATTGGCTGGGTGATCCTCGGCGGGCGGCGCAGGGCGGTCAAAGAGAGCTGGCGCTGAGCTCGCCACAAAACTTGTAGCGCCTGGGAGGCCGAACGCCGCCCACGCGGCGCATCGCGAGCTGCGCTCGCTCCTACGTTTGTTTCGGGCCAGTTATGCCTGTGAGGGTAGTGCGCGACCGCTTGTTTGTACCCTTCGATATCGAGCCATGCACCAAGGCGGTCGCGCGCGCTTGGCACAGGACACATTGGCCCGAAACAAACGTAGGAGCGAGCGCAGCTCGCGATGCGCCGCGCGGGCGGCGCTCGATCTCACAGGCGCTGCATTTCTAACGGCAAGTACCTACGAAACCAACACAATCCGCTGCCCACCCACATCTCGGGCATACCCCTCCAGCACCTGCCGGCAAACCCCGACCACTTCATCCACCAGCGCCACCCCGGTCTGCCAGGCCACCACCAGTTCCAGGCTGGGTGGGGGTTGCAGCCCTTCCAGCAACACCAGCTCGCCCCGCCTCAACTCGGCATCCACTAGCGCCGGCGGCAACGCACCAATACCAAACCCATCGCGCAACAGCCGGGTAATCGCCGCCACCGAGTTCACGCAGTTCAGACGCGGTGCCTCAGCCCCCGCAGCTTGCAGCAAGCTCAGCACCTCCTGGTGTGGCCGCGAATTTTTCGAAAAGGTGATGATGCGCTCGCGCCCAAGCTCGGCCAGCGAGGCATAGTCCCGGTGCTGGTGCGAGCCTGCGGCCACCACCCAGCCCATCGGGTAACGCGCCAGGTCCAGGCTGCGGATCGACTGCTCGCGCAGCAGGTCGGTCTGCAAAATCACGTCCAGAAAACCCTTTTGCAGCTGCTCGCGCAGGTTCAGCGCGGTGTCGGCCACCAGTTCGATTTCCACCTGTGGGTAGCGCTCGGTCAGCTCCGCCACCAGTGCGCTCATCCAGGTGTGGATCACCGTGTCCATCACCCCGATACGAATTCGCCCAACCTTGGCCCGGTCGCTGTCCAGCGACTGTTTCATGGCCTTGGCGGTTTCCAGCATGCGTTCGGCATATTCCAGCACCTTGCCGCCTTCCGGCGTCAGGCTGACCCCGCGTGAGTCGCGCAGCAACAGCTTCACGCCAAGGTCTGCCTCCAGCGCGGCAATGCGGCTGGACACCGAGGCTTGAGTGGTGAACAGCTTTTCTGCGGTCAGGCGGAAGCTCTTGAGCCGGGCGACCCAGACGAAGGTTTCGAGGAAGCGAAGGTTCATGATCAGTTTTTCTTGTTCCAGACCGGCGGTTTTTCTCGTTGGACGCGGGCGGCGTGGCCTCTGAACAATGGTGCCCAGGCCGCGACGCTTTATGTCGCCCATAAAACAATACCAACAAGCCGAGGCATCCATGAACCCCACCGGCGTGCAGCAGCAGGTCAGTTCCCCACCTTCGTCCGGGCCTTTCGCCTGGTACCGCGATATCGACAAACAGCAACGGCGCACCTTCTGGAGCTGCAAGATCGGCTACGGCCTGGACGGCATGGATACGCAGATGCTCAGCTTCGTCATCCCTACGCTGATCATGCTGTGGGGTATCACCACCACCGAAGCCGGGTTGATCCACACCAGCACGCTGATCGCCTCGGCCGTAGGCGGCTGGGTCGCCGGCATCCTCTCCGACCGCATCGGCCGCGTACGCACCCTGCAATTGACGGTGCTGTGGTTCGCCTTCTTCACCTTCCTGTGCGGCTTCGCCCAGAACTACGAACAGTTGCTGATCGCCCGGACGCTGATGGGCTTTGGTTTCGGCGGCGAATGGACTGCTGGCGCGGTCTTGATCGGCGAGGTCATCCGCGCCCAGGACCGTGGCAAGGCGGTGGGCATGGTGCAATCCGGCTGGGCCATCGGCTGGGGCCTTACGGCGATTCTTTACGCGCTGCTGTTCTCCTGGCTGCCGCCAGAGCAGGCCTGGCGTGCACTGTTCCTGCTGGGGCTGGTGCCGGCTGTCTTCGTGATCTTCGTCCGCCGCCTGGTCAAGGACCCTGAGGTGTACCGCGAGGCCAAGGCGGTGGAAAACGCCGAGGCACCTTCGCACTTCTACGAGATCTTCGCCCCGGGCATGCTCTGGACCACTGTACGTGCGTCCCTGCTGACCACCGGTGCACTGGGCGGCTACTACGCCATCACCTCGTGGTTGCCAACCTTCCTCAAGAACGAGCGCGGCCTGAGTGTGCTGGGCACGGGTGGCTACCTGGCCATGGTGATCGTCGGCTCCTACGTGGGCTATGTGGTCAGTGCTTACCTGTCCGACCTGCTGGGGCGCAAGAAGAACTTCATCCTGTTCGCCGTGGGCTCGTTCGTCATCGTGCTGCTGTACACGCAAATGCAGGTCAGCGATGGCGTGATGCTGTGGCTGGGCTTCCCGCTGGGCTTCTTCGCCTCGGGCATCTTCAGCGGCATGGGGGCGTTTCTCACCGAGCTGTTCCCTACGCGCATTCGCGGTTCGGGGCAGGGCTTTTGCTACAACATCGGCAAGGTCATTGCGGCACTGTTCCCGTTGCTGATCGGCATGCTTGGCCAAAATGTGCCGCTGGGCCTGGGTATCGGTGTGTTTTCTGCGGTGTCGTACGGGATTGTGATCGTGGCGGCCTTGAGCCTGCCGGAAACCCGCGGCAAACAGCTCAAGGCGCGGTAAGGTAGGGCTATGGACAACAACAAGGGAGACCGCGTGGTGGAACGCCTGCTACTCAATTGCGACATGGGCGAGAGCTTCGGCAGCTGGCGCATGGGCCTGGACGCCGAGGTGATGCCCTACATCGATTGCGCCAACATCGCCTGTGGCTACCACGCGGGTGACCCCGGCATCATGCGCCGCACCGTGGCCCTGGCGCTGGAGCATGGGGTGACCATCGGCGCCCACCCGGCCTACCCGGACCTGGTCGGCTTCGGCCGCCGCTCCATGGCGTGCAGCCCGGAAGAAATCCGCGACCTGCTGCATTACCAGATCGGTGCGCTGGAGGGTATCTGCAAAGTGCTGGGGGGCCGCGTATCCTATGTGAAACCACATGGCGCGCTGTACAACGACATGATGGCCGACCCGCTCAAGCTGCGCACGGTGCTGGAGGCCGTGGCAGCCTACGACAGCAACCTGCCGCTGATGCTCATGGCCACTGCCGACAACCGTGCTGCCCAGGCGCTGGGCGATGAAGTCGGCGTGCCGCTGTGGTTCGAAGCGTTCGCCGACCGCGCCTACACCGCCAGCGGCCACCTGGTGTCGCGACGCCTGCCTGGGGCCGTGCATCACGACCCGGCACTGGTCGTTGAACAGGCCGTGCGTCTGGCTCGGGGCGACACCCTTGTGGCGGACGATGGCAGTGCCCTGCGCCTGCACGCCAGCACCCTCTGCGTGCATGGCGACAACGACAGTTCGGTGGCAGCGGTGCGGCAGATACGCCAGGCCCTGGATGCCCTGGAGGGACGATGAAGCCGCGCATCGAAGTGGTGGCCATCGACAGCCTGATGGTGCGCCTGTTCGACGGTATCGACGAAGCCAACATGCCGTGGATGCTCGCCGCCAGCCAGGGCTTGAGCGCCGCGTTCGGTAAGCACTTGCTGGACCTGGTGCCGTCCTACACAACGCTGATGGTGCAGTTCGATTTGCAGCCGGGTGAGGCGAGGGCGCTGATCTCCCAGGCGCTGGACGGTTTGCAGCCAGACACCGGCAGCGGCGGTCGGCGTCATGAGATTCCAGTCTGGTATGACACCAGCGTCGGCCCTGAGCTGCCTGTGCTGGCGGCCCGCAGCGGCTTGAGTGAAGACGATGTCATCCGCTTGCACAGCGAGCGCGACTATCCGGTATTCGCTTTGGGCTTCGCCCCCGGTTTTGGCTTTATGGGCCTGGTGGACGAGCGCCTGGCCAGCCCGCGCCTGAGCACCCCGCGCAAGCGCGTGGCGGCGGGTAGCGTGGGCATTGCCGAGCGGCAGACGGCAGCGTATCCGGCGGTATCGCCGGGCGGCTGGAACCTGATTGGCCGTACCCCGGTGCGCCTGTTCGACCGGGATCGCGAGGGCTACAGCCTGTTGCAACCCGGTGACCGGGTGCGCTTCGTGCCGGTTTCGCGCAGCGAATTCCTGGCCTTGGGTGGTGATGTGGAGGCGCAGGCATGAAGCAGTTGAAGATCGAGGCCAGTACGCCGTTGTGCCAGTTGCAGGACGCCGGGCGCTTTGGCGTGCGCCACTTGGGCGTAACCCAGGGCGGCGCGCTGGACTGGGTGGCGATGCACTGGGCCAACTGGCTGCTGGGCAACCCGTTGGGGGCGCCGGTGGTCGAGGTAGCGCTGGGTGGGTTCTGCGTGGTGGCCGAACAGGATTGTGTGCTGGCCTTGGCCGGTGCCGACCTGGATGCGCGGGTTGATGATCAGCCTTTGGCCCCCTGGCGCAGCGTTGCCCTGGCCAAGGGGCAGCGCTTGACCCTGAAGCAGCCTAAGCAGGGCGTTCGGGCTTATCTGGCGGCACCGGGCGGGTTCCTCGGCGAAGATGTGCTGGGCAGTTGTGCCACGGTGGTACGTGAAGAGCTGGGTGGCATTGATGGCCAAGGGGCTGCGCTGGTTAAAGGCCAGGAATTGGCGTTCACCGGTAGCGATGCCACCCTGCGCGAAGTGCCGCATGCGTTGCGGCCGCAGTACGCACAAAAGCCTGTGCTCAATTTGGTCATGGGTGCGCAGATCGGCGACTTCAGTGGTATCAGCCTGTTCGAGGCGTTCAACAGTGACTGGACGCTGGACAGCCGGGCCGACCGCATGGGCATCCGGCTGCTGGGGCCGCAGCTGGTCTATCAGGGCGCGCCGATGATTTCCGAAGGGATACCGCTGGGGGCGGTGCAGGTGCCGCCGGATGGGCAGCCGATCGTGCTGCTCAATGACCGGCAGACCATTGGTGGCTATCCGAGGCTGGGGGCGTTGACGCCGCTGGCACTGGCGCAACTGGCGCAGTGCATGCCAGGGACGGCGGTGCGGTTCAGGGCGGTGGTGCAGGAGGAGGCCTGGCGGGAACAGCAGGGTTACCTGGGCCGCTGGTTGTAAAGGCTGCCGGCCTCTTCGCGGGTAAACCCGCTCCTACACAGGACAGCGCATGCCTCAGGCTTTCGCAATTCTTTGTAGGAGCGGGTTTACCCGCGAAAGGGCCGGCACAGGCTGCATCACTTGGACAGATACCGCATCCCTTCCTCCAACCCCTGCAAGGTCAGCGGGTACATCTTGTCCTCGATCAGGTCCCGCACCAGATGGGTCGAAGCGGTGTAGTCCCAGGCCTGCTTCGGATACGGGTTGATCCAGATGATCTTCCTGAATTTCTCCATGAAGCGCTGCATCCACACATACCCGGCCTCTTCGTTCCAGTGCTCCACGCTACCCCCCGGCTGGGTGATTTCATAGGGCGCCATGGCCGCGTCACCCACGAACACCACCTTGTAGTCGTCGCCGTACTTGTGCAGCAGGTCGAAGGTGGAATACCGCTCCGAAGTGCGGCGCAGGTTGTTCTTCCACACCGACTCGTACACGAAATTGTGGAAGTAGTAGTACTCCAGGTGCTTGAACTCGGTCTTGCACGCCGAAAACAGCTCTTCGCAGACCTTGATGTGCGCGTCCATCGAGCCGCCGATGTCGAACAGCAACAGCAGCTTCACCGTGTTGCGCCGCTCAGGGCGCATCTGGATGTTCAGCAACCCGGCATCACGCGCGGTGTGGTCGATGGTGCCGTCGATGTCCAGCTCTTCGGCAGCACCCTCACGGGCGAACTTGCGCAGCCGGCGCAGGGCCAGCTTGATGTTGCGCGTGCCCAGTTCCACCTGGTCGTCCAGGTTCTTGTACTCGCGCTGGTCCCACACTTTTACTGCCTTGCCCTGGCGCTTGCCGGCTTCGCCCACGCGGATACCCTCGGGGTTAAAGCCGCCTGAGCCGAACGGGCTGGTACCGCCAGTGCCGATCCACTTGTTGCCACCGGCGTGGCGCTCCTTCTGCTCTTCAAGGCGTTTCTTGAATGCTTCGATCAGCTTGTCCAGGCCGCCAAGGGACTGGATCTGTGCACGCTCTTCGTCCGTGAGCGAGCGCTCGAATTCCTTGCGCAGCCAGTCTTCGGGGATCAGTGCCTCGATGTGCCGGTCGAGGTTTTCCAGGCCCTTGAAGTAGGCGGCGAACGCCCGGTCGAACTTGTCGAAATGGCGTTCGTCCTTCACCAGAATGGCGCGGGCGAGGTAGTAGAATTCGTCCATGTCGGCGAACACCACGCGCTTTTGCAGGGCCTGGTGCAGGTCCAGCAGCTCGCGTACCGACACCGGCACCTTGGCCGCGCGCATTTCATTGAACAGGTTGAGCAGCATGGCCCGGCTCCTGTCAGCGGTTGCCGCGCCGGCTCATGAAGGCCAGGCGCTCCAGCAGTTGCACGTCCTGCTCGTTCTTCACCAGCGCACCGGCCAAGGGTGGTATGGCCTTGGTCGGGTCGCGCTCGCGCAGCACCGCTTCACCGATGTTGTCGGCCATCAGCAGCTTCAGCCAGTCGACCAGCTCGGAGGTGGACGGCTTTTTCTTCAGGCCCGGTACCTTGCGCACGTCGAAGAACACATCCAGCGCCTCGCTGACCAGCGACTGGCTGATGTTCGGGTAGTGCACGTCGACGATCTGCTGCAGGGTAGTGCGGTCAGGGAAGGCGATGTAGTGGAAGAAGCAGCGGCGCAGGAAGGCGTCCGGCAGCTCCTTTTCGTTGTTGGAGGTGATGATGATGATCGGGCGCTGCTTGGCCTTGATGGTCTCGTCGATTTCGTAGACGTAGAACTCCATCTTGTCCAGCTCTTGCAGCAGGTCGTTGGGGAACTCGATGTCGGCTTTGTCGATTTCGTCGATCAGCAGGATGACCCGTTCTTCGGCCTCGAAGGCCTCCCACAGCTTGCCCTTTTTCAGGTAGTTGCGCACATCGTGCACCTTGTCCACACCCAGTTGCGAGTCACGCAGGCGGCTCACCGCGTCGTACTCGTACAACCCCTGGTGGGCCTTGGTGGTGGACTTGATGTGCCAGGTGATCAGGCGCGCGCCGAACGAGGCAGCCAGCTGCTCGGCAAGCATGGTCTTGCCGGTGCCGGGTTCGCCCTTGACCAGCAGCGGGCGTTCGAGGGTGATGGCCGCGTTCACCGCCAGTTTCAGGTCGTCTGTGGCGACGTAGTCGCGGGTGCCTTCGAACTTCATGGGTTTGTCCTCTGTTGTAAGCCTGTGCTGGCCTCTTCGCGGGTTTACCCGCGAAGAGGCCAGCACAGGCAACACATGAATTGATTTGTCACCGACTATAACGCGGGGTTCGGCAGCTGCAAACGCAGACCAGGTATTCAGTCTCTGAATGCCCCGTCACGCCCACTCAGTCAGAATCCGGCCTGGGCTGCTCATACCGCGCATTGAACGCCTGGATAAAGCCATTACGCAGTATCTGCAAGAACGCCTCGAATGCGCTGACATCCTGTTTACGCACACTGCCACTGAGCTCCACACGGGTGGCGAACTGGTTCTTGCGCTGGTTCTTCAGTACCGTCTCGGTCGCCCCAATCAGCGCCTCCCACACCGAGCGGAAAAAGCCTTTGTCCTTTTCCTGCACGTCCTGTTGCCAGTTGAACACGTCCACATCACGCAATAACGGTTTGATATAGCCCGTGAGCCGACCGTTTTCTGCCTGCGCCTCGATCACCAGGTCGCCATGCCCGGCATTGAAGTCGAACTTGCCGTAGGCGCTGGAAAAGTCATTGAGCCTGCGCAGCTCGATACCCGTGGCGCGCAAGCGGAACTGGAAGTCGTCGAAATCGCTGAACGGGTCGAAAGTGGCGCGGCTCTCAACCTTGGCATCGCCCAACAGCAGGGCGCTGGCCTCCAGACTGGCGTCGCGCCGGCCCTGCTTGTTGCGCACGTTGGTCAGGTTGCGGATGCTGGCGTTCAACTCTGTGGCCTTGAGGTCCACCGGTGGCTTGGAATTGAAGTTGCGGAAGGTGAGCACGCCGCTGTCGATACGCACTTCGTTAAGGGTGATGGGCAGCAGTTTTTCCAGTTGTTGCCGCCAGTCGGTCCCCCGGCCGGTCTGCGATGCCTGTTTGCTGCCGCCGTCGACGAAATTCAGCTCAGGACGAACGAAGGTCACTGTGGCCACCACGGCCTTGTCGTACCAGAGCGAGGCCCAGCTCACCGACAGGTCGATCAGCGGTGCGTCAAGGAGGGGTACCGGAACCTTGCCGCTGGTCTTGACGATCTTCAGCCCGTTGATCTGGTAAGCGCCGCGCCACCAGGCCAGGTCCACATCAGCCACCTGGCCCCGATAGTCGCCCATGTTGGCCAGTTTGTCGTTCAGGTAGTCGCGCACCAGGTAGGGCAGGGCCAGGTGCAGGGTGACCAACAGCACGACCAGGCTGCATATGCCGATCAGCGGCCAGCGATAACGGGCTCTCATCGGTGCGTCTCCAAGGCGGGATGTGCGGTTGACCGCAATGCGCCCGGCTGAGTTCTAACAGGCTTTACGGGCCACTGGCCGGGGCTTACCCTTGAGGTCTTTCCCTGCTCTTTTTCATGCCAAGGACCCCTGCCATGAGCCGTATCTTTGCAGACAACGCCCACTCCATCGGTAACACGCCGCTGGTGCAGATCAACCGCATCGCCCCGCGCGGCGTGACCATCCTGGCCAAGATCGAAGGGCGCAACCCGGGTTACTCGGTCAAGTGCCGCATTGGTGCGAACATGGTCTGGGACGCCGAGAGCAGCGGCAAGCTCAAGCCGGGCATGACCATCGTCGAGCCCACCTCGGGCAACACCGGTATCGGCCTGGCCTTCGTCGCCGCTGCCCGTGGCTACAAACTGATGCTGACCATGCCCGCTTCCATGAGCCTGGAGCGCCGCAAGGTACTGAAGGCACTGGGCGCCGAGCTGGTACTGACCGACCCGGCCAAGGGCATGAAGGGCGCCATCGAGAAGGCCAACGAAATCGTCGCGTCCGACCCGGCCCAGTACTTCCTGCCGGGCCAGTTCGAAAACCCGGCCAACCCGGCCATTCACGAGAAAACCACCGGCCCGGAAATCTGGAACGACACCGACGGCGCAGTCGACGTATTGGTGGCGGGTGTGGGCACTGGCGGCACCATCACCGGTGTATCGCGCTACATCAAGCACACCCAGGGCAAGGCCATTCTGTCGGTGGCCGTTGAGCCCGCTTCGTCGCCGCTGATTACCCAGACCCTGGCCGGCCAAGAGCTCAAGCCCAGCCCGCACAAGATCCAGGGCATCGGCGCCGGTTTCGTGCCAAAAAACCTCGACCTGTCCATCGTCGACCAGGTGGAAACGGTAACCGATGAAGAGTCCAAGGCCATGGCCATCCGCCTGATGCAGGAAGAGGGCATCCTCTGCGGCATTTCCTGTGGCGCAGCCATGGCTGCCGCCGTGCGCCTGGCCGAAAAGCCGGAAATGCAAGGTAAGACCATCGTCGTAGTACTGCCGGATTCGGGCGAGCGTTACCTGTCGAGCATGTTGTTCAGCGACATGTTCAGCGAGCAGGAAAACCAGCAGTAATCGGCCCTGCCGCTGACCCGGCGCAACAATCGGCGGCCTGGTTTATTGCAGAATCTTCATGAATGCGATCCCGCCCGGGTTGTTTTTACCTCGGCGGGATCGGTTTATGATGGCAGGATGATTTTCAGGAGAGCAGGACGCGCAGCCCTGGCTCTTCCCCAAGGAGTGAAAGCATGACCTTTTCCTTTGCAGCCAAGGCGGGTGTCTTGCTGGTGTTTTTCGGCAGCGTGCTGTTCGTGCACCTGCGCGGCAAGGCCCGCCTGCCGGTGTTGCGCCAGTTCGTCAACCATTCGGCGCTGTTCGCCCCGTACAACGCTTTGATGTACCTGTTCTCCGGCGTGCCGTCCAAGCCTTATTTGGACCGTCAACGCTTCCCTGAACTGGACGTGTTGAAAGACAACTGGCAGGAAATCCGCGAAGAGGCCATGCGCCTGTTCGACGAGGGCTACATCCGCGCCGCCGAGAAGGACAATGACGCCGGTTTCGGCTCGTTCTTCAAGAAAGGCTGGAAGCGTTTTTACCTGAAGTGGTACGACAAACCTCTGCCTTCGGCCGAAACGCTGTGCCCGCGCACCGTCGAGCTGGTCAGCAGCATCCCCAACGTCAAGGGTGCGATGTTTGCCCTGCTGCCTGGCGGCAGCCACCTGAACCCGCACCGTGACCCGTTTGCAGGTTCGCTGCGCTACCACCTGGGCCTGTCCACGCCGAACTCCGATGCTTGCCGCATCTACGTCGATGGCGAGGAATACGCCTGGCGTGACGGTGAGGATGTGATGTTCGACGAAACCTACGTGCACTGGGTCAAGAACGAGACCGACGTTACCCGCGTCATTCTGTTCTGCGACATCGAACGCCCGCTGAGCAGCCCGCTGATGACCCGCATCAACCGCCAGGTCAGTGCCTTCCTCGGTCGCGCCACCGCGCCGCAGAATACCGATGACGAGCGGGTGGGCGGGATCAACCAGGCGTATGCCTGGAGCAAGCGCTTCAGCAACAAGATCAGTGGCCATGTGAAGCAGTTCAAGCGCGCCAACCCTAAGGCCTACCGCGTGCTGCGGCCGGTGCTGGCGGTGGTGGTGGCCTATTTGCTTTATCGTTGGTTGTTCTGACCGGCTGGGCGGGCCTCTTTGCGGGTTTAAGCCGCGAATTGGCCGGCTCAGGTTGTTGCCCAATCCGGCATTCACCGCTATATTCCGAAACACCTATCTTCCCTGAAGACCTGAACATGCCAGCCAGCCCTTCCACCACACGCTTTGCCATCGCGCCAGTCGCGGGCATGGTCGTGCGTGGCAGCCAGCAGCCGGCCATGATCAGTCACTACCCACCACCTGTCAGTGGCGTTGTAGGCGGCGTAGCTCCGCCTCCTTGCGTGGTCGTGCTGGGCTGATCGGCTTCTGGCCGAACCCTTTCGCACACGCAAGCTACTGAACACGGTCGGCTACTTCCCCTGCTGAAGTCTACGCCCACCGTTCGGCTTATTTGCCCGAATACAGGTGCATACATGTCTGTCTTTTCCAAAACTTCCGTGGCCTCGGCGGCCACTACCAGCCTGTTCGTCCTGCTGTGGAGCAGCGGGGCGGTCGTCTCCAAGCTGGGCCTGGCGCATGCCAGCCCGTTTGCCTTCCTGCTGTTGCGCTCGGCGCTGGCCCTGGCCGGCTTGCTGCTGATCGGCCCTCTGCTGGGGCTGCGCTGGCCGCGCAGCCGTGGGGCTATCCTGCGGGCACTGGGTACCGGGTGTGTGCTGCTGGGCGCGTACCAGATATTCTACTTGTTGGCGCTCAACACCCATGTCACCCCCGGCGTGATGGCCACGGTGATGGGGGTTCAACCTATCCTGACCGTGGTGCTGATGGAGCGCGAGCGTTCCTGGAGCCGCCTGTTCGGCCTTGGGTTGGGGCTGGGTGGCTTGATCATGGTGGTCTATCAGGGTATCAACCTGGGCGGCGTTTCGCTGGCGGGGATGCTGTTCGCCTTGCTGGCGCTGGCCAGCATGACTTTGGGCTCGATCCTGCAGAAGCGCATCACCGACAACCCCATGGGCACGCTGCCGCTGCAGTACCTGGTCGGCTTTGCCATGTGCGCGCTGTTCGCGCCTTTGCAACCGCTGTATGTCGAGTGGACAGGCGGCTTCGTCGGCGCGCTGCTGTGGATGGGCCTGGTCGTCTCGCTGCTGGCAACCTTGCTGCTGTACCGGCTGATCGCCAAGGGCAACCTGGTCAATGTCACCAGCCTGTTCTACCTGGTGCCGGCAGTCACTGCGGTGATGGACTTCCTGATTTTCGGTAACCGCCTGGCACCGCTCAGCCTGCTGGGCATGGGGCTGATCGTGGTGGGCCTGCTGTTCGTGTTTCGCAAACCCGCTGCGCGGTTGGCCGAGGCGTAAGCCTTAGCGGAACTCTTCGGGGATGGTGTGGCGCAGCACGCCTTCCTCGAAGTCCAGCAAGCCGGCTTCGCGCTGGGTGAGCAGGTAGTAGACCAGGGTATCGAGCGACCGCTGCGACGGCACCTCGACAGCCAGCATCTTCACGGCTTGCTCGGTTTCGCAGTTGCAGCCGAAGTCCTGCAAGGCTGCGCGTACCTGGTCCAGGGTTTCCGGCGGTTTGACCACCACCCGAAACACCGAGCTGCCGCTGTGCTGGCGCAGTTCGGCGAACCAGGTCTCGCCGGCTTCTTCATGGGTGCCGATCACGTCGCCCGGGGCGATACCGTAAACGTGGAAGGGAATATTGTCGACGGCATAGCCACCTTCCACGGCCTTGGCCCACAGGCCCTCGACCGAGGCCGGTGGATAGCCGGTCTCGTCCTGCTCCAGGCGGAACAGGACTTTCTTGTACGCGCTGTTCATCGTGTACCCCGCTTCAGCTGCGCGCCGGGCGCAGCACCAGCCACAGTGCCACGCCAATCAGCAAGCCACCGTACAGGTGTGCCATCGACAGCGGCTCGTCCAGCAACCACGCCCCCCACAATACGCCGAATGCCGGGATCAGGAAGGTTACTGTGCTGGCTTTTACCGGGCCGATTTCTTCCAGCAGGCGGAAGTACAGGATGTAGGCGAATGCGGTGCACAGCAGGCCCAGGCCCAGCAGCGACAGCCAAACCTGCCAACCGCCCCAGCTGGCGGGCGGGTGGGTGAGTGCGCTCCAGCCGAACAGCGGGCTCAGCATGAGGGTGGCACCGAGCATGCTGCCCAGTGCTGACAGGCGGCTGTCCAGGCCACTGACCCAGCGGCGGGCGAGGAACCCGGCAAAGCCGTAGCAGGTGGTGGCCGCCAGGCAGGCGAGGGCACCTTGCACCAAGGCCATGTCCAGTGCCACCGGGCCGGCGCCGCTGAGGATGCCGACGCCGAACAGGCCCAGGAAAATGCCGCAAAGCTTGGGCAGGGTCATGGGTTCGCGGAAGAACAGCACGCCGATGAGTACGCCCATCAGTGGCGTGGTAGCGTTGAAAATGGCCGAATAGCCAGCCGGCAACACCTGGGCCGCTACGGAATAGAACGTGGCGGGGATGCCGGAGTTGATCATGCCCAGCACCAGGCAGGCGCCGAGCTTGCCCTGGAAGTCCCAGCGTACGCGGGCGGCGGCGACGATGGCGACCAGGCCCAGGCAGGCGATGGACACACGGAAGAACGCGGTCGGCACCGTGCCCAGCGCGGGGGCGATGATGCGCATGAACAGGAAACTCGCCCCCCAGACGGCGGCAAGGGTTAGCAGGCGGGCTAGGGCGATGGGGCTCACAACGGTCTCCGGAGGCAGGGCAGGGGCGCGAGTTTACGCGAGGGGGCGGGGAGATTCTTGTGCTTTCTTGCGGTGTAATCCTGTGCGGCTAAGCTGTCTATCTCACCCCGCACCGAGGTGTCCCGCATGACCCAGCACTGGCCTGCCGGCGAGATCGCCCGGATGATCCTCGATGGCTTTGACGACTACCGCGAGCATTTTCGCTGCATCACCCTCGGTGCCCGTGAGCGATTCGAGCAGGCGCGTTGGCAAGATTGCCAGCGCGCAGCCGCCGCGCGGATCAACCTCTATGAAAAGAAGGTCGGCGAGGTCAACGGCTGGTTGCGGGATGCGTTCGATGACGAGGTGCTGCTGGAGGTCGGCCAGTGGCCCTTGGTGAAAAGTGCCTACATAGGCCTGATCGACCCGCGCCTGGACGATGAACTGTCGGAAACCTGGTACAACTCGCTGTTCTGTAGCCTGTTCAGCCATGACCAGATCAGCGACGGCTGCATGTTCATCCACACCACCCGGCCGTCGATCCGCAGCCACCAGCGCGCTGCGCAAACCCGAACCTATTGCCCCAATGGCAGCCTCAGGGGCCTGTTGCGGGCGATCTTCGCCGACTACGCATTCGTCTATGGCGACCTTGAAAGCGACCTGTCACGCCTTGAGGAACAGCTGCGCGAGTGCCTGCCGGACTGGGTCTGCAAGGACCCGACGCTGGCGGTGGAGCTGTTTTCACCGGTGTTGTACCGCAACAAGGGCGCCTACCTGGTCGGCCGGCTTTACAACAGCGACGAGCAGTGGCCACTGGTGATTCCGCTGTTGCACCGTGAGGGGCATGGCGTAGAGGCCGATGCGCTGATTACCGACGAGGCCGAGGTGTCGATCATCTTTTCCTTCACCCGCTCGTACTTCATGGTCGATGTGCCGGTGCCGGCCGAGTTCGTCAACTTCCTCAAGCGCATCTTGCCCGGCAAGCACATTGCGGAGCTGTACACTTCAATCGGTTTCTACAAACACGGCAAGTCGGAGTTCTACCGGGCGCTGATCAACCACCTGGCCAGCAGCGACGACCGCTTCGTCATGGCACCCGGCGTGCGTGGCATGGTCATGAGCGTGTTTACCCTGCCGGGCTTCAATACGGTGTTCAAGATCATCAAGGACCGTTTTTCGCCCTCGAAAACCGTTGACCGCGCTACGGTGATCGACAAGTACCGGCTGGTGAAAAGTGTCGACCGTGTCGGGCGTTTGGCCGATACCCAGGAATTTGCAGACTTTCGCTTCCCGCGTGACAAGTTCGAGCCAGAGTGCCTGGCCGAGCTGCTGGAGGTGGCGCCATCGACCGTGGCGCTGGAGGGTGACACGGTGCTGATCCGCCACTGCTGGACCGAGCGGCGCATGACGCCGCTGAACCTGTACCTGGAGCATGCCAGCGAAGGCCAGGTGCATGAGGCGCTGGAAGACTATGGCCTGGCCATCAAACAACTGGCGGCGGCGAACATCTTCCCGGGTGACATGTTGCTGAAGAACTTTGGGGTGACGCGTCATGGCCGGGTGGTGTTCTACGACTATGACGAAATCAGCTTTTTGACCGAAGTGAATTTCCGCCATATCCCGCCGCCGCGTTACCCGGAAGACGAAATGTCGGGCGAACCGTGGTACTCGATTGGCCCGCATGATGTGTTTCCCGAAGAGTTTCCGCCGTTCCTGTTTGCCGATATCGGCCAGCGGCGGTTGTTCAGCCGCTTGCATGGGGAGTTGTATGACGCGGATTACTGGAAGGGGTTGCAGGCGGCGATCAGGGAAGGGAAGGTGATTGATGTGTTTCCTTATCGGCGCAAGGCTCGGTAAATCTGT
>NZ_JBICKA010000011.1:0-820 GCF_043103635.1 Pseudomonas sp. yb_9 | reverse complement strand
TATGCACCGTGTCCAACCATTCAGATATACGCCGCTTGCGCCCGTGAAGTATTTTGTACTTACGACCGGCCCAACGCTTGAGCGCGCTATCGATATGTCGAAAGATACCAAGCATGGCCGTCCGATAGAACGCGCCATAGTACTGCCACCAACCTTGTATCACTGGGTTGTAAAGCCGAGCCACAGCAGCCAGCGTCACATGAGTTTGGCGGCTGACCCGCCACTCGCGCACTGCTCGCCGCATCCGCTTCAACGCTTGCGCACTGACTCCCGGAAGGAAGCTGGTGAAAAGCTTGTTCTGCTGGCCGATTGCCTTCCTAGGTCTAAAAGTGAAACCAAGGAAGGTAAAGCTCACATGCGGATACCCTGCGCGTCGATTGCTGTCCTTGCAGTACACGATTTTCGATTTCTCGGGATGCATCGTGAGGCCACAAACCGCTAGACGTGAAGCGATTGAACGCATCACGTGTTCTGCTTGCCTCTGGCTACGACAATGCACTACCGCATCATCGGCATACCGGGCAAAAGGACAGTTTGGGCTATTTCGTTGCATCCATGCGTCAAAGGCGTAATGCATGAACAGATTCATCAACATGGGACTGATCACGCCGCCTTGCGGGGTGCCACGTTCGCGTTGAATGCGAACGCCATCTGCTGCCTCGAATGGAGCAACCAGCCATCGTTCGATGTACAGCAGTATCCAATCCTCTTTGATATGGGTTCGCACCGCTTTCATCAGCAGTTCATGATCAATGTGATCGAAAGCCGCCTTGATATCAAACTCCACCACCCAGTCGTATCGCCAGCAGCGTTCGCGTGT
>NZ_JBICKA010000113.1:0-15425 GCF_043103635.1 Pseudomonas sp. yb_9 | reverse complement strand
AAAATTATTGAATAAGTAGTTGATTTACTTGATCAGGCCGGTATAATGGCCGGCCTGATACAGCGTTACAGGTCAGTAGCTCAATTGGCAGAGCGACGGTCTCCAAAACCGTAGGTTGGGGGTTCGATTCCCTCCTGACCTGCCATTTCACCTCGGTGTGATGGCTTTCTTCTTACAGGATCCTCCTCGATGACCCCCAAAACTGAAGCCCAAGAATCGCGTTTTGATCTGTTCAAGTGGCTGGCTGTAGTGGCTTTGGTGGTTGTTGGTGTTGTGGGTAATCAATATTACTCCGCCTCTCCAATCCTGTATCGCGTTCTCGTTCTTCTCGTCCTGGCTGCTGTCGCGGGCTTTGTAGCTCTGCAGACTGCGAAGGGCAAGTCGTTCTTTGCGCTGGCGAAGGAAGCTCGTACCGAGATTCGTAAAGTCGTGTGGCCGACCCGCCAGGAAACCACCCAGACCACGCTGATTGTCGTGGCTGTCGTGCTGGTTATGGCACTGCTGCTGTGGGGGCTCGATTCCCTGCTCGGCTGGGCGGTCTCCTTGATCGTTGGCTAAAGGTGTCCCGTGGCTAAGCGTTGGTATGTTGTGCATGCTTACTCGGGTTACGAGAAGCATGTAATGCGCTCCCTGATCGAGCGCGTCAAGCTGGCTGGCATGGAAGACGGTTTCGGCGAGATCTTGGTCCCGACCGAAGAAGTCGTCGAAATGCGCAACGGCCAGAAGCGCAAGAGTGAGCGTAAATTCTTCCCTGGCTATGTATTAGTCCAGATGGAGATGAACGAAGGGACTTGGCACTTGGTCAAGGATACCCCTCGTGTGATGGGCTTTATTGGTGGCACTGCAGACAAGCCTGCGCCGATCACCGATAAAGAAGCTGAGGCTATCCTGCGTCGCGTTGCCGACGGTAGCGACAAGCCGAAGCCGAAGACGCTGTTCGAGCCAGGTGAAGTGGTTCGAGTCATTGACGGTCCGTTCGCTGACTTCAATGGTAGTGTCGAAGAGGTTAACTACGAGAAGAGCCGTCTGCAGGTTGCAGTGCTCATTTTCGGTCGCTCTACCCCGGTAGAGCTCGAGTTCAGCCAGGTCGAAAAGGTCTAGGCGGACGAAGCATCCCATACCCCGCAGCCCTGTGTGCTGCGGGGTTTTGTCGTCACTGGGATAAAACGCAAGTCATCCGGGGAGCCAACAGGCGTTTGTACCCGATTTTGGAGTAGCTCATGGCTAAAAAGATTCAGGCTTACATCAAGCTGCAAGTTAAGGCCGGCCAGGCCAACCCAAGCCCACCCGTTGGTCCAGCACTGGGTCAACACGGTGTGAACATCATGGAATTCTGCAAGGCCTTCAACGCCCGTACCCAGGGTCAAGAAGCCGGCCTGCCGACTCCTGTGATCATCACTGTTTACAGCGACCGTAGCTTCACTTTCGAGACCAAGAGCACCCCTGCCTCGGTTCTGCTGAAGAAAGCTGCTGGCCTGACCAGTGGTTCGGCTCGCCCGAACACCGTTAAAGTCGGTACCGTTACCCGTGCTCAGCTGGAAGACATCGCGAAAGCCAAACAGGCTGACCTGACTGCCGCTGACCTGGACGCTGCTGTACGCACCATCGCTGGCTCTGCCCGCAGCATGGGCCTGAACGTGGAGGGTGTGTAATGGCTAAGCTGACCAAACGCCAAAAGGCAATCGCCGAAAAAATCGAAGCAGGCAAGGCCTACAACTTCGAAGAAGCGGCAACTCTGCTGGCCTCGCTGCCTGCTGCCAAGTTCGTAGAGTCCTACGACATCGCCGTTAACCTCGGTGTTGATCCGCGTAAATCCGACCAGGTCGTACGTAGCGCTACTGTGCTGCCACACGGCACTGGCAAGACCGTTCGCGTTGCTGTCTTCACCCAGGGTCCAGCTGCTGAAGCCGCTCTGGCTGCCGGCGCCGACCGCGTAGGTATGGACGACCTGGCTGCCGAAATGAAAGGCGGCGACCTGAACTATGACGTTGTCATCGCATCGCCTGATGCCATGCGCGTTGTAGGTCAGCTGGGTCAGGTTCTGGGTCCTCGCGGCCTGATGCCTAACCCGAAAGTCGGTACCGTAACTCCAGACGTAGCCACTGCCGTGAAAAACGCCAAGGCTGGTCAGGTTCGCTACCGCACCGACAAAAACGGTATCATCCACACCTCCGTTGGCAAGATCGGCTTTGAAGCTGGCAAGCTGAAGGAAAACGTTGAAGCCCTGATCGCTGACCTGAAGCGTATCAAGCCAGCTTCCTCGAAAGGTATCTACGTCAAGCGCGTTACCCTGAGCACCACCATGGGCCCAGGTCTGGTCATCGATCAGAGCTCGCTGAACGTGTAAGAACATGGTGGTGTGACCTGTCACGCCACCAGCAAAAATTGGGGTCCCTGCCTGGCGGGGGCTATCCAAGACCGTAGGCGGCGCAAGCCTTAAAACATCAGCCCACGCAGATGGTGCTCCCGATTCGTTACCGAATCAGACACCAAAACGACATCAGGCTTCGGCCAGGTGAAACGGTAAAAACCAGGAGTAAACCCGTGGCAATTAAACTCGAAGACAAGAAGGCCATCGTCGCTGAAGTCAACGAGGCTGCCAAAGTCGCTCTGTCCGCTGTCGTGGCTGATGCCCGTGGTGTGACTGTAAGCGCAATGACCGGACTCCGTAAAGAGGCCCGCGAAGCTGGCGTTTACGTACGTGTTGTACGTAACACCCTGCTGAAGCGCGCTGTTGAAGGCACCGAATTTTCGATCCTCAACGACGCGTTCAAAGGCCCGACCCTGATTGCTTTCTCCAACGAACACCCGGGCGCTGCCGCTCGTCTGTTCAAAGAGTTCGCCAAGGGTCAGGACAAGTTCGAGATCAAGGCAGCTGCGTTTGACGGCAATTTCATTGCAGCGAACCAGATCGACGTGTTGGCTACCCTGCCGACCCGCGACGAAGCTATCGCAAAACTGATGAGCGTGATCCAAGGCGCCACCAGCAAGCTGGCTCGTACTCTGGCAGCCATTCGCGACCAGAAAGAAGCTACCGCCGCCTAAGGCGCGCGAACTCTTTCAAAATCATACGTTTAATTTGATGGCTGCGTAGGCTGTCACCCCAATACAGGATTTAAGTCATGTCTCTGACTAACGAACAAATCATCGAAGCAATCGGCCAGAAAACCGTTCTGGAAGTTGTTGAGCTGATCAAAGCGATGGAAGAAACCTTCGGCGTTACCGCTGCTGTTGCCGCTGCTGGCCCAGCTGCTGCTGCTGCCGTTGTTGAAGAGCAGACCGAGTTCAACGTTGTTCTGGTTGAAGCCGGCGACAAGAAAGTGAACGTGATCAAAGCCGTTCGCGAACTGACCGGTCTGGGCCTGAAAGAAGCCAAAGAGAAAGTCGATGGCGCTCCTCAGGTTGTAGCTGAAGGCGTTTCGAAAGAAGCCGCTGAAGACGCTAAGAAGAAGCTGGAAGA
Organism: Pseudomonas sp. yb_9; assembly: GCF_043103635.1. Taxonomy (NCBI): domain Bacteria; kingdom Pseudomonadati; phylum Pseudomonadota; class Gammaproteobacteria; order Pseudomonadales; family Pseudomonadaceae; genus Pseudomonas; species Pseudomonas sp. yb_9. The sequence continues at coordinate 11,965 of NZ_JBICKA010000113.1, read as the reverse complement.
AGCAGGCGCTAAAGTCGAGCTGAAGTAATCTCGACCTTGCGATGCCAGCCTGAGCGTTGAGCGAAGGGCTGACGGCTGGTGGCTTACGCCACCGGCCTTTTTCCGTTATTGGTGGTCGGTCAGGCCGGCCCCGATAACAAGCTGCAAGACACCCATGTGGGTGGCGCAAACCAAGGGGTTTGCACGATTTTCTGGCTGCTCCCGCCGGGAGAAGCCAAACAAGCAGGTGACCAAGCTGGGGAACGCTGATGGCTTACTCATACACTGAGAAAAAACGTATCCGCAAGGACTTTAGCAAGTTGCCGGACGTCATGGATGTGCCTTACCTCCTGGCCATCCAGCTGGATTCGTATCGCGAATTCCTGCAAGCGGGAGCATCCAAGGATCAGTTCCGCGACGTCGGCCTGCACGCGGCCTTCAAATCGGTATTCCCGATCATCAGCTACTCCGGCAATGCTGCCCTGGAGTACGTAGGCTATCGCCTGGGCGAACCGGCCTTCGATGTGAAGGAATGTGTCCTGCGTGGCGTGACCTTCGCGGTCCCACTGCGGGTCAAGGTGCGCCTGATCATCTTCGACAAGGAATCGTCGAACAAAGCGATCAAGGACATCAAAGAGCAAGAAGTCTACATGGGTGAAATCCCCCTGATGACTGAGAACGGTACCTTCGTTATCAACGGTACCGAGCGTGTGATCGTTTCCCAGCTGCACCGTTCGCCTGGTGTGTTCTTCGACCACGACCGTGGCAAGACCCACAGCTCCGGCAAGCTGCTGTACTCCGCTCGCATCATCCCTTACCGCGGCTCCTGGCTGGACTTCGAGTTCGACCCGAAGGACTGCGTGTTCGTGCGTATCGACCGTCGCCGCAAACTGCCGGCTTCGGTGCTGCTGCGCGCCCTGGGCTACAGCACTGAAGAAGTGCTGAACACCTTCTACACCACCAACGTGTTCCACATTTCCGGCGAAAAACTCAGCCTGGAACTGGTGCCTCAACGTCTGCGTGGTGAAGTTGCAGTCATGGACATCCATGACGAAACCGGCAAAGTCATCGTCGAGCAAGGCCGCCGTATTACCGCGCGCCACATCAACCAGCTCGAAAAAGCCGGCGTCAAGCAGCTGGACGTTCCAATGGAATACGTCCTGGGCCGGACTACCGCCAAGGCCATCGTGCATCCGGCTACCGGCGAGATCCTGGCCGAATGCAACACCGAGATGACCACCGAACTGCTGATCAAGGTCGCCAAGGCACAGGTTGTCCGTATCGAGACCCTGTACACCAACGACATCGATTGCGGTCCATTCATCTCCGACACCCTGAAGATCGACACCACCAGCAACCAGCTGGAAGCTCTGGTCGAGATCTACCGCATGATGCGTCCAGGCGAGCCGCCAACCAAGGATGCAGCCGAGACCCTGTTCAACAACCTGTTCTTCAGCGCCGAGCGTTACGACCTGTCCGCCGTTGGCCGCATGAAGTTCAACCGTCGTATCGGTCGTACCGAGATCGAAGGTTCGGGCGTGCTGAGCAAGGAAGACATCGTCGAGGTGCTGAAGACCCTGGTCGATATCCGTAACGGCAAAGGCATCGTTGACGACATCGACCACCTCGGTAACCGTCGCGTACGTTGCGTTGGTGAAATGGCCGAGAACCAGTTCCGCGTTGGCCTTGTGCGTGTAGAGCGCGCGGTCAAGGAACGCCTGTCGATGGCGGAAAGCGAAGGCCTGATGCCGCAAGACCTGATCAACGCCAAGCCGGTTGCGGCGGCGGTGAAAGAGTTCTTCGGTTCCAGCCAGCTGTCCCAGTTCATGGACCAGAACAACCCGCTCTCCGAGATCACCCACAAGCGCCGTGTCTCTGCACTCGGCCCTGGCGGTCTGACCCGTGAGCGTGCCGGCTTCGAAGTCCGAGACGTACACCCGACCCACTACGGCCGTGTGTGCCCGATCGAGACCCCTGAAGGTCCGAACATCGGTCTGATCAACTCCCTGGCAGCCTATGCCCGCACCAACCAGTACGGCTTCCTGGAAAGCCCGTATCGCGTGGTGAAGGAAGGCGTTGTCAGCGACGACATCGTGTTCCTGTCGGCCATCGAAGAAGCTGATCACGTTATCGCCCAGGCTTCGGCCGCGATGAACGAGAAGAAGCAACTGATCGATGAGCTGGTAGCGGTTCGTCACCTGAACGAATTCACCGTCAAGGCGCCGGAAGACGTCACCCTGATGGACGTTTCGCCGAAGCAGGTTGTTTCCGTTGCTGCCTCGCTGATTCCGTTCCTCGAGCACGACGACGCCAACCGTGCATTGATGGGTTCGAACATGCAGCGTCAGGCTGTACCAACCCTGCGTGCCGACAAGCCGCTGGTAGGTACTGGCATGGAGCGCAACGTTGCCCGTGACTCCGGTGTCTGCGTGGTTGCTCGCCGTGGTGGTGTGATCGACTCGGTCGACGCCAGCCGTATCGTTGTTCGCGTTGCCGACGACGAAGTGGAAACCGGCGAAGCAGGTGTGGATATCTACAACCTGACCAAGTACACCCGTTCGAACCAGAACACCTGCATCAACCAGCGTCCGCTGGTGAGCAAGGGCGACAAGGTTCAGCGTGGCGACATCATGGCCGACGGCCCGTCCACCGACATGGGTGAGCTGGCACTGGGTCAGAACATGCGCATCGCGTTCATGGCGTGGAACGGCTTCAACTTCGAAGACTCCATCTGCCTGTCCGAGCGTGTGGTTCAGGAAGACCGCTTCACCACCATCCACATCCAGGAACTGACCTGTGTGGCGCGTGACACCAAGCTTGGCCCAGAGGAAATCACTGCGGACATCCCGAACGTGGGTGAGGCTGCACTGAACAAACTGGACGAAGCCGGTATCGTCTACGTGGGTGCCGAAGTCGGCGCTGGTGACATCCTGGTTGGCAAGGTCACGCCAAAAGGCGAAACCCAGCTGACTCCGGAAGAAAAACTGCTGCGCGCAATCTTCGGTGAGAAGGCCAGCGACGTTAAGGACACCTCCCTGCGTGTGCCAACCGGCACCAAGGGTACCGTCATCGACGTACAGGTCTTCACCCGTGATGGCGTAGAGCGCGACAGCCGCGCCCTGGCCATCGAGAAGATGCAGCTGGACGAGATCCGCAAGGACCTCAACGAAGAGTTCCGCATCGTCGAAGGCGCAACCTTCGAGCGTCTGCGTTCTGCCCTGAACGGCCAGGTGGTCGACGGTGGCGCGGGCCTGAAGAAAGGCACCGTGATCACTGACGAAGTGCTGGACGGTCTGGAGCACGGCCAGTGGTTCAAACTGCGCATGGCTGAAGATGCACTGAACGAGCAGCTGGAAAAGGCTCAGCAGTACATCGTCGACCGTCGCCGTCTGCTGGACGACAAGTTCGAAGACAAGAAGCGCAAGCTGCAGCAGGGCGATGACCTGGCTCCGGGCGTACTGAAGATCGTCAAGGTCTACCTGGCAATCCGCCGTCGCATCCAGCCGGGTGACAAGATGGCCGGTCGTCACGGTAACAAGGGTGTTGTCTCGGTCATCATGCCGGTTGAAGACATGCCGCACGATGCCAACGGTACTCCGGTCGATGTCGTATTGAACCCGCTGGGCGTACCTTCGCGTATGAACGTTGGTCAGATCCTTGAAACCCACCTGGGCCTGGCGGCCAAGGGCCTGGGCGAGAAGATCGACCGCATGCTCGAAGAGCAGCGCAAAGCCGCTGAACTGCGCGTGTTCCTGACCGAGGTCTACAACGAGATCGGCGGTCGTCAGGAAAACCTCGAAGAGTTCACCGACGCAGAGATCCTGGCTCTGGCCCACAACCTGAAGAAAGGCGTGCCGATGGCTACCCCGGTCTTCGACGGTGCCAAAGAGCGTGAGATCAAGGCAATGCTGAAACTGGCTGATCTGCCAGAAAGCGGCCAGATGGTGCTGTTCGATGGCCGTACCGGCAACAAGTTCGAGCGTCCTGTGACCGTTGGTTACATGTACATGCTCAAGCTGAACCACTTGGTGGACGACAAGATGCACGCGCGTTCCACTGGTTCCTATAGCCTGGTTACCCAGCAGCCGCTGGGTGGTAAGGCGCAGTTCGGTGGTCAGCGTTTCGGGGAGATGGAAGTGTGGGCGCTGGAAGCATACGGCGCGGCATACACCCTGCAAGAAATGCTCACAGTGAAGTCGGACGACGTGAACGGCCGTACCAAGATGTACAAGAACATCGTGGATGGCGATCACCGTATGGAGCCGGGCATGCCCGAGTCCTTCAACGTGTTGATCAAAGAGATCCGTTCGCTCGGTATCGATATCGATCTGGAAACCGAATAACACGTGACGCGAAGGGGAGTGGGGCAGGTAATGCCCGCTCCCTGCTCCGCCAGGAGGAAAGGCCTTGAAAGACCTACTGAATTTGCTGAAAAACCAGGGTCAAGTCGAAGAGTTCGACGCCATCCGCATCGGTCTGGCGTCGCCTGAAATGATCCGTTCGTGGTCGTTCGGTGAAGTTAAGAAGCCGGAAACCATCAACTACCGTACGTTCAAGCCTGAGCGTGACGGCCTGTTCTGCGCCAAGATCTTTGGCCCAGTCAAGGACTACGAGTGCCTGTGCGGCAAGTACAAGCGCCTCAAGCACCGCGGCGTAATCTGCGAGAAGTGCGGCGTTGAGGTTGCCCTGGCCAAGGTTCGTCGTGAGCGCATGGCGCACATCGAACTGGCCTCGCCGGTAGCCCACATCTGGTTCCTGAAGTCGCTGCCGTCCCGTATCGGCCTGCTGATGGACATGACCCTGCGTGACATCGAGCGCGTGCTCTACTTCGAGAGCTATGTCGTTATCGACCCGGGCATGACCACCCTGGAAAAGGGCCAGCTGCTGAACGACGAGCAGTACTTCGAAGCGCTGGAGGAGTTCGGTGACGACTTCGACGCCCGCATGGGTGCCGAGGCTGTCCGCGAGCTGCTGCACGCTATCGACCTGGAGCACGAGATCGGTCGCCTGCGCGAAGAGATTCCGCAGACCAACTCGGAAACCAAGATCAAGAAGCTGTCCAAGCGTCTGAAGCTGATGGAAGCTTTCCAGGGCTCGGGCAACCTGCCTGAGTGGATGGTCCTGACCGTCCTGCCAGTGCTGCCGCCGGACCTGCGTCCGCTGGTTCCGCTGGATGGTGGCCGCTTCGCGACTTCCGACCTGAACGACCTGTATCGTCGGGTGATCAACCGTAACAACCGTCTGAAGCGCCTGCTGGATCTGTCGGCGCCGGACATCATCGTGCGCAACGAAAAGCGCATGCTGCAGGAGGCGGTCGACGCCCTGCTGGACAACGGCCGTCGCGGTCGCGCCATCACTGGCTCGAACAAGCGTCCGCTGAAGTCCCTGGCCGACATGATCAAAGGTAAGCAAGGTCGCTTCCGTCAGAACTTGCTCGGTAAGCGTGTGGACTACTCCGGCCGTTCGGTAATTACCGTAGGCCCGACCCTGCGTCTGCACCAGTGCGGTCTGCCGAAGAAGATGGCTCTCGAGCTGTTCAAACCGTTCATTTTCGGCAAGCTGGAAATGCGTGGTCTGGCGACCACCATCAAGGCCGCTAAGAAGATGGTCGAGCGCGAGCTGCCAGAGGTGTGGGACGTTCTTGCCGAAGTGATTCGCGAACACCCCGTACTGCTCAACCGTGCACCTACCCTGCACCGTCTGGGTATCCAGGCCTTTGAACCGGTTCTGATCGAAGGTAAGGCTATTCAGCTGCACCCGCTGGTCTGTGCTGCGTACAACGCCGACTTCGACGGTGACCAGATGGCCGTTCACGTGCCGCTGACGCTGGAAGCCCAGCTCGAAGCGCGCGCGCTGATGATGTCGACCAACAACATCCTTTCGCCAGCCAACGGTGAGCCAATCATCGTTCCGTCGCAGGACGTTGTACTGGGTCTGTACTACATGACCCGTGAAGCCATCAACGCCAAGGGCGAAGGTCGCGTGTTTGCCGACCTGCAGGAAGTCGACCGCGTATTCCGCGCCGGCGAAGCTGCCCTGCACGCGAAAATCAAGGTTCGTATCAACGAAACCGTGAAAGAGCGTGATGGTTCGGTGGTCAAGAACACCCGCATCGTCGACACCACCGTCGGCCGTGCGCTGCTGTTCCAGGTTGTACCGGCAGGTCTGCCGTACGACGTGGTCAACCAGCCGATGAAGAAAAAGGCGATCTCCAAGCTGATCAACCAGTGCTACCGCGTGGTTGGTCTGAAAGAGACCGTTATCTTCGCTGACCAGTTGATGTACACCGGTTTCGCTTACTCGACCATTTCCGGCGTTTCCATCGGTGTTAACGACTTCGTTATCCCGGACGAGAAAGCCCGCATCATCGGTAACGCTACCGACGAAGTGAAGGAAATCGAGAGCCAGTACGCCTCCGGCCTGGTAACCCAGGGCGAGAAGTACAACAAGGTCATCGACTTGTGGTCGAAGGCGAACGATGAAGTGTCCAAGGCGATGATGGCCAACCTCTCGAAAGAGAAGGTCATCGACCGCGAAGGCAAAGAAGTCGAGCAAGAGTCCTTCAACTCGATGTACATGATGGCTGACTCGGGTGCGCGGGGTTCCGCAGCCCAGATCCGTCAGCTGGCCGGTATGCGTGGTCTGATGGCCAAGCCGGACGGCTCCATCATCGAGACGCCGATCACCGCGAACTTCCGTGAAGGTCTGAGCGTACTTCAGTACTTCATCTCGACTCACGGTGCTCGTAAGGGTCTGGCGGATACCGCCTTGAAGACTGCGAACTCCGGTTACCTGACTCGCCGTCTGGTAGACGTTGCCCAGGATCTGGTCGTTACCGAGATCGACTGCGGCACCGACCAAGGCCTCCTGATGACTCCGCACATCGAAGGCGGCGACGTTGTCGAGCCACTGGGTGAGCGTGTATTGGGTCGTGTCATCGCCCGTGACGTGTTCAAGCCAGGCACCGAGGACGTTATCGTTCCGGCCGGTACCCTGGTTGACGAGCAGTGGGTCGAGTTCATCGAGCTGAACAGCATCGACGAAGTGATCGTGCGTTCGCCGATCAACTGCGAAACCCGCTATGGCATCTGCGCCAAGTGCTACGGTCGCGACCTGGCTCGCGGTCACCAGGTGAACATCGGTGAAGCTGTCGGCGTTATCGCTGCACAGTCGATCGGTGAGCCGGGTACCCAGCTGACCATGCGTACGTTCCACATCGGTGGTGCTGCAAGCCGTACTTCGGCTGCCGACAGCGTCCAGGTGAAGAACGGCGGTATGGTGCGTCTGCACAACCTGAAGCAGGTTGAGCGTGCCGACGGTAACCTGGTTGCCGTATCGCGTTCGGGCGAGCTGGCCATTGCCGACGAATTCGGCCGTGAGCGTGAGCGTTACAAGCTGCCTTACGGTGCGGTGATTTCGGTCAAGGAAGGTGAGAAGGTCGAAGCTGGCGCCATCGTCGCCAAGTGGGACCCGCACACCCACCCGATCGTTACCGAGCTGAAAGGTACCGTGACCTTCGTGGGCATGGAAGAAAACATCACCATCAAGCGTCAGACTGACGAACTGACCGGTCTGACCAACATTGAAGTGCTGGACGTCAAGGATCGCCCTGCCGCAGGCAAGGAAATCCGTCCGGCAATCAAGATGGTCGATGCTGCTGGCAAGGACCTGTACCTGCCAGGTACCGACGTACCTGCCCAGTACTTCCTGCCGGCCAACGCCCTCGTTGGTGTAGCTGACGGTGCCCAGATCGGTGTTGGTGACGTTATCGCGCGTATCCCGCAAGAAACGTCGAAGACCCGTGACATCACCGGTGGTCTGCCGCGCGTTGCCGACCTGTTCGAAGCGCGTCGCCCGAAAGAAGCCTCGATTCTGGCTGAAGTCAGCGGCACCATCGCATTCGGTAAAGAGACCAAGGGCAAGCGTCGCCTGGTCATCACTCCGACCGACGGTAGCGATCCGTACGAAGAGCTGATTCCAAAGTGGCGCCACCTGAACGTCTTCGAAGGTGAGCAGGTAAACCGTGGTGAAGTTATTTCCGACGGCCCGAGCGACCCGCACGACATCCTGCGTCTGCTGGGTGTGAGCGCGCTGGCGAAGTACATCGTCAACGAGATCCAGGACGTTTACCGTCTGCAAGGCGTGAAGATCAACGACAAGCACATCGAGACCATCCTGCGTCAGATGCTGCGCAAGGTCGAGATCTCCGAGTCGGGCGATTCCAGCTTCATCAAGGGCGACCAGATGGAACTGACCCAGGTACTGGTAGAGAACGAGCGTCTCGCCGGCGAGGACAAGTTCATCTCCAAGTTCACCCGCGTGCTGCTGGGTATCACCAAGGCGTCGCTGTCGACCGAGTCGTTCATCTCCGCGGCTTCCTTCCAGGAAACCACCCGCGTACTGACCGAAGCGGCGGTAACCGGCAAGCGCGACTACCTGCGCGGCCTGAAAGAGAACGTGGTCGTGGGTCGTTTGATCCCGGCTGGTACTGGTCTGGCCTACCACAGCGAGCGCAAGCGTCGCCGTGATGCCGACAAGCCGCTGCGTGTGAGCGCCAGTGAGGTGGAAGCCGCACTGACCGAAGCGCTGAACTCCAGCGGTAACTAAGTACAGGGCAGGGCCCCGGCAAGCCTCGAACGACCGTCGGTGACATGAAATGTTGCCGATGATCGGGCGGGGAGGGCCGGGGCCTCGTCTTGACTGGGTGCAAGATCCTCTTTAGACTTTTGTACCCTTAAATTTGGTGAGGCTCCGTCTCGCCAATTTTTGGCTTTCTTGCAAGACAATAGAGTCGCAAGACAATCAGTGGAGCTAGTAGATGGCAACTATCAACCAGCTGGTACGTCAGCCGCGTAAGCGTTCGGTCGAGAAGTCCGACGTTCCTGCGCTGCAGAACTGCCCGCAGCGTCGTGGCGTGTGCACCCGTGTGTACACCACCACGCCGAAAAAACCTAACTCGGCACTGCGTAAAGTATGCCGCGTGCGTCTGACCAACGGTTTCGAGGTTTCCTCGTACATCGGTGGTGAAGGCCACAACCTGCAAGAGCACAGCGTCGTCCTGATCCGTGGCGGCCGTGTAAAAGACTTGCCAGGTGTTCGTTACCACACCGTTCGCGGCTCTCTGGATACTTCGGGCGTTAAAGGCCGTAACCAGGGTCGTTCGAAATACGGTACCAAGCGTCCGAAGTAATCGGCCGTTTGCAGACATCCATTTTTTTGAGTCGATAAGAGTAAGGTCGGGCAGGGGTCGAAGACCCACGTCCCGGGCTAACCTGAAGACCGTTTGAGGGCTTATCATGCCAAGACGTCGTGTAGCAGCAAAACGTGAGATCCTTGACGATCCGAAGTACGGATCCCAGATCCTCGCCAAGTTCATGAACCACGTGATGGAAAGCGGCAAGAAGGCTGTAGCCGAGCGCATCGTTTACGGTGCCCTGGATACCGTCAAAGCACGCAAGAACAGCGACCCCCTGGAAATCTTCGAGAAAGCTCTCGACGCCATCGCTCCGCTGGTCGAAGTTAAGTCCCGTCGTGTTGGCGGTGCCACTTACCAGGTTCCGGTTGAAGTTCGTCCATCCCGTCGTAATGCTCTGGCAATGCGCTGGCTCGTAGACTACGCCCGTAAGCGCGGCGAGAAGTCGATGGCTCTGCGCCTGGCCGGCGAACTGCTGGATGCTGCTGAAGGCAAGGGTGCTGCAGTCAAGAAGCGTGAAGACGTGCACCGTATGGCCGAAGCCAACAAAGCGTTCTCGCACTACCGCTTCTAATTCAAGCATCAATCTTTTCGCGAGGGCTTTATGGCTCGTACTACAGCAATTAACCGCTACCGTAACATCGGTATCTGTGCCCACGTTGACGCGGGCAAGACCACCACTACCGAGCGGATCCTGTTCTACACAGGTCTGAGCCACAAAATGGGCGAGGTGCATGACGGCGCCGCGACCACCGACTGGATGGTGCAGGAGCAGGAGCGCGGTATCACCATTACCTCCGCTGCCGTTACCACTTTCTGGAAAGGTTCCCGTGGTCAGTACGACAACTACCGCGTAAACGTCATCGATACCCCCGGCCACGTTGACTTCACCATTGAAGTAGAACGTTCGCTGCGCGTACTCGACGGCGCCGTCGTCGTATTCTGCGGTACCTCCGGCGTTGAGCCACAGTCCGAAACCGTATGGCGTCAGGCCAACAAGTACGGCGTTCCACGTGTTGTTTACGTGAACAAAATGGACCGTGCCGGCGCTAACTTCCTGCGCGTCGTCGGTCAGATCAAAAACCGTCTGGGTCACACCCCGGTTCCGATCCAGCTGGCTATCGGTGCGGAAGACAACTTCCAGGGTCAGGTTGACCTGATCAAGATGAAAGCCATCTACTGGAACGATGACGATAAGGGCACCACCTATCGCGAGGAAGATATTCCTGCCGATATGCTGGAGCTGGCTGCAGAATGGCGCAACAACATGGTTGAAGCCGCCGCCGAAGCCAGCGAAGAGTTGATGAACAAGTACCTTGAAGAAGGTGAGCTGTCGGTCGAAGAGATCAAAGCAGGCCTGCGTGCGCGCACCCTGGCTAGCGAGATCGTGCCGGCTGTCTGCGGTTCGTCCTTCAAGAACAAGGGTGTTCCCCTGGTTCTCGACGCTGTTATCGACTTCCTGCCTGCTCCGACCGAGATCCCGGCGATCAAGGGTATCCACCCTGACCTGATCGACGTGCCTAAGGACGAAGTCAAGCCAGAGCAATTTGACGAGCGTCATGCTGACGACGACGAGCCGTTCTCGGCGCTGGCGTTCAAGATTGCCACCGACCCGTTCGTTGGTACTCTGACCTTCGTTCGCGTCTACTCGGGCTTCCTGACCTCCGGTGACTCCGTCATCAACTCGGTTAAGGGCAAGAAAGAGCGCGTTGGTCGTATGGTGCAGATGCACGCCAACCAGCGTGAAGAAATCAAGGAAGTACGTGCAGGCGACATCGCTGCTCTGATCGGCATGAAGGACGTCACCACCGGTGACACCCTGTGCAACGCCGACAAGCCGATCATCCTCGAGCGTATGGACTTCCCTGAGCCTGTGATTTCGCTCTCCGTAGAGCCGAAAACCAAGGCTGACCAGGAGAAGATGGGTATCGCACTGGGCAAGCTGGCTCAGGAAGACCCGTCGTTCCGCGTCAAAACCGACGAAGAGACCGGTCAGACCATCATCTCCGGTATGGGTGAGCTGCACCTGGACATCCTCGTTGACCGTATGAAGCGCGAGTTCAACGTCGAAGCCAACATCGGCAAGCCGCAGGTTTCGTACCGCGAGAAGATCACCAAGTCCAACGTCGAGATCGAAGGCAAGTTCGTTCGTCAGTCGGGCGGTCGTGGTCAGTTCGGTCACTGCTGGATCCGTTTCTCGGAGCCAGATCAGGACGAAAAAGGCAACATCACCGAAGGTCTGGTGTTCGCTAACGAAGTCGTTGGTGGTGTGATTCCTAAGGAATACATCCCTGCGATCCAGAAGGGTATCGAAGAGCAGATGAAAAACGGCGTTGTTGCCGGTTATCCTCTGATCGGCCTGAAGGCCGCGGTATTCGATGGTTCGTACCACGACGTCGACTCCAACGAAATGGCGTTCAAAATCGCTGCTTCGATGGCAACCAAGCAACTGGCCCAGAAGGGTGGTGGCGTGGTTCTCGAGCCGATCATGAAGGTCGAAGTTGTAACCCCGGAAGACTACCTGGGTGACGTGATGGGTGACCTGAACCGTCGTCGTGGTCTGGTACAGGGTATGGATGAGTCGGTCTCTGGCCGTGTCGTCCGCGCTGAAGTTCCGCTCGGAGAGATGTTCGGTTACGCAACCGACGTTCGTTCCATGTCTCAGGGTCGCGCAAGCTACTCCATGGAATTCTCCAAATACGCCGAAGCTCCGTCGAACATCGTCGAAGCACTCGTTAAAAAACAAGGCTAATCCCCTTTAGGCAAGAGGTTCACTGTCGTGGCTAAAGAAAA
>NZ_JBICKA010000112.1:0-181809 GCF_043103635.1 Pseudomonas sp. yb_9 | reverse complement strand
TCAACTCAGGCTGGGATCAACGCTCTATCGCCAGCGCCACCCCTTGGCCACCCCCAATGCACAAGGTAGCCAGGCCTTTCTTCACATCCCGCTTGATCATCTCGTGCAGCAAGGTCACCAGCACGCGGCAGCCGGATGCACCAATCGGGTGGCCCAACGCAATCGCCCCGCCATTCACGTTGACCCGTGCCGCATCCCATTCCAGTGCCTTGCCCACCGCCAGCGCTTGCGCGGCGAACGCTTCGTTGGCTTCGATCAGGTCCAGTTCGGCCAACTGCCAGCCGGCCTTGTCCAGGCAACGCTGGGTCGCGGAAACCGGCCCGATGCCCATGATTGCCGGGTCTACGCCGGCACTGGCATAAGCTGCGATCTTCGCCAGTACCGGCAGTCCAAGGGCCTTGGCCTTGGCGGCGCTCATCAGCAGCACGGCGGCTGCCCCGTCATTGAGGCTGGAGGCGTTGCCAGCGGTAACGCTGCCATCTTTCTTGAACGCAGGACGCAGTTTGGCCAAGGATTGCGCGGTGGTGTCCGGGCGTGGCTGTTCGTCACGCTCAAACACTCTGGGGTCACCCTTTTTCTGCGGCATCACGATCGGCGTGATTTCGTCATCGAAACGCCCGGCCTCGATAGCCGCCACCGCCTTGCGCTGCGACTCGGCGGCAAAGGCGTCCTGCTGCTCTCGGCTCAGGCTGTACGTGTCCACCAGGTTCTCGGCGGTGATCCCCATGTGGTAGTCGTTGAAGGCATCCCACAAACCGTCGGTGATCATGCTGTCGATCAGCTGGCCATGGCCCATGCGCTGGCCGGTGCGTGCCGAAGGCATCACGTAAGGGGCAAGGCTCATGTTTTCCTGGCCGCCGGCAATCACCACTTCGGCGTCACCGCAGCGAATGGCCTGGGCGGCCAGGTGCAGGGCCTTGAGGCCCGAGCCGCAGACCTTGTTCAGGGTCAGTGCCGGAACACTGTAGGGCAGGCCGGCCTTGATCGCGGCCTGGCGCGCCGGGTTCTGCCCGGCACCTGCGGTGAGTACCTGGCCGAGGATCACTTCGTCGACCTGCGCCGGGTCCAGCCCGGTCTGTTCCAGCAGGCGCTTGATCACGGCGGCACCGAGGTCGACCGCAGGCACTGTAGCCAGGGCGCCCTGGAAGCTGCCGATGGCGGTACGGGTTGCGGCGACAATGACCACGTCGTTCATGTTGTTGTTCTCCGGGCAATGGGCATGGTGCTGCCAGCATCGGCGGGTTTGGTTGATTTGTTAAGTTTGTTTTTCTTTGTGATTGATGTGAAAAACAAATCAATGGGGTTGCTAGAGGGTATGTCGTCGGATATTCCGCGCCTATGAGATCGAGCGCCGCCCGCGCGGCGCATCGCGAGCTGCGCTCGCTCCTACGTTTGTTTCGGGCCAGTAACGCTTGTGACAGGCGCGCGCGACCGCCTTGTTGGTAAGACGCGACACCGAGTCGTGCGCCAAGGCGTTCGCGCGCAAATCCCCCAGGAATAATTGGCCCGAAACAAACGTAGGAGCGAGCGCAGCTCGCGATGCGCCGCGCGGGCGGCGCTCGGTCTCATAGGCGCCGAACTTCTGTCGACATGCACCTGGCGGCCTTCATACAGCCGGGCACTGATGGGTCACACAGTGAATTCCCCCACCCCCTGCCGCAATGGCATCGATATCCAGCTGCACGATATCCCGCCCCGGATACAACGCTGCCAGCAACGCCCGTGCCTTCTCATCTGCCTGCGCATCGCCAAACTGCGGTGCGATGACCGCACCATTGATCACGAAGTAATTGATGTACCCCGCTGCAAAGTCGTCATTGCCTTTGCTGAACCTGTTACGCCGCCCACGCATTGGCGGTGACACCACATGTATCTGCAACTTGCGCCCCTCGGCATCGGTGGCCTGCCTGAGGATATCCAGGTGCTTGCGCGTCACGGCGTAATCATACGAATCCAGGTCATTGTCGAGATTGGCAATGACCACCCCCGGCCGCACGAAGCGGGCATAGAAATCCACATGCCCGTCGGTAATGTCGTTGCCGGCGATGCCTGGCAGCCAGATGACCTTGCTCAACCCAAGGCGCGCCTTGAGCTCCGCCTCGACGTCGGCCTTGCTCCAGCCCGGGTTGCGGTTGGCGTTGATCCAGCTGCTCTCGGTCATGATGCCAGTGCCATGGCCATCCACTTCAATGGCGCCACCTTCACCTACCAGCTCGCTGCGTTGGTACTGACCGCCCGCCAGGGTAGCGACCCGTTTGGCCAGCTGCGCATCGTTGCGGTGGCGCTGCTTGTTGCCCCAGCCGTTGAAATTGAAGTCCACCGCACCCAGCGCGCCGTCGTCATCGAGGACGAAGTTGGCGCCAATGTCGCGCATCCAGATATCGTCCAGGTTGCATTCGACAAAGCGGGTGCGTGGGCTGCCACAGTGCTGCTCGGCCAGCTTGCGTTCGCTGGCCCGGCAGAACACGGTGACCGGCTGATAACGCGCGATGGCCTGGGCGATACGGCCCAGGGCAGCTTGCACATCGGCGGTGAAGTCTTCCCAAATGGCATCCTGCGCGCCAAAGGCGATGAAGGCGCGTTGCTGAGGTTCACCTTCGTCGGGCATGAACCAGCGCCCCGGTTCTTCAGCGCGGGCCAGGCCCAGCGGCAGGCCAAGGCCGGTGCCGAGGCCAGCGGCCAGTGACAGTTGCAGGAAGGTTCTACGGCTAGGCATGGGTCAGTCCTGTGCAGTCTTGAAGCGTGTCCACACGCGCATGCGTGCCCGCATGTCGGCCTGTGGGATATCACGTCCCGGAATCAGCCGGGTGTAGGTGGCTTCGTCGAGGTAGATGTCGGGGTTGTCGCGCATGCGCGGGTCCACGGCCTGGCGCGCTTTGGCGCTGGCGGTGGGGTAGCCGGTGAAGTTGCTGATGGCGGCCATGTTTGCCGGGCGCATGACGAAGTTGATGAAACGATAGGCGTATTCCGGGTGCTTGGCATCGGCCGGGATGGCCATGGTGTCCATCCACACCGTGGTGCCCTGGCGGGGGACACGGTATTGGAAGTCCAGGTGCTTGCCTGCGGCATCGGCGGTACGCTGGGCCTGGATCACGTCGCCGCTGTAGCCCAGCGACACACACAGGTTTTCGTTGACCAGTTCGGTCACCGGCTGCGACTGGAACTTGCGCACGTACGGGCGTATGGCCTTGAGCAGTTCGCTGGCGGCGGCCAGGTCTTCACGCTTGGCGCTGCGCGGCTCGCGGCCCAGGTAGTTGAGCACCACGGCTAGCACTTCGTCGGGCGAGTCGATCACCGAAATGCCACAGTCGGCGAACTTGGCGGCCAGCGCTGGTTCGAACAGCAGGTCGAGGTTGTCCAGCGGCGCATCGGGCATGCGCTGGCGGACTTTGTCGGCATTCACCGTCAGGCCGATGGTGCCCCAGGTGTAGGGCACGGTGGCCTGGCTGGCCTTGGGGTAGCGAGCATGCAGCTGGCGCAGGCCGGGCTCGATGTCGTCCAGTGCCTCAAGGCGGCTGTGGTCCAATGGCTGCAGGCTCCCGGCGCGCATCAGCCGCTCGGCAACGGTGTCACCGGGGAACACCAGGTCGTAGCCACTGCGCCCTGACATCAGCTTGGCTTCGAGCACTTCACTGCCATCCATGACGTCGTAGATCACCTGGATGCCGGTTTCGGCCGTGAACTGCTTGAGGGTGTCTTCGGCAAAATAATCGGCCCAGTTGTACAGGCGCAGCACGGGCTGTTCGGCCTGTGCCTGGCTGGCGCAGACGGCCAGCGCCATTGCGGCTAGAACGTGGCGTTTCATGCTCAGGCCCTCAGGGTGTGTGGATGCTTGCCGTCCAGGGTCAGCAGGGGGGCGTACATCTCTGGGCGACGATCGCGGTAGATGCCCCAGCTCAGCCGGTCTTCGCGCATGGCTGCAAGGTCCAGGTCGTGCAACCAGATGCCCGTGTTGTCGCGGTCCGCCTCGCTGAGCATGGCGCCCTTGTGGTCACAGATGAACGACGAGCCATAGAAGCGCATGGACAACGATGCATCGCTGGCCGCGACCTCCTCACCGACGCGATTGGCCGCCACCACCGGCAGCAGGTTGGCGGCGGCGTGGCCGCGCATGGCTATTTGCCAATGGTCACGCGAGTCCAGTTCGGCGCAGCCGGGCTCGGAGCCGATGGCGGTGGGGAACAGCAGCACTTCAGCACCCATCAAGGCCAGGCAACGGGCCGTTTCGGGGAACCACTGGTCCCAGCAGATACCAATGCCCAGTCGCCCGAACGCGGTGTCCCAGACCTTGAAGCCCGTGTCGCCGGGGCTGAAATATTCCTTCTCCTGGTAGCCAATGGCGTTGGGGATGTGGGTCTTGCGGTATACCCCCAGCAGGCGGCCATCGGCATCGGCCACGGTCAGCGAGTTGAAAAAGGCATTGCCGGCGCGCTCGTACCAGCTAAGCGGTAGCACCACGCCCAGCTCGCCGGCCAGCGCCGCGAAGCGCTGCAGTATCGGGCTGTCGGGATAGGGCTGGGCGAGGGCCTGGTGCTGGTGGTGTTGTTCGATGCAGAAGTACGGGGTGGCGAACAGCTCTTGCAGCAGGATCACCTGGGCACCTTTGGCAGCAGCCTGGCGCACCAGGTGTTCGGCGCGGTCGAGGTTATCGGGCAGGTTCCAGCTGCACGGCATCTGCGTGGTGGCCACGCGCAGCAGGCTCATGGCTGTACCTGCGGCTGTTGCTGGGTGATGCAGTGAATGCCGCCACCGCCGTGGGCAATGTGGTCGATGCGCACCGGTACGATCTCGCGGCCCGGGAAGGCGTGGGCCAGTTGCGCAGCTGCGTCCTGGTCGGCTGCGATGCCATAGGCCGGCATGATGATTGCGCCGTTGGCGATGTAGAAGTTGGTGTAGGAGGCGCAGAACACCTCGGCATTCGGGTCAACGGCGGCGCTGGCCTCGTACAGGTCGAGCAGTTCGAAGTGGCGGCCCTGCGCATCGGTGGCCAGCTCCAGGGCGCGGCGGTTTTCCCGCACCACTTCGGCGTACACCGAATGCGGGTCTCGAGTGGCATCCACCAGCAGCACGCCAGGGCGGGCGAAGGCGCACACGCCATCGACGTGGCCGTCGGTCATGTCGCCGGTGACGTACTGCGGGTCACCTGGCAGCCAGATGGTCTTGCGGATGCCCAGGTGGCGGGCGAAACAGGCCTCGAAATCGGCCTTGCTCACGCCAGGGTTGCGGTTGGGGTTGAGCAGCACCGATTCGGTGGTGATCAGCGTGCCTTCGCCGTCGACATGAATCGCACCCCCTTCGTTGCACAGTGCAGTGCTGAACCCGTCCAGGCCCAGCTGGTCGAGGATGCGCCGGCCCAGGCTGCGGTCTTGGCTGTGCTGCGACTTGCCGCCCCAGGCATTGAAGCGCCAGCTCAGGCCGGCCAGGCCGTGCTGCGGGTGGCAGATGAAGCTCGGGCCGCTGTCACGGCACCAGCTGTCGTCCACCGCCAGTTCGATCAGCTCGATGTTGGCACCACACAGGGCGCGGGCGCTGGCCACGGCGGACGGGGCGGCCACCATCTTCACCGGCTCGAAACGGGCGATGGCCGCTGCGACTCGGGCGTAGTCCTGCTGGACATCGGCCAGGCGCACGTTCCAGCCGCTTTCCCACAGGGCCTGATTGTGTGGCCAGACCATCCAGGTTGCCGCGTGGCGTGCCCATTCGGCGGGCATGCGCCAGCCGCTGTCGAGGGACAGGTGCATAGTGAACTCCGATCTATTAGGGTTTTTTATCAACGAAGCCCGCCGTCGCGGGTGTTGGTGTTCATGCTATGGCTAGGCATGGCTGGCGACAAACGATAGATTTAGCGCACATTTGATTAGCAGGGCTTATCAATCATGCTTAAACACTGGCCACCCCTGAATGCCCTGCGCGGCTTCGAGGCCGCCGCGCGACTGGGTAGCTTCCACAAGGCCGCCGAGGCGCTGAACCTGACCCAGTCGGCCATCAGCCAGCAGATCCGCAGCCTGGAAACCTACCTGGAACAGCCGCTGTTCTACCGCAGTGGCCGCAGCGTGAGCCTGACAGACGCCGGGCACGACCTGCTCAGTACCACGCAATCATTGCTGCAGCACCTGGCCGTGGGCATTCGTCGGCTCGACCAGTACCGCAAGCCCAACCAGTTGGTGGTGAATACCAGCCCGGCGTTTGCCAGGCACTGGCTGTTGCCGCGACTGACGGACTTCCATCAGCGCTGCCCGGAGGTGGACTTGTGGTTGTTCACCAGTTTCGAGGTGCCGGACATGGCCACCGAAACCATCGACCTTGCCATCCGCGACGACCTCAGTGCTCAGGCCGAGTGCAGTTTCAGCGTGCTGCATCAAGACCAGCTGTACCCGGCTTGCCACCCAGCCTTGCTGCAAACGCCGGTACAGCAGCGCACCACGCTGCATGGCGAGCGCGAAATGGACTGGAGCCACTGGCAACTGGAAGGCGGCGAAGAGGTGGGGCAGCAGGGCAAAGGGTTGAACTTTTCCGACCCCGGTTTGTTGCTGGATGCGGCGAGCGAGGGGCTCGGGGTGGCGTTGGTCAGCCAGTTGCTGGCGCGGCGGGCAGTGGAAGAGGGGCGTTTGCAGGCGTTGTCGGCGCAGCGCGTTCGCGGGCCCGCGTGGGCTTGTCTGGTACATCGGGACAGTCAGGATGATCCGCTGGCCAGGCAGTTTCTGGATTGGCTTAGAGCGGCTTTACTGCCGGATTGAGGTTGCCACCGTTTTGCATCCCTTTGATCACCCCGTAATATGTGTCGGATAACCTGCGGGGGTAGTCTCACCCTCTGATCAATCGGAATCGCCTCAAGCGGCGCTTC
Organism: Pseudomonas sp. yb_9; assembly: GCF_043103635.1. Taxonomy (NCBI): domain Bacteria; kingdom Pseudomonadati; phylum Pseudomonadota; class Gammaproteobacteria; order Pseudomonadales; family Pseudomonadaceae; genus Pseudomonas; species Pseudomonas sp. yb_9. The sequence goes on along the minus strand of NZ_JBICKA010000112.1, from coordinate 174,965 downwards.
CCCGGCATAAACCTGACGAGGTACAGACATTGGCCATCATTCATCCTAAGGTTCGCGGTTTCATCTGCACCACGACTCACCCCAAGGGCTGCGAGCTCAACGTCCGTGACCAGATCGAAGCCACCCGCAAGCTGGGCGTGCGCGAGGATGGCCCGAAGAAGGTCCTGGTCATCGGTGCTTCCAGCGGCTATGGCCTGGCGGCCCGCATCACCGCAGCGTTCGGCTTCAAGGCCGACACCCTGGGAGTGTTCTTCGAAAAACCAGGCACCGAAACCAAGGCCGGCACTGCTGGCTGGTACAACGCCGCTGCCTTCGACAAGTTTGCCAAGGCCGAGGGCCTGTACAGCAAGTCGATCAACGGTGATGCCTTCTCTGACGAGGCCCGTGCCAAAGTCATCGAACTGATCAAGAACGAAATGGGTGGCAAGGTTGACCTGGTCATCTACTCGCTGGCTTCGCCTGTGCGCAAGCTGCCGCAAACCGGCGAACTGGTGCGTTCGGCCCTGAAGCCAATCGGCCAGCCATACAAGTCGACCGCCATCGACACCAACAAGGACACCATCATCGAGGCCAGCATCGAGCCGGCCACCGAGCAGGAAATCGCCGACACTGTCACCGTCATGGGGGGCCAGGACTGGCAGCTGTGGATCGACGCCCTGGCGGGCGCTGACGTGCTGGCCGAAGGCGCCCGCACCGTGGCCTTCAGCTACATCGGCAGCGACATCACCTGGCCGATCTACTGGCACGGCGCGCTGGGCCAGGCCAAGCAGGACCTGGACGAAACCGCCCTGCGCCTGGACCAGAAACTGGCCGGCGAACTCAAGGGGGGCGCCAACGTGGCGGTGCTGAAGTCGGTGGTCACTCAGGCCAGCTCGGCCATTCCGGTGATGCCGCTGTACCTGTCGATGGTCTTCAAGATCATGCAGGAGAAGGGCGTTCACGAAGGCACCCAGGACCAGCTGGACCGCATGTACCGCGACCGTATGTACCGTGCCGACGGTGCCCCGGCCGAACTCGACGAGAAGGGCCGCCTGCGTCTGGACGATTGGGAACTGCGTGACGACGTGCAGAGCGCCTGCAAGGCCCTGTGGCCACAGGTGACCACCGAGAACCTGTTCGAGCTGACCGACTATGCCGGTTACAAGAAGCAGTTCCTCAACCTGTTCGGCTTCGAGCGTGCTGACGTCAACTACGACGAAGACGTGGCTACCGATGTGAAGTTCGACTGCGTCGAGCTGTAATCGGCGATAGCCTGTACCGGTCCTTTTGCGGGTTCACCTGCGAACGGGCCGGTACAGGCTATAAAATCTTTGCTAGTTTTGGCGCACAACAACAGGGAATGCGCCATGAGCAGCCTCACCCAACCCGCCACAGCCTTTCGCCACCCCGCAGCCGACGGTTACAGCCTCGGCGGTTTCTGCTGGCGCCACGCCCAGCCAGACCCCCAGCGCCCGCTGGTGATCATCAACGCTGCCACTTCGGTACGCTGCCGTTATTACTCACGCTTTGCCGACTTCCTGTTCGCCCAGGGCTTCGATGTGCTGACCTACGATTACCGGGGTATCGGCGAATCCCGCCCGGCTTCGTTGCGCGGTTTTCAGGCTTCATGGAGCGACTGGGGCAGGCTCGATTTCGAAGCCATGCTGGCGCATGCGGCAACGCATTTCCCTGGCCAGCTGGTGGATGTGGTGGGGCACAGTTTCGGCGGCTGTGCAGTGGGCCTGGCGCCATCTGCCAATCGGGTGCGCCGCGTGGTGATGGTGGGCGCGCAGTTTGCTTACTGGCGCGACTACGCGGCCGACCAGCGCTGGCAGCTGTTTGGCAAGTGGCATGTGGTGATGCCGCTATTGAACCGGGTGTTTGGCTACTTTCCCGGCAAGCGCCTGGGTTGGCTGGAGGACACGCCGTCCGGGGTGGTGCACGACTGGACCACACGAACCCCGCGTTACGAACACCGGCCCAGCGGCCGTGAACTGAAAACGCTCCCGTTCGCTCAGGTGCGGGCGGCAACCCTGGCCATCAGCCTGACCGATGACCCTTTCGGCACCGTCGCGGCCACCGAGCGTTTGCTGCGTTATATGCAGGGTGCCCGGCACCTGCGCATCGCGCCTGTGGATATCTCGGTCGAGGAAATTGGCCACTTCGCGTTCTTCCATGACCGCTTTCGCGAAAGCCTGTGGCCGGTAGCCTTGCAGTGGTTGCAGCAGGGAGGGCTGGAAGAAGGAGGGCCTGGCACCATCATGGATTGATGGTGGGCTCAAAATTTTGGGGCCGTAAAGCGGCCCCGGCTATCTCAAGCCTTGCGCGCCAAAGGCTGCGCAGCAAACTTCACCCCAGCCAGACCATGCTTGATCAGCGCACGGATATTGCCATGGTCGCTACCCTCAGGCGTGGCCACCACATCACGGTAGTGCTCGCCAAAGGCCAGCAGCGCTTCCTGATCGCTCAGCCCTTCCAGCAGTGCCAGGCCCAACGTCTTGCACGAACCTTCGTTCTGCCCAGCCGCATTTTCCACGCCACCATTGTTGAAGGCCTGGGGCTGGTAGCTGTAATTGTCGGCAATGAACGCCAGGGTATCGGCAAATACATGTTGGCCGCTGGCCAGGCTGGTGCGCAGGGTGTTCAGATCAGTCACGAGGTTTTCCTTTTTCGAACGCCGCTTGTTGTTCGGCGCTGGCTCTTTCTGGTGTTGGGCTTTCCACTCGGCGTAGGGCATGCCGTACACCGTTTCGCGGGCGTCATCCAGGCTCAGGTCGAGCTGGCGCTCGTCCGCTGCGGCCTTGTACCACTTGGACAGGCAGTTGCGGCAGAAACCGGACAGGTTCATCAGGTCGATGTTCTGCACGTCGGTGCGCTTTTGCAGGTGTTCGACCAAACGCCGGAACGCGGCGGCTTCGAGTTCGAGCTGTTGCTGTGGGGTCATGGGCGTCTCTCAAGTCATGCGGTTTTTCAAGTGGCGGCCGCCGTTGATGACCACCTGGCTGCCGGTGCTGTACTGGCTGGCGAGCAGGTACTTGACGGTCTCGATCAGCGGGCCGGCGCCGGGTTCGAATTCCAGCAAGGCCTTTTTCAGGGTTTGCTGGCGGTAGGCTTCATCGCCCCCTTCCTTGAGGATCAGCAGCCCAGGCAGGATACCGTTCACATGCACCTTGGGCGCATATTTTTCGGCGAACGACAGCACCATGTTCTGCAGCGCGGCCTTGGTGGCGGCATAACCGATGTGGCTCTTGCTGCCGCGTGAGGACGTTTCGTCGCAGATGTGGATGATGTCGGCTTTGTCCACCCTGGCCAGCAGGTCGCCCAGGGCCAGGTTGAGGTGGTAGGGCGCTTCGACGTGCAGGCGGAACATGGTTTCAAGGTTGTCGAGCCCGTCATCAAGCCACAGCGAGGCATTGTGGATGATGGCGCGCAGGCCGTCGTAATGGCTGTGCAGGTGATCGATCAGGGCCTGGCGGTCGGCCGCCTGGCACAGGTCGGCCTGGAACTGCACGATGTTCGGGTGGGCCGTCTGTGGCTGGACACTGCGGCTGGCACTGACCACTGTATGGCCGGCCTGTGCCAGTTCAAGGGCCAGGGCCAGCCCGACGCGCTGGCTGGCTCCGGTAACGAGAATGGGGCTGTTCATGTTCGGGCGGTCAACTTGTCTGTCCTTTGGTTGCCACCCAGCATACCCGAACTGTTTCCCTGTTGTATGGCCTGCCCTCAGCGGCTGCGCAGGGCGCCAGGGGGCGTTGGGGTGGCATGCAGCCAACCGGCCAGCAGGCGGGTGGACAGGGGGATGAACAGGTAGACCATCACGGGTGTCAGCGCCAGGGTGCTGAGCAGTACCCGGGGTACCAAGTCCAGCGCTGCCAACCAGTGGCCAAACAGCAGGTTGAACAGCAACGAGACTGGGAAGAATGCCAGCCAGATCGCCACGGCCTGTTTCCAGCGGGGTGGTTTTTGCACCGTGTTGGTGCCAAACCAGTCGTCGATACCCCTTACGCGCGCCTCTTTGGGACGTTCGAACAGGCCGTTGCCGCGTTGTAACCAGGCCCGGCGCGAGGCGGAGTGTTCCCAGGCATGCAGGGTGGGCTCGTCGCTGAAGCGGAAGATAATCTGGAATTCGTCGCCATCGCGGGGCGGCGCAAGGATGCCCGAGCCAAGGTAGCCGGGAAAGTCGGTGGCCAGCTGCTCGCCTTCATGCAACCAGGCCAGCAAGTCCTGGTAGCGGCCATGGGCGGCGCGGCGCGACACCATCAGGGTGACGGGTGGGGTAGACATCGTGTATCTCCTGGCAACGGGGCTGGCGGGTAGCTGGCCCCTTTGGCTGTGTGGCCCGGGGTGGTGGGCGACACAGGCGTGCATGCAAGAATCGGGCGCGGATTATCGCGCATGTGCGATCTGCGGCAAATGTCATCCGGCAAACGGTTGCACCCTGCGGCGCGTGCCGTCGCAGTAGAATACCCGTTCAACTTCCGCACTCAGGGTACCCCTTGCAGATGAACGAACAGCGACGTAATCCGGTGATCGATGCGAGTTTCGAACAGAAGGAGCTGTTTCCAATTCGTGAAGTTTCCCGTCTGACCGGTGTCAACGCTGTGACCCTGCGGGCCTGGGAGCGTCGTTATGGCCTGATCCAGCCAATCCGTACCGACAGTGGCCACCGCCTGTATTCCCAGGCCGATATCGATGAAATCCGCCGTATCCTCGGGTGGCTGGAGCGCGGTGTGGCGGTCAGCAAAGTGGGCAGTATTCTTGCGCGTGGCCATGCCCTTGCCGACCAGGCCGGTGATGCGACGGACGCCTGGCTACGCTGGCAGCACCAGATCCGCCTGGCGGTGCAGCGTTTCGACATGGCGGGCCTTGATCTGCTTTTCCAGGAGGTGTTTGCCGCCAGCACCCTGGACCACGCTTTCAGCGAAGTGTTCATGCCTGTGTGGCACGACATGGCCGTCCGCCAGGGCGGCTATGGGCAGGCCAGTGAATGGCTGTTCTTTGACCAGTTCTTGCGCGGCCGGGTGTTCGCTCGTTTGCAGCTTGCCCATGTGCCGCGTAGCCGCAGCGTGCTGTTGGCGCCATTACCGGGGCAGTGCCATGAGCTTGAGCTGCTGGTCACCAGCCTGATCCTGGGCAGCGACGAAACAGGTGTGACCCCGTTGGCGAGCGGGCAGCCACTGCAGGAGCTGGCGCTGGTTTGCGAACGCCTGAAGCCGGATGCCCTGGTGTTGTTTTCCCATCAGCCGCCTACCGCAGCACTCATCCGGCACTTGGCTCGCCTAGCGGCGGTATTGGACTGCCCGTTGTTACTGGCCGGTGAGGCGGCGGAAGTGGCACAGGCCAGCCTGGCTGGCAGTGCTATCGCCTGCCTGGGAGCGCAGGGTAGTGTCATGCGCCAGCGGCTGCGGCAGTTTCTGGCAGGTCAGCTAGATACCTGAGTGTGCAGGTCGGGGTGGGCCCGGCGGTGGGCCTGGAGGATGTAGTCGCGCAGACGCTCGATTTCTTCGGCCGGGCTTTGGCTGAGGTCATAGGCCGCCAGGTCCGGGCCAATGCGCCGGCCCAGTATGCCGTGCAGTTCGATCGGGCTGATGCCGCCGGGGGCGAAGCGCAGTTCGAAGCGGGCGGGTGGCGAGGGCAGGTCACGGACTTCCAGCAGCACACCTTTGAAGGAAATATCACGCACCCACAGGCCGCTGATCTCGTCATGGGCACCGAGCAGTGCGCTCGGCTGGTCCATCGACAGGCGCCAAGGGCGCAGCATGGGGCCGTCTTCGTAGATTTCCGGTGAACCCAGTTGCAGGTGCAGGGCGTGGAACTCGTCCTCCACCAATTGCAGGGGGAAGCTGATCTGTTGGTTGTTGAACTGGGCCTGCAAGGTAACCTGTTCGTTCGCCACCAGCCGGGTGAGCAGGCTCTGGATGCGGCGGTCGCCATTGACCAGCAGGCTCGACATGGAGTCGGCCAGGTTCAATTGTGGCGAATGCTGCATGTTCTGGATGAAATCCAGCTCGGCCTGGGTCAGGAGGGCGTCTGCTTGCATGATCGAACTCGGTGGTGGCGATTTCTTCATCGGGATTGACCGTGCATGGCGTACTTGGTTCAAGCGCGTTCGTCGGGTTTCGGACGAGCGCACAGTTCCGCCAGTTGCCGTTCCAGTTCGACCTGGCGGCTGACGTCTTTCTGGATACCGATGAAGTAGGTGCGCTGATCCGCAGCGTGCCTTACCGGGGTAATCGACAGCTCGTTCCAGAAGGCGCTGCCATCCTTGCGGTAATTGCGCAGCACTTCGCGGCAGGGGCGGCCTTCGGCCAAGGCCCTGCGGATACGTGTGCGGCCAAGCTGGTCACGGTCGTCCGCCTGAAGAAAGCGGCAATCCTGATAGAGGACTTCATCGCGGCTGTAGCCGGTCAGGCGTTCGAAGGCGGCGTTCACGTAGATCAGGATGGTGTCGTCGCCTTCCTGTTCGGCAACCACGATCCCGTCATTGGACGCATCGACCATCGATTGCAGCAATTGCGCATTGATCATGTTCGGGCCATTGGGCAAAGAGGGGCTGAGGACGGAGACTTTGGTAGAGGCGGCCTTTTGCCAGCGCCGGATGCTAGTATCCTACGTTTTTACTCAGTTTCGGAATCCTCTACCCGATGAAAGTCGCCATTATTTCCGGATCGGTCTATGGCACCGCCGAAGAAGTCGCCCGTCACGCTGAAACGCTGCTCAAGGCAGCGGGCCTGGAGGCCTGGCATGCGGCACGTGCCACCCAGCATGACCTTGAAGGTTTTGCCCCCGATGCCTTGCTTGCCGTGACCTCGACCACCGGCATGGGTGAATTGCCGGACAACCTCATGCCACTGTACAGCACCCTTCGCGATACCTTGCCTGCGGCCTGGCGTGGTCTACCGGGGGCGGTGATTGCACTGGGTGACTCCAGCTACGGTGATACCTATTGCGGCGGTGGCGAGCAGATGCGCGAGCTGTTTGCCGAATTGGGCGTGCGCGAAGTGCAGCCGATGTTGCGGCTGGATGCCAGCGAGACAGTGACCCCAGAGGCGGATGCCGAGCCTTGGTTGGCTGAATTGGCTCAAGCGCTGAAAGACTGACATATCATTATTGCTGTACTGGCCCTTTCGCGGGTAAACCCGCGAAGAGGCCAGCAAGGCCAACACATTACTTGCAGCCAGGTACCGGGCACTCGCGCAACAATGCCAACCACGCCTTCGCCGCCCGTGACAGGTAGGCCCCACGCCGCCAGATAAAGGCGATGTCCCAGCGCAAATCCGCCGGCGAACGTAGCGGCAAGCGCACCACCCCAGGGCGCTCCAGCGCTTTTGCCACCACACGGGGCAGCAACACCACACCCTGGCCTGCCGCCACCAACGCCGCCAAAAAATCCGCCTGGCCACTGCGGCCGCCTTCCTTCGGGGTAAAGCCCTGTTGCTGGCACGCCTTCAGCAGCCGGTCGTTGAGCACAAAGCTGCGTTGATACAACAGGAACGGCGTATCGGCCAGTTGCCCCAGGTCCACCCCGTCCAGGCTCGCCAATGAATGCCCCGTCGGCAACAGGGCATCCAATGGCTCGTTGCAGAATGGCTGGTAGTCGAACGCCTCGTCGCTGGGTGTCAGGCTACCACCCAGTTCCAGCTCGCCACTCTTGACCGCCTGTTCGACACTGCGGCTACCGCCTTCCAGCAACTGAATCGCGATGTTCGGGTGACGTCGCCGGTACTCGGCAAAAAGCCCGGCGAACAAGGCGTCACTGCCCAACATCGGCAAGCCCAGGCGCAGTTCGCCGCGCTCCATCTGGCTGAGGTCGTCCAGTTCGTTGAGCAGCGCCTGGCGCTGGCGCAGCAGGGCTTCGCCGCGCTCCAGCACAATGCGCCCGGCCGCTGTCAGGTGCAGCTGGGAGGCCTGGCGCTCCAGCAGCGGCTGGCCCACATCTTGCTCCAGCTGCGCCACCTGCTTGCTCACGGCCGATTGACTGATGTGCAGGGTTTGCGCGGCCTGGGTAAAACCACCGCGGTGGACCACTTCGAAAAAACTGCGCAGCTGTTTGAATTCCATGCTCTGAATTCCATTCTGGAATGGCGATCAGTCTAACAATTCGCTTCTGGCCTAGGCAGCCAAATCTTAAAATGAGGGCCTGTCGAGGAACCCCCGCCATGAAACCCGCATTGTTGAAAAAAGCCCTGCGCCTGCTTGTCGAGCTGGCAACTCTTTATGCCTTGTTTCTGCTGGGAGGCCAGCTTGCCACCTGGTTGGATTGGCCGATCCCCGGCGGCGTGATGGGCCTGGCGCTGCTGCTGATACTGTTCGCGTCCGGTGTGCTCAAGCCGGCCATGCTGCAACTGGGCGCCGGCTGGCTGATGGCCGAGATGCTGCTGTTCTTCATTCCGGCGTTGATGAGCCTGCTGGACTACGGCTCGCTGATCCGTGAGGAGGGCTGGCGCATCTTGCTGGTGATCGGCGTTAGCACGCTGATGGTCATGGTGGTGACCGCGCTCACCGTGGAACTGGTGTGCCGCTGGAGGTTGCGCCATGAGCCTTGAACCCATGCCGCTGTTCTGGCTGGCCCTGACCTTGCTGGCCTACCTGGGCAGCCGTTGGCTGTACCGGCGCAGCGGGCGCTACCTGCTGTCGCCGTTGATCCTGGTACCGGTGCTGTTGCTGGCGGTGGCGGTGCCGCTGCACACCGCGTATGCCGAATATGCGCGCAATACCCATTGGTTGATGAGCGTGCTTGGCCCGGTGACCGTCGCCTTCGCGGTGCCCATCTGGCAGCAGCGGGCGATGTTGGCGCGCCATTGGCCGGCGCTGATGGTGGGCATGGTCGCTGGCAGCAGTGCCTCGATCGCCAGTTCCTGGGGGCTGGCGCACCTGCTGGCGCTGGACAGCGCGACCAGCCTGTCGCTGGTGCCGCGTTCGATTACCACACCGTTTGCCATGCCGTTGGCCCATGACCTGGGCGGCGTGCCAGAGCTGACAGCGGTGTTCGTGATGTTCACCGGCGTGCTCGGCGCCATGTTCGGCGGCGTGCTGCTGCGTTGGTTGCCGTTGCGCACGCCGCTGGCACGGGGGGCGCTTTTTGGTGTCGGTGCGCATGGTGCCGGGGTCAGCCGGGCGCAGGAGGTGGGCCGCGAGGAAGGCTCGGTGGCCGGCCTGGTCATGGTGTTGACCGGCTTGCTGAACCTGTTCGCGGCACCGTTGCTGGCCCTGTTGCTCTGACCGTTCGTGCCACTGACTCGCACAGTCATCAAGCTGGCTGGCAACGCAAGTTCCAGCCAGTGTGCTGCTGGCTAGACTTTGCCTCGACACAGAGAGCACATGTATGTGCCGAGGTGACATGCAATGACCGCAGCCTTGCCCTATCCCGTCCCTATCACTTCACCGGGTTACTTCTGATGCCTATGGCCGAAATTCCATTGTGCGTCTGGCGTACCCGGGGACAAAGCTTCAACTTCCGGGGCCAGAGCATCCGCTACTGGACCGCAGGGCAAGGAGAGCCCCTGCTTCTGTTACACGGCTTCCCCACGGCCAGCTGGGACTGGCACTACCTGTGGGGGCCTTTGACCCAACGCTTTCGGGTGATCGCTTGCGACATGCTCGGTTTTGGCGACTCGGCCAAGCCGGTCGATCACGCGTACAGCCTGATGGAGCAAGCCGACCTGCAGCAGGCCTTGCTCGGCCACTTGCAGGTCGACCAGCCTGTGCACCTGTTGGCTCATGACTACGGCGGCAGCGTCGCCCAGGAACTGCTGGCGCGGCATCACGAACAGCGTGCCGACATAGCCAGCTGCGTGTTCCTCAACAGCGGCCTATTCCCCGAAAGCTGTCGCATGCTGCTGATCCAGAAACTGCTGCTTAGCCGGTTCGGCTGGCTGGTCGGGCGCTCGTTCGGGCGTGACGACCTGGTGCGCAGCGTGACCCAGGTCTACGGCCCCTGCACCCACCCCAGCGAAAGTGCGCTGGATGATTTCTGGAGCCTGATCGCCGCCAACCGGGGCACGCGCATCCTGCACAAGCTGGTGAGCTACATGCCCGAGCGCAGGTTGCATCGCGAACGCTGGGTCGGGGCGATGCAGCGCAAAGGCGTACCCCTGCGCTTCATCAATGGCGTGGTTGACCCACTTTCCGGCGGGCACATGCTGGAGCGTTATCGGCAACTGGTGCCGGAGCCGGATACCGTGCAGTTGCAGGGCATCGGCCATTACCCGCACACCGAGGCGCCTGTGCAGGTCCTGCGCCACTACCTGGCTTTTCGGGAACAGCCGCTGAGCTATTACCCGCAGAAAGTGGCGTGGTCCTGACCGGGCCTCATCGCCCTGCGTTATTGCCAGGCATTCAGCCTGCGTGAGCTTGATTGTCCGTCTGCCGCTGGCGGCGGACACTTGGCTGACCTGAACCTGCCTGGAGCCATGAGCATGAGCGAGCCTGTCCGTCTGCAAGATCGCGTGGTGATCGTCACCGGAGCCGGCGGTGGGCTGGGCCGCGCCCATGCGCTGCTGTTCGCCGCGCGGGGTGCCAGGGTCGTGGTCAATGACCTCGGCGGCTCTACCCATGGTGAAGGTGCCAGCGCCTCGGCCGCCGACCGGGTGGTAGAAGAGATCCGCGCCGCCGGTGGCACCGCCATCGCCAACCATGACTCGGTCAGCCAGGGCGCACGCATCGTCGAACAGGCGCTGGACAGCTTCGGTCGGGTCGATGTGCTGGTGAACAATGCCGGCATCCTGCGCGACAAGACGTTCCACAAGATGGACGACAGCGACTGGGAGCAAGTTTATCAGGTGCATGTGGAAGGGGCCTTCAAGGTCACCCGTGCCGCCTGGCCACACCTGCGCGAGCAGAACTGGGGGCGGGTGATCTTCACCGCCTCCACCTCTGGTATCTACGGCAATTTCGGCCAGGCCAACTACGGCATGGCCAAGCTTGGCTTGTACGGGCTGACCCGCACGTTGGCAATCGAAGGGCGCAAGCACGGCATTCTGGTGAACGCCATCGCCCCTACCGGCGGCACCCGCATGACCGAAGGGCTGATCCCGCCTCAGGTCTTCGAGCGGCTCAAGCCGGAACTGGTCAGCCCGCTGGTGGTGTACCTGGGTAGCGAGCAGTGCCAGGGCACGGGCGAACTGTTCGAGGTGGGTGGCGGCTGGGTGGGCAAAGTGCGCTGGGAGCGCAGCCTGGGGGTAGGATTTGATCCGCGCGAAGGCTTTACCCCGGAGCAGGTAGCGGAAAACTGGGCGCGGATTGGTGACTTTGACGGCGCCGTGCACCCGCAGGACAGCCTGCAGGCGCTGCAGCAGATGATGGCGAACCTGCAGAAGTACTCTCTCTGAGAAAGCTGGCACGCTCTCTGTAGAGCGGCCTTGTGTCGCGATGGGCTGCGCGGCAGCCCCGGGATGCCCGAACCCTGCGCTTGACGTTAAACTGTCATCTCCCCAGCAATGGACAGGAGATCCGGCGTGACCCCACCCCGCAGTTTCCCCAGTGACCTCTGCCTCGACAGCCCGCGTCTGCACTTGCGCCCCATGCGCCATGCCGATGCCGCGCAATGGCTGGCGATCATGGCCGACCCCGAGGTCATGCGTTATTGGCACCATGCCCCCTGGCAAGACCTGGCCGAAGCCGAAAGCGCCTTGGCCGCCGACCGAGAAGCCTATGCCAATGGCGACCAGCTCAAGCTCGGTATGTACCGCCGCGACAACGGCGAACTCATCGGCATGGTGCAGCTTTTCAACATCGACGATGTCTCCCGCCGTGGCGAAATCGGCTACTGCCTGGCCAGCGCGGTGCAGGGCAGGGGCTACATGGACGAGGCATTGACCTGCTTCATCGACTACCTCGCCCACACCCTGCACATGCGCCGCCTTGAAGGCGAAATCGACCCACGCAACCAAGGCTCGGCACGCACCCTGGAGCGCCAGGGTTTCGTGCTGGAAGGCACGCTGCGGGCACGCTGGTGCGTGGCCGGCGAGTTGTCCGACTCGGGTCTCTACGGCCTGCTGCTGGAACCGCCTGTTGCATAGTCTGGCGAATAGATACTATTCGGGAGCAATTCTCACTTGTGCCCCGGTGCCCCATGCTCGTAGCCGACTCACCGAGTCCGTACCCGCTTGAACAGCTGTACAGCGAGCACCACGGCGGGGCACCTATTGAGGGTCTGGAAGCGGGGCAGGGGCTGGGTTAAGGTCGTAGCCTGTTCCGCTTCCACCAGGTACATCCCTTGCCCGTTTTCTACCTGAGCATCAGCTTGCTGCTGTACGTACTCGCCCTGTTTTTCGATGGTGCGCTGATGAGCGGCGAGCGCCACATGCCGGCCCTGCAGATGCTGCTGTACGGGCCATGGGGCATGGCCTTCGGGCTGTTCCAATGGTTTGCCAACCCGCTGCTGGCCCTGGCCATCCTTGCCCATCGGCGGTTTCGCAGACTGGCCTTGCTGGCCGGGTTGGCAGCTGTGTACCTGGCCGCCAGCAGTTTCGGAATAGACCGCTTGCCGGACAACCAGAGCTACGCGTTCCATGAGCGGACCGGCTTTGGCGCCGGTTTTTACCTGTGGCTGGCGGCGATGGTGGTGTTTTGTGTAGGCCAGGCCTGGCATTGCTGTAAGGCACGCAGCGCCAACGACATGCCGGGTTGGAGCTGGCTTGATGTAGCGTTGATCGCAGCGTTGGCTGTGACGCTTTACGCGGCAACGCAGATGCCATCGTTGCGCTTCGAGCCGGGCAACGTACTGATGCCACCAGAGCAGCCGCAGACGCTTTGATACCCACAAGGAGGGGGCGCATGACCAAACATTATCTGACAGGCCTGGCACTGGCTTGTGTGCTGCCATTGGCAGTGGCGGACGACTACACGCCGGCCTACGGGCAGTGCATGGACAAGGCCTCCAGCACGGTGGCCATGAGTGCATGCATCCAGGCTGAAACACAGGTGCAGGACCAGCGTTTGAACCGGGTGTACAAACAGTTGATGGGCAAGCTGGAGACTGGGCAGCAGAAAAGCTTGCGTGATGTGCAGCGCAAGTGGATGGCCTACCGCGATGGCAATTGCCAGTTCCATGTGCAGGCCAGTGGCGGGACCCTGGCGCAGTTGGAAGGTGGGACGTGTGTGATGGCCATGACCCGCGACCGGGCGGCGGAGCTGGAGCGGGTGCTTAGCCCGGGGCAGTGAGGTTGCCTTTACCGGCCTCTTCGCGGGTTTACCCGCGAAGAAGGCGATGCGGTCTCAAGGATGACACTCGCGTAGCGCCCGGGCCTTGAGGTACTCGCGCACTTCCAAGGCATCCCCGGCAAACTCGATACGCTCAGCCTTCGCCGCACGCTGGTAGGCATACATCGGGTCGTAATACTCGTTCAACAAGCCTTCGATCCAGCCCCGGTGCAACTCCACCGCGCCGCTGCGCTGCTGTTCTTCCAGCGCCTGGGCCAGCAGTGTCGACAACCGCTGATATCGCTCGCCACCCAAGCGCTTGCAGATGTTGGCCATGCTTTGCAGCATGCGTTCGGCAAACAACCGGCGGCCTTCTTCCTCGCCATGCACAGCGGTGAACTCGGCACTCAGGTTGACCACGTAATCACGCAAGATGCGCTCAACGCGGTTGGCAAAACTGTCTTCCAGCCACACCAGCGGGTATTGCTGCATGCCCTGGTACAGCTCCAGCGGCACGGTGCAACTGCCGACAATGCGGCCTTCATCTTCCAGTACGAACTGTTCAATGCCTCGGTCGCGTTTCTTCAGTACGTCGATGGCCAGCTGGTTTTCGAAGTCGATCTGCGCCGGCTGCGCGGTGGCGCGTTTGCCGAAGCTGGAGCCGCGATGGTTGGCATGGCCTTCCAGGTCCAGCACGTTATCCAGCTGATGCAGCACGTCGGTCTTGCCAGTACCGGTAAGGCCGCCCAGCAGCACAAAATCGCACTGCGCCACCGCCTGTTGGGTGGTTTCCAGCAAGAAGGTCCGCATGGCCTTGTAACCGCCCTTGACGCGCGGGTACTGGATGCCCGCTTCATCACGCAACCAGCCCTGCACGATCTGCGAACGCAGGCCGCCACGGAAGCAGTACAGGTAGCCTTCGGGGTGGGCCTGGGTAAACGCCACCCAGGCGTCCAGCCGAGCCTGCCTAGTGGTGCCGCTGACCAGTTGGTGGCCAAGGGCGATGGCAGCTGTCTGGCCCTGCTGCTTGAAGCAGGTGCCGACCTTCTGCCGTTCCTGATCATTCATCAGCGGCAAATTGACTACGCCCGGAAAGGCGCCTTTGGAAAACTCGACGGGTGCCCGCATGTCCATCATCGGCACGTCGTCGAGAAACAGCTGGCGGAAATCGGTGCAGTCGGGGCGCATCAGATCACCTCGACCGCGTGGCTCTGTCGTTCGACCAGCTTGCCGATTGGCGACAGTTGCAGGCCCAGTTCGGCAGCGACTGCCAGGAACGCGTCTTCACCTTCAGGGCTGACCGCTACCAGCAGGCCGCCGCTGGTTTGCGGGTCGCACAGCAGGTGTTTCTGCTCGTCGCTGAGTGCGCCGAGTTTGTGGCCGTAGCTTTCGAAGTTACGCAGCGTGCCGCCGGGGATGCAACCTTCGGCCAAGTAATGCTCGACGCTGGGCAGTCGCGGTACGGCGGCGTAGTCCAGGTGCGCGGTAAGGCCGCTGCCTTCGGCCAGTTCCACCATGTGGCCGAGCAGGCCAAAGCCGGTGACGTCGGTCATGGCCTTCACCCCATCGAGTTTGCCGAAGCGGCTGCCGGGGGTATTGAGGGTGCACATCCAGTCTCGGGCCAGGCCCTGGTCCTGTGCACGCAACTTGGCCTTTTTTTCGGCTGTGGTAAGGATGCCGATGCCCAGGGGTTTGGTCAGGTACAGTTGGCAGCCGGCAGTGGCGGTGTCGTTGCGCTTGAGGTGGCGCTTGCTGACCACGCCAGTGACGGCCAGGCCGAAGATGGGTTCGGGGGCGTCGATGGAGTGGCCGCCAGCCAGCGGAATGCCGGCTTCGGCGCACACCGCACGGCCGCCACGAATCACTTCGCGGGCCACTTCCGGTGGCAGCACATTGACCGGCCATCCCAAAATGGCAATCGCCATCAGCGGGTCGCCGCCCATGGCGTAGATGTCGCTGATGGCGTTGGTGGCGGCGATGCGGCCGAAGTCGTACGGGTCATCGACAATCGGCATGAAAAAGTCGGTGGTCGAGACCACGCCGCGCTCGTCGTCCAGCGCATACACGGCAGCGTCGTCGCGCGAGGCGTTGCCAACCCACAGCTTCGGGTCCAGGGCCTGGGTGCCGCTTTCGGCAAGGATCACATCCAGCACCTTGGGGGAAATCTTGCAGCCACAGCCGGCACCATGGCTGTACTGGGTCAGGCGAATCGGCTCGCTCATACGCACCTCGGCAGGTCAGATTGTTGCGCGATTGTAGCAAAGCTGGCCTTTGGGCCTTGGCCTCTTATAATCCTTGGAGTCGACGGATTTGTCGGCATTTCCCCGCTATTGAACCGGAGAACACCCATGCTCAAACGCCCCTTGGCGCTCGCCGCCGGCCTTGTGCTGTCTTGCTGTGCCGTTGTCGTCCAGGCTGCTGAAGTGTTGCGAGTCAGCGCCATCCCCGACGAAGCACCCACCGAGTTGCAGCGCAAGTTCAAGCCGTTGGGCGAGTACCTGGCCAAGCAACTGGGCATGGACGTGAAGTTCGTACCGGTGGCCGATTACCCGGCTGTGGTCGAGTCGCTGGCCGCCGACCGGCTGGACCTGGCCTGGCTGGGAGGCTTCACGTTCGTTCAGGTGCACCTGAAGGATCCGACCGCCACGCCACTGGTGCAGCGTGAGCAGGACGCGCAGTTCACCTCCAAGTTCATCACCGCCAACCCCGACGTGAAAAGCCTGGCCGACCTCAAGGGCAAGTCGTTCGCCTTCGGCTCCATCTCGTCTACCTCGGGCAGCCTGATGCCGCGTTACTTCATGCTCAAGCAGGACAACATCAAGCCTGAAGAGTACTTCAGCCGTGTGGCCTACTCTGGCGCCCATGACGCTACCGTGGCCTGGGTGCAGGCGGGCAAAGTCGATGGCGGCGTGCTCAATGCCAGTGTGTGGCAGAAACTGGTGGATGCCGGCAAGGTCGATACCGCCAAGGTGAAAGTGTTCGCCACTACCCCGACCTACTTCGACTACAACTGGACCGTGCGCGGCAACATGGCACCGGCGCTGAAAGAAAAGATCAAAAAAGCGTTCCTCGACCTCGACCCGGCCAAGCCGGAGCACAAGGCCATCCTCGACCTGCAGGCCGCCAGCCGCTTCATCGAGACTAAGCCTGAAAACTATGTAGGCACCGAGCAAGCTGCGCGTGAGGCTGGCCTGCTCAAGTGACTGCTTCGAACGTGGCAATCCACCTGCACGGTGCCGGCCTGCGCCATGGCCAGGTACGCGCGCTTGACGCAATCAGCTTGCGCATCGCGCAGGGCGAGCGCGTCGCGATCATTGGGCCGTCGGGGGCGGGCAAGTCGAGCTTGCTGCACCTGATGGCTACGGCCATCCAGCCCAGCAGCGGGCGCGTGGAGTTGCTTGGTGAGCAGCCCTGGGCGTTGTCCGCCAGGGCACGCCAGCGCCTTCGGGCGCGGGTCGGCCTGGTGCATCAGGCACCGCCCTTGCCACCGCGCCAACGGGTGGTGACGGCAGTATTGGCCGGCCGACTGGGGCAGTGGGGGGTAACGCGTGGCTTGCTCAACCTGCTGTACCCCAGTGATGTGCCGGGGGCGCGCCAGGTGCTTGCAGAGCTGGGCCTGGCCGACAAGCTGTTCGTGCAGTGCGGGCAGTTGTCGGGTGGCCAGTTGCAGCGGGTGGGTATTGCCCGGGCCCTTTACCAGCGGCCACAGGTGCTGCTGACCGACGAGCCGGTGTCGGCCATGGACCCTGTGCTGGCCGACCACAGCCTGGCCTTGCTCAACCGCCATGCCCAGGCCAACGGCGTGACACTGGTGGCGAGCCTGCATGCGGTGGAGTTGGCGCTGGCGCATTTCCCCCGGGTGGTCGGTATCCGCGAGGGCCAGGTAGTGTTTGATTGCCCGGCAGAAGCGGTCACCGAACACATGCTGGAGGCGCTGTACGCGAATGAACAACTGGCTTCGCCGCCAACCCAGGGGCCAATTCTGACGGTGCAGATCCCGCGATGCTGAGGGCCGACACTCGCGACCCGGCCCTGCTGCCGCGGCTGCTGCTGGCTTTGCTGGGCGTGGCGATACTGTGGCCGGGTATCCAGTTGAGTGAGCTGAACCCCGGGGTGCTGCTGCAGGCAGAGAACCGACAGCAGATCGCCACTTTCACCAGCGCCTTCTGGCCACCTGCGCACGATGCCGATTTTCTCGTGTTGCTGTATGAAGCCACGCTACAGACCCTGGCCGTGGCCACCGCCGGCATGGCGTTGGCGTTGCTGCTGGCCGTCCCGGCGGGGCTGTTGGCCAGTCGCGCCTTGTCGTTGCGTGCTGCCTCCCGTGGTGGGCGTGCAGGGCTTTGGTCGCGTCTGCTGCGCCTGCCGGTGCGCGGGTTGCTGATTTTCCTGCGCAGCGTGCCGGAAATTGTCTGGGCGCTGTTGTTCGTGCGGGCCGTGGGGCTGGGGCCGACGGCGGGTGTGTTGGCCATCGCCATTACCTACAGCGGTATGCTGGGCAAGGTCTACGCCGAAATCTTCGAGTCGGTTGACCAGCGCCCGGCCCATGCCTTGTTGCAGGCGGGCAGTGGCCGGCTGACGGCGTTTCTCTACGGCATTCTGCCCAATGCGGCGTCCGAAGTGGTGTCCTACACCGTGTACCGCTGGGAGTGCGCGGTGCGAGCCTCGGTGGTGATGGGGTTTGTGGGAGCGGGGGGCCTTGGGCAGCAGATTGACCTGTCGATGCGGATGTTTGCCGGGGCGGAAGTGGCCAGCATGTTGCTCACCTTCCTGCTGCTGGTGATGCTGGCCGACTTGCTCAGCCGCCTGCTGCGCTGGAGGCTGGCATGAACCGGGTCATCAACCTGTTGCTGCTGGGCGCCATCGTGTTGGCGGTGTTGGCCTCGTTCGCATACCTGGAGTTGGACCTGCAAGCACTGGTCGGCAACGGTGGGCTGGGGCAGATGGGTGAGTACGCCGGGCGTTTCCTGCACCCGGACCTGTCTGCCGGGCACCTGAAGGCCGTGTGGCATGGGGCGCTGGAGACGCTGGCCATGTCTGGCCTGGGCACCTTGTTGGCGATGGTCATGGGGATGTTGCTGGCACTGCCGGCGGCAGGGCGATTCGGTTGGCCATTGCAGGGCGCGGCGCGGTTGCTGCTGAATGCCCTGCGCGCCATTCCGGAACTGGTGTGGGCTGCGCTGACAGTCCTGGCGGCCGGTCTTGGGCCCAATGCCGGCACCCTCGCGTTGGCGCTGCACACCGCTGGTGTTCTGGGGCGCTTGTTTGCCGAGGCGCTGGAGAATGCGCCGCCGGAGCCAGCGGCAGCGATTCGCTTGCAGGGCGGCAGCCAGGTGGCCGCGTTCTGTTTTGGTACCTTGCCCAACGTGTGGCCGCAGTTGCTGGCCTACAGTTTGTACCGCTGGGAAAACAATATCCGTATGGCCAGTGTGCTGGGCTTCGTCGGGGCGGGCGGCTTGGGGCAGATGCTGTACACCACGTTGAGCCTGTTCCAGGAGGCCCAGGCCAGCACGGTGATCCTGGGCATGCTGGTGCTGGTGTTGCTGGTGGATACGTTGAGTGATGTGTTGCGCCAGCGCTATGTGCGGGCCTAAGCGAGCTCCCCACACTGTGCTTCCCGTTGCATCGACTCCAGGTTCCGCTCGATCGTCTCGCAAATGGTGTCCATCTGGATCTGGTGCTCACTGAACTTGAACGGGCTCTGCAAATCCGTGCCGATCCGCTCGATGGCCAGCAACATGAACCCCACCACGGTCGAAGCCAGCGGCGTGAACCAGCCCAGCGACTCCACCAGCCCTACTGGCACGATCAGGCAGAACAGGGTGATGAACAGTCGCGGAAAATACACGTAAGGGTAGGGCAGCGGTGTATTGGCGATGCGCTCCATACCGCCTTGGGCATTGGACAGGTCCACCAGCGTCGATTCCAGCCGCGCCAGGCGAATGCTGTCCAGCCGCCCGGCCTGGTATTCCCGCGCCAGCAAGGCCGCCGAGCCACCGAGAATGTCATTGGCAAAGTTGTTCGAGCGGTTGCGCCGTTCGAACTCTGCCGGCGGGATGAAGGCCATCAGTTCATCCGGGCAGCTCTCACCCTTCAAGTGTGCAGCCAGGCAGTTCACATAGGCGATGTGCCGGCGCAGCAGGGTGGCCTTGACCGGGTTCAGGCCATCAGCCGGGTCATCGATCAGGTTTAGCGTCTGCCTTGCGAAGCTACGCGAACTGTTCACCAGCGCCCCCCACAACGTGCGAGCTTCCCACCAACGGTTGTAGGCGCTGCTGTTGCGAAAACTCACCAGCACTACCAGCGCCGAGCCCAGCAAGGTCAGGGGGATCAGCGGCAGGGTGAACTTGCTGTTGAAGAACAGCATGAAATCGATGGTGACCAGCACATCCCAGATCAGCAGCCAGAACAGCGACCAGCCGATGTAGCCGATGGTCTTCACGACCAGGCGGAACTTGCGGGTGATGATGTCTTTCACGCGGGGGGACCTCTAAGCGGGGGCATGCTGGATCGGACGTCGAGGGGCCTCGAAGGTTCGAATGCTGATTGTTGCAAGGGATTTTGCGACTGCAGCGACGCGAAAAATCTGACGACGTCATGGGATGTGCCTGAATTCCCAATGCAATTGAACACAGCCAAAGTGGTCCGCTTCAGCACTTGAATGGGCGTATCCATACGGATACGATGGGGCACCACTTGATGTATCTTGTTGAACAGACGGAGAGCTTTGCAGTTTGGCTATCCAGCTTGAGGGATTTGAAAGCCAAGCTTGCGATAGGTCGCAGGCTGGAGCGAGTTGCGATAGGCAACCTTGGTGACTTCAAGTGGCTTGGAGGCGGGCTAGGTGAGCTTCGCATCGACGTAGGTGCAGGCTATCGCGTCTATTTCACGCAAAAGGGGCACAGATTGGTTCTGCTGCTGGTTGGCGGCGACAAGTCCACTCAAGTCGCCGATATTCTCAAATCAAGAAAGCTGCTGAAGGAGATGATATGAGCGAAAAACTGATTCCGTTTGATATGGCAGCTTTGTTGAGTAGCGATGAGGCCATCAGTGAGTACCTTAGCCAGGTGCTATCAGATGGCGATACCGAAGAGATCATTCGAGCGCTCGGCCATATCGCGCGTGCACGAGGCATGACACACATAGCCATGGAGAGTGGTTTGGGCAGAGAAAGCCTCTACAAGGCCCTCAGCCCAGGCGCAAAGCCTCGTTTTGACACTGTGTTGAAGGTCATTCGAGCCTTGGGGGTAGACCTTCTCGTGCAGCCCCATGCGGTAGCCCGTTGATTCAAACGGGTTGAATCAGCACCTGCTTCATCTTTACCAGCGCCACCCGCGTGCCATCCCACCCCTGCCGTTCCTCGATTCCAAACGGCACAAAGCCCAACTGCGGAT
Source organism: Pseudomonas sp. yb_9 (assembly GCF_043103635.1). Taxonomy (NCBI): domain Bacteria; kingdom Pseudomonadati; phylum Pseudomonadota; class Gammaproteobacteria; order Pseudomonadales; family Pseudomonadaceae; genus Pseudomonas; species Pseudomonas sp. yb_9. The sequence goes on along the minus strand of NZ_JBICKA010000112.1, from coordinate 154,449 downwards.
AAAGCAGCAAACCTGCGGTGTTGTGATTGAAGCATGACACCCATACTTCCCTGGCTGTGTATTGCTGGCGGGCGAGGGCGATCATGGTGGTAATCAGGTAGCGTGCTAAACCGTGACCCCGGGCGTTGGGCGCTACGACCACGTTGCCCAGGGCGCACACTCCGTCATGTTCAGCCTTGTAGAAGTTGGCGAAGGCCAAGATCTTGCCGTTGCCTTCCACTACCGTGGAGCCGCTGCGCTGGGCGATGGCATCGCTCAACTGGGCAGGGGTGAGGGGGTAGGTGGCTTTGGGGAACAGGTAGAACAGTTCGTCCGGGCTTTGCGGGAAGCTGCAGATGACGGGGATGTCGTCTGGCTGGACGGGGCGGTGGGTCAGGTGCATGGCAGGTCCTTCTTGCGCAGGTTGTCAGGGCCTCTCGCGGGTAAACCCGCTCCTACAGGACCTGCGCAGGTCCTGTAGGAGCGGGTTTACCCACGAAGAGGCAATCAGTCTCACATCATAAGCCGCTTTCCATCCACAAAACCCGACCCGCTCAAGGCTTGGCAGCAACCGCCACATAGCCTTTGACCGAAGCCGGTGCCTGAGGCTTGCCCTTGTGCGCCGTCAGGTACTGAAAGCGTCGCCATTCCTTGTCGATCTCGTTGAACGACATGAACACGCTGATCCGCTCCTTGCCAGCCAGGTCCGGGCGCTTGCCGGCATCGATCTCGCTGGTGGGGATGATGGCCACATTGATGCCGACCACCTTGCCGTCATCGGCGAACACAGGCCCGCCCGACATGCCCTTGGTGATCGGGCCGTCGTGCACCGAATAGAAGACGCTGCCTGGCGTGCCTTCAAGCCGCACCAGCGACGGCAGCGCATGGCCCTTGCCCTGCATCGGCATCATGAAACTGTTGAAACCCACCGCCGTCACGGCTTCGCCAGGCACATACTGGCGCCAATCCGGCACGTTGCTGGCCTTGTGCTTGAAGAACACCACATCACCGAGGCCCTCGTGGACCACGTTGCGCAGGAAGGGGGTGTGTTTGGCGGTTACGGCGTAATCCTCGTTCCACTGGATGGCACTGGCCATCAGCAACATGGGCAGCGGGGCACCGGAGGTGACCACGAAAGCCTGGCTGTAGACGGGATCGGAAACGTACGAGGTTGGCACTCCGTTGCACCCACTGAGCAGCATCATTGCCGCCATGCAGGGCGCGATTGTTTTCATGGGTCACACGGTGCGTGGTGAAAAGGGAGCGCAACTATGGCGAAGTGCCATTACGCTATCAATACTTTCGGCATATATCCGATGAATGACAGCTTAAGTAGTAGGAGACAGCATGGCTAATAGGCTTCATGCATGGCTGGAGGCCCCGCAGTCATTAGGGTGCCGTCAATTTTTACTTGTCACGGCGATAGGGCCAGCACAGGAATAATTGATCTGATAATCGTTATCATCTAAGGTGCCATCCTCGCCCGGAGGGATACCCGTGATTAACGACGATCTGAGTCAGGTCTATGCCGAGCACAATGGATGGCTCAAGCAGTGGCTATACCGCCGGCTGGGCTGTTCGGCACAAGCCGCCGACCTGGCTCAGGACACCTTCTTGCGGATCCTTCAGGCCCAGCAGAAGGCGGGTGCCAGCCTGAGCCTGCAGCGCCCCCGGGCCTACCTGGCAACGGTGAGCCGGCGGCTGGTCCATGACCATTTCCGCCGCCAGTCACTGGAGCGCGCCTACCTGGACATGCTCGCGCAATTGCCGGAGTTGTTCGCGCTGTCTGCCGAAGAACAGTGGGAAATGCGCGAAACCCTGCAGCAACTGGACGCACTGCTCGACACCTTCAAGCCGGTGGTGCGCTCGGTGTTCCTGCTGGTGCAACTGGAGGGCCTGACCTACATCGAAGTAGCCCGCCGCCTGGGCATTGGCGAGCGCACGGTCAAGCGGCACATGGCCAATGCCCTACAAGCTTGCATCCTGTTCGACGAAGACTTCTGATGCCCAGCCAGCAACCCCGCATCACGCCGGAAGTGGCCCGGCAAGCCGCCAACTGGCACATGCTGATGCTCGACGAAGCCGTCAGCCCGGCCCAGCGCGCTGCCTGTAGCCGCTGGCGCGCGGCGGCGCCCGAGCATGAGCGGGCCTGGCAGAAGGCGCTTCGGGTGCAGGCCCGGTTGGGCATGCTGCCGCAGCAACTGGCCATGGGCACCTTGAACCGTGAACGCCGGCAGGTGATGAAGCAGATGCTGGCGCTGGCCATCGTCGCGCCGCTCGGTTATGTCGGTTATCGCCAGCTTGTGCCGCAGACGGCTTATGCCACGGACGTTGGCCAGCATAAACAGATGACCTTGGCTGACGGCACGTTGCTGGACATGAACACCGATACCGCCGTGGACGTGGACTTCGACGCGCATCAACGGCTGATCAGCCTGCGCCGTGGCGAGGTGCTGGTCGACAGCGGGCCGGATGCCCACAGCACTGTTTACCGGCCACTGCGTGTTGCTACCGGGCAAGGCCTGATGGAGGCTCTGGGTACGCGCTTCATGGTCCGCCAGCGCGAAGGTACGACACAACTGGCCGTGTTCCAAGGGGCGGTACGGGTGACACCTGCCCGTGGGCCAGTGCAAATCCTTGAGGCCGGCCAGCAGCTGACCTTCGATGCCTCGGGGCAGGGTGCCTTGGTCGCAGCCCGTGAGCAGGACAGCCAGTGGACCCGTGGCCAGCTTGTGGTCGACGAGATGCCTCTGCGCGAATTCCTCAGCGAGCTGGGGCGCTACCGACCGGGCTGGCTACGCTGCCAGCCTGAAGTTGGGCATCTGTTGATCAGCGGCGCTTTCCAGCTGAAAAACACTGACGCCATTTTGGCCGCGCTGCCAGCCACATTGGCGGTGCAGGTGGACTACCGCACCCGCTACTGGGTAACGGTCAGCAAACGTTAATGAGAATTGGCCCGTTTTTGAAACTCGTCAGTCCTTATCTGTGGAACTGCCACACATAATAGGGACAACTTCTCAATGATCCACTCTTCTTCACCGGTCGCCACGACCGGCTTCGCCATGGTTCAACCACGCGTGCCCAGCTATCGTCGGATACTCGCCCTGAGCGCCCTGGCCATCGCCCTGCAAGGTGTTGGCGTGCACGCCCTGGCTGCACCTGTGCAGGCGCCGCAGGCCTACAGCATCGCGTCTGGCTCCCTGGCCCAGGTGCTTGCCCGGTTTGCCAGTGAAGGAGGGTTTACCCTGCAATACACCTCGGAGCTGACCCGTGGCCTCTCCAGCCCGGGGTTGCAGGGCCAGTATGGTGTCGAAGAAGGCTTGCAGCACCTGTTGGCCGGCACCGGTTTGCAGGCCGTGCGCCGGAGCAAAAACGTCTATGGCTTGCAACCCGTTCCCCTGAGTGCAGTGTCTGGCGGCGCCGCCTTGAACCTGGAGCCGCTGAACATCAATGGTGTTCAGGATGACGCAACCACCGAGGGCTCAGGCAGCTACACCGCCAACGCCGTCACCATTGGCAAGGGCACCCACCGCCTCAAGGACATTCCACAATCGGTCAGCGTGGTCACGCGCAAGGCCATGGATGACCAGCGCCTGGACACGTTGGATGAAGTGCTGGAAAAGACCACGGGCATTACCACCCTGCAAAGCCCGTCCGGCGGCAAGTACATCTATTCCCGTGGTTTCGAGGTAGAAACCATCCAGTACAACGGCGTGCCACTCGACCGCCGCTACTACGCCATCGGCAGCAGCTTCACGTCCGACACGCTGCTGTACGACCGCGTCGAAATCCTGCGCGGGGCCAACGGCCTGTTGCAAGGCAGCGGCAATCCCGGCGCAGCCATCAACCTGGTGCGCAAACGCCCGAAAGCCGAGCCGTTCTTGTCAGTGACTGCCAGCGCCGGCTCCTGGGACACCTATCGTCAGACCGTCGATGCCGGCGCCCCGCTCAATGCCGACGGCTCGCTTCGTGGCCGTGTGGTCGCCGGGCACGAAGACCAGAACTATTTCTACGACACCGCCGAAAGCCGCAAGAACGTGCTCTACGGCATCCTTGAATACGACCTCAGCGACGCGACGACGGTAGCGGCGGGCGCCAGTGTTGAAGACCTGCATTCAACGCCGTTCTTCAGCGGCCTGCCACGCAACAAGGATGGCAGCGCCTTGAACGTCAGCCGTTCCACCTACACCGGTGCTGACTGGAACACGTGGGACAACAAGCAGACCACCTACTTTGCCGACGTCACCCACGACTTCAACGAAGACTGGCGCCTGAAGGCTTCTGGCAGCTACATGCGCGAAACCAACTACATCCTCTACAGCTTCGGCCGTGGCGCTGTGGACCCGGCCACCGGCGACGGCATGCGCTCGCGTGCCTACATGTACGACTTCGAGAACATCAACAAGGGCGCGGACATCAACCTGACCGGCAAGTGGCGTGCCTTTGGCCGGGAGCACGAGGTGGTGGTGGGCGCCAACGCCAGTGACCTGCAGACCGACGACCTGCAAGGCGGTTTCCTGAACCTGGGCCCGATGAACATTTACGACCCTATCTCGCCACAGCGCCCGACCCAGGATCAACTGCTGGGCAACGGCACTACAAACACCTACCCCGGCACTTCCAAGGGCAAGATCCGCCAGAACGGGCTTTACGCGGTCACACGCTACAAGCTGGCCGACCCTGTGACTCTGGTAGTGGGCGGGCGCACCAGCAACTACACCTACGACTATGAACTGCACCGTTTCAATGGCGTGTCGCCAACCCCGGCCCACTCGCGTGAAAGTGGCGAGTTCACGCCTTATGGCGGCCTGATCTATGCGTTGAGCGACCAGTGGTCGGCCTACGTGAGCTACGCCGACATCTTCAAGCCGCAGACCGAGCTGAGCGTGGAGACCGCCCCGCTCAAGCCCATCGAAGGCGCCAACTATGAGTTGGGCCTGAAAGGTGAGCTGTTCGACGGTCGCGTGAATACCAGCTTCGCGCTGTTCCAGGTAGACCAGCAGAACCGCGCCCAGGCCGCCGAGTGCGGTACTGACGGTGGCGAAAACTGCTACGTGGCCGGCGGCAAAGTGCGCACCCAGGGCTTCGATGCGGAGATCAGTGGTGAAGTGCTGGACCGCATGCAGCTGTTTGCCGGCTACACCTACACCCACACCGAGTACCGCAACGACCCGGCCGATGGCGAGTCGCAGGCCGGAGGCACCTTCAACACCTACACACCCAAGCATCTGCTGCGCTTCTGGGCGGACTACAACCTGCCTGGCGAACTGGACCCATGGACCGTTGGCGCTGGCGCCAACATCCAGAGCCGCAACTACCACGGTAACTTTGGTGGGACAGACGGGGTAGGGAAGATCGAACAGGCCGGTTATGCGATCTGGAACGCTCGGGTGGCTTATCAGATCAACAAGAACTTCAGCGTGTCGTTGAACGGCAACAACCTGTTCGACAAGAAGTACTTCTCCAGCATCGGTTGGCTGTATGCGGCGAACTACTACGGGGATCCGCGTAATTACACCGTTACCCTGCGGGCGGATTTCTGAGGCCTACGCACGCACAGGTTGGGGTGGTTTGGTCATGATTGGCAACGTTCGTTGATTGCGCTACGGGGATGGTCGGCCCATACTGTGTATCCCATGGAATACATTTGAGCCGTGAAGACCATCCTCACAACCGATGATTTCGATGCTTGGTTTTCCAAGCTTAGCGATAAGCGATCTGCGATGCGCATCCAGGCGCGCATCGACCGTGCCGAAGCAGGGAATTTCGGTGATTGCCAAGCTGTGGGTGAGGGCGTCTCCGAGATGCGTATTCACTATGGGCCAGGATATCGTGTGTACTTCACCCAGCGCGGCCTTGAAATCGTGCTCCTGCTGGCGGGTGGCGATAAGTCCACTCAATCAAAAGACATCAAAACCGCCCTCGACATTGCACGACGGCTTTAGGAGGTACCCATGGGTAACGTCAAGTTGAAAAAATGGGACAGTGCCGAACACCTCAAGACGGACGAGGACATGGCGCTTTACCTCGAAGCTTGCATTGAAGAGGCGGGTGATGATGCGGCTTTTATCGCCAAGGCGCTCGGCACCATTGCGCGTGCAAAAGGCATGGCTCAGTTGGCCCGTGATACCGGGCTTGGGCGTGAAAGCCTGTACAAGGCGTTGTCCGGCGAGGGGAACCCAAGCTTCGCCACCATCCTGAAGGTGACCAGAGCGCTTGGCCTACAGCTTCATGCTGACGTTGCATCCACTCATACTGGCTAGCGTGAGCGGGCGGCAACCATGATCCCTAACGGTTAGGGTGCACAGAAAGTTACGTTATGTGTAACCTCTGTTGGGTGAAGGAAGGGCGGCTGTGCTGATGGCCGATCAACAGGCGAAAAAAAACCGACCATAAGGTCGGTTTTTTCCGGATCTTGGTGCCCGAGGGAGACTCGAAAAACATTGAATTCAAAGGGCTTGAGTGCATTGTTTTTCGGCCCCATACATGGGGCCATACAAGAATCTTTGCGCTGTGCCGGCCTAAGCTGCACCACGGGAATCCATCTGCACCTGAATCCATGCCTCGATTTCACCGAGCACAAAATACACCGCTGCCTGCCGCGTGACACCATCCTTGATCGGTCGCGGGAAGGTCGGGTCATTGTTCACTCGGCGGTTGACGGTCACCCGACTGACGCCGAGCAGCTTACAGGCCTCTTTCATGTGGATTAGGGTTCGAGCATTGGTCGTCATGTATGGGTCCTCAATCGACATTGTGATTCGATGCCTGACGCGTCAGGTTTTGGTTGTCACGCTGATCTGTTACGTCAGGTTCGTTTTGCTGGCGGCAGCGCAGGCTTCGACTCAATGAACGAACTGGCCGAGTGTTCGCCGCCAATGTGGCGGAAGTAGTCGATCTCAACCTTTGCGCTTTCAATCAGTACGCGGCTGATATCCGATACCGACTGGGCGCGCTGAACCTCCTTGGCCAGGGTGTCGTCATCGGCCTCCCGCACCGCTTCGAGCTGGGCGAACAGGTGGTCGCGAAGGTCGCTGAGCTTATTTTTCATTCCTGGTCTTCCTCTTGATCTCTTTTTTCAGTTCGTTTTGTAGGTGGAGAATGTCAACGATCTCCTCCGGCAAGCCTTTGTAGTGATGGTTGTTGCGCAACTGGTGCTCGGCACGTGTTCGTAGGCACAGATTGCTTAGGTCCGTGTTCTGCACGTCGCCGTCTTTGGCTGCCACAACCATCCCATCTGGAACAGGTCCGTTGATTTGCTCCCAGGTGTAGATATGAAGCGGTCTCCACACGTCGGGCTGCGCTACCTTGATCAGCGTGTACCTGCCCTTGCGGTGGGTGGCTCCAACCGGTCTTGGATCCTGGCCAATCTGGCCGCCTTTGGCCTCCAGCCTGGCAAGCAGGATTCGTCGATGCGTTTCCGATCTGTGGGCATCGGTCTTAACCAGCCCGAACAGGGCTGCCCGCAAGGTGATGGCTGTCTTTGTCCGCCCAGGCAGCAGCAGGCAAAGCTCCTTGTTGGTCTTGTTGGGATAGAGCAGGCGAAGGAGATCATCCTCTGCCTCGGTCCAACGCTTGACAGGCCCGCGTCTAGTCATGGCCCACTCCGGCCTGTAGCTCTCTGATCACCGATTGGATTCCGGCCACATAGCTCCCTGGGCGGCCTTCGGTAGCGCCGGCCAATCGCTCAATCACCACGTCGACCGGTGAGCCGCGCAGTGAGGCGACCAAGTCAATCGCCCAGTTCCTTGCTTCCAAGTACATGAAGCGGTTGATGGGGCCGGTGATGACTACCTCCAGGCTGCGCGGCTTGGCGTCTGGCGAAGGCGTGCTAATTTTCGGCGCCTTAGATGTAGGTGCTTTCGCTGGCTTCCCGCTGATCCGCCGGCGGGCGTGTTCAAGCGCCATTTCAGCGAGGCTGCCCATGGATGGCGCCCTCCGTGTCAACGACAGCCCGCAGGCGCAGCGTGATACCGCACTCACGGGCCAGCTGGTTGAGCCGGCCCACGCTGGTGGTGCTGTCCTGCAGCGCCTTGCCAAAACGCACCAGGCGCTCGCCCAGGTCTTCGAACTCGTTGCGGGCAGGCTTGAGCTTGGTCATGGCTGCTGCTCCTGCACCACCTGCTGCTCCAAGGCTTCCAGGCGCAGGGCGGTGTCGATCTCCTGATCTAGCTCTTCGGCGGAGAGCCAGTTGTCGCCGCGCACCACCAGCAGGTCTTCGTCAGGGTCTTCGATGCGCTCTCGGTCGCGCAGCCAGCGGTACCGGCGAGCATCGGCCACCAACTTGACGTGTTCGTCGATGCTGAAACCGGTCTCGGGGACGGATTTGTCCTTGTCGGCAGCCAGGGCTGGAGCGAGCCTTTCCAGCAATGGCCAGATATCGTCCAGCGCGGCGTGGTACTCGTCCCAAGCTTGTTCACTGGGCTCCATACCGTGATCAAGTGCTGCTGAAAGCCCGCCTACCTTGACGTTGATCAGGCGCAACAGGTCGTACATTTCGCGAGCGTGTGCCACCAGCAGCGGGTGCATGCCCAGGGCTCGCTCGCAGTACTCCATAGCCCAGCTATGCTGCTCCCGTTCAAGCCCAAGCTCGAAAAGCTTCTGCTCCAAGTACGCCTGCAGGTCTCCCTCGCTGGCGCCGGCGATCACAGCCAGGCCGCGACCGACATGGACGTGGGCGCCAAGCTGGGCGAACGGCAGGATCTGCTCCAGGCTTCCACCCTCGGGCGCTTTCAAGACCAAGGTGATGCGATCAGGCTGCGTCATGGCGAACTCCTTGGGCGGTGGCGGCCAGGGTCAGCGCATCAAGCAAAACGTTGGCGCGCTCGTTGCGGTCCAAGTACTCGCGGATCGCCTTCACGATCAGGCTGTTCATGCTGCGGTCGTCTGCTGCGGCCGCTGCCGCCACCTGGTCGCGCATGCCGTCGGGGAGACGTACAACGAATTTGTCGAGGCTGTGACTATCAAAGGCCATGGCGTGGCTCCTTCTGTTTGCGTTCGCGGATTTCTTCGCGGTCGACGGGAACACCTGCTGGCGCTTCAACACCGATGCGCACGATGCCGCCATTGATTTGCAATACCTGCACGGTGATTCCGTCACCGATGACGATGCGTTCGCCAATGCGGCGGGTGAGACAAAGCATGTTCAAACTCCTTTGGGTTAGGGGTGGTGATCGCCACCGCCCCTTTCTGTCATTGCGTCGTGCGCAGTTCGGTGCGTGGCACCCATCCGCTGTTGGTTCTCACCATGCAGCCAACATAGGGCGCGAACTTGGTCTGCCGCTCGGTCTGATAGCCGTACCACTGGCACGAACCCCAATTGAATGCCGCGCTCACTGCTAGGAAGGCCAGAGACACGGCCGCGATCAGCAGCACCGCCTTGCCGGGGTTGGCTCGACGGCGAGCGATCACAGGTAGTCCTTGAGGCGCAGGTTCAACTTGCCGGCGGCGCGCTCCAGCACTGCAACTTCGGCTGGCTCGATCTCACCGTCAGCCTCGGCGATGGTCAGCATGAAGTTGATCACCGTTTCTGCGTCACTCGGGGTGTGCGCCAGATCAGCCAGCTCGCGCTCGGCATTCATGCGGATGATGCGGGCGCCGCCCTCGTTGAAGTCAGCCTTAGCCTTGTCGATCAAGTTACCCAGCTCAGCGCCGAATCCTTGCAGCTTTGGCTCGTTGCGCAGCAGGCGGTCGATCTTGTCCAGCTCGGCCGGCTCGATCTCTCCGTCAGCGGCAGCAACATAGAAGCAGCCGTAGACAATGCCCTGGAGCAGGTCGCGGTTTTCCAGCTTGGCCATGGCCGCACGGGCTTCACGACCTTTACCGAACAGCTTTTTCAATCCGAACATGGGTGTTTCCTCTTGGTTGGTGGAGCTTTCTTCGGGCAAGCCGGTAGCCTGCCGAGTAACTTGGCTTTCGAGTGAAGCTGGGGGTGGTACTTGTTAGTTAGCGCAAACCATGTACATCCAGCAATTCGCACAATTCGTCGAACTTGCTTTCGTAAATATGAACTTGAACTTCAAGTTGGTTCTTCGGGTTCGTGACATTCTTGCCGTACTTCAATCCAGCATCGGTCAGCGACCAAAACTCCTTGATACCCTTGGTCTTGCTCGGGCGCTCTTTACGCTCGACTAGGCCGGCAGATTGCATACACAGGTACGCCTTGCGAGCGGTAGCCGGCAGGCCGGTCTTCTTGATCAGCGTGGCCAGGGCAGCAGTTGCGTGGCTGCTGGTGTCGCCATCCGGAGCGTCAATAGCATAGACAGGAAGCAAGTCAGCCTGACCGATCTTGGCGGCGTAGCGCTGATACATGCCGAGCGTGGCCGAAGCCGGCAGGTTCATGGTTCGCGCCATCGACTCGATCAGGATCGTCGCATCGTTCGCGCTCGGGAGTTGCTGCTGCTGGACCATCGAATAACTGCCGGTGCGGCGGATGGTTGGTAGTACCTCATGGGTCACCCAGCGCTTGAACGGCTTGGCTTCCGGTTTGCTACTCGTGAGGATCGCGGAGTAGAGGCCAGACTCATTGATCGTGGAAATTCCACGCCCGCCAGTGGCAGTACCCAAACCGGCGATTTGCCGGTTTGACTTCTCATCGTCATCCAGCTTTTTGGTCATCTCGTAGGCATCGCTGTAGCCCAGGACCTCAGCCACCTCCATCGCGATGAACCACGGTTCGCCGTTCTCATCCAGGATTACCTGGATCGAATGGCCGTTGAAGCTGCGTTGAATCAAGTTCATCTGGTATCTCCAAAAGGATGGGGTCGCGTTTCGCTACCCCATTCGCTCAGGCTTGGTCACCGCACAGGGCTCTCCCTGGAAAGCCCTCGACGCTGACCGGTCAATGTCAGCAGTACCCGTCCTTCTGCCGCGCTTCGACGATCTGGCGCACCTGGTCCTGGTCGAACACCAGCGCCGTTTGGAAGCCGCTGGACGCAGTACGCGCCCGCTTCGGCTCGTAACCCAGGCGCATCACGTAGCGACGAGCCGCACTGCGGTCCATCTTCAGGCGCTCGGCCAGCTCTTTCATGGTTGTCAGCTTCGGAGCTGAAATGCTTGGGGGAGGAGTGGCTGCCTGGGCGGTGATCCCGATCGTCAAACTGATCATGGTTTTGTCCTGATTTGGGTTGTGTGAGCTGGCGCTTACGCCGCCACCTGGAACTGTTGCTCGACCCGCCGTGCCGCAACGCGAAGCTCAACACGCTTCTCGCCACTCCCTCGACGAACCCGAAGTGCAACGTCATCAGCCATCAGGCCGTGGATCACCAAAAACAGAGCCAGGGCGGTTGCGGCGGGGCTGATGACGCCACGTTTGAATGCCTCAGCAACCAGGGCAGCGCGGCGGGTGACGCCCCACTTTGTACCCAGCGCGATCAGGCGCTTTTTCACGCCGTCTTCGCTGATGCCCAGGGCGCGGGCGGCTTCCTTGCCTGAGGCGCCACCAGCAATCGCCAGCAGGCACTCCAGCTCACGAGGGGCTGCGCCATGACCCAGAAGGCCTTGCCAGTTGCCTACGGTGATTGAGGTTGCGGGGGTCATGCTTGGAAGCTCCATTGCAAGTGCGATGGAATCAAGAGTACCAATTGGTAAATCTTTGTCAATCGAATGCCGAAAATTTACCAAAAAAAACCCGCCGTAGCGGGTTGTCTTGTTGATGTCAGCTATGTTCTTGATCCGCTCCAGATGTAGACGACACGCGCTACCACCGAGATTCGGTCCATCATGTCATGGGGTATGCGGACCTCTTTGAACTGCGGATTATCGGATAGGATACGGATCCCATCCATGTCCAACTGTATGCGTTTGATAGTGAGTACGCTGCCAATACGGACTACATAGACCGCATCGTATAGAGCCTCTGTCACCCCAACATCCACGACAAGGAGGTCACCATGCTTGATGGTTGGAGCCATACTGTCCCCGAGCCCTGTTGACATGCGTAGATTCGAGATGTCCGTCATGGACATGGATCTTCGCAGCCACGCCAGATCAAACACGGCAGTCCTAATAGGGGTTTCGCTTTCAGCGCCTTGCGCGTGTTTTCCCCAGCTTTCAGGGATCTCGAGCACGGGGATTGTGACGTTGTAGAACGGATACTCGTGGTCGTCAGTCGAGTCCCAGTTTCTCACGTCTATAGGCTCAGAGATTGCTGCAGCGCGGGATTGAGCGTCGTTTACCGCTGATATGGCCAGCTCCAAGCCCTTAGGATCATCTAACCATCCATTGGGCAAATGACACATGCCTTCAATCTGTCGCGCCAATGACTCCCCGATATTCCTTGAGTGCGCTGGATTGTCAGAAAACAGCCTGGCCACGTAGGAGGGAGAGCGCTCAATGGCTTCCGCGAAGGCTGATTGCTTTCCGCCAAAGCGTGTCAGCACGAGCTCCCGTAGCCGGAGCCTGCGTACATTTCTGATTTGGTTCGAGTCATTAGTGTCCATGCTTGACTGTACCTTTTATTTCCCTTTTGGAAAATTACCTTGAAATGGTGCATGAATCAGGTAGCCTGCGACATAAATGCACCAATAGGTAAATCTGAATGAACCTATCCGAGTACCTTTCGCAGCTCCCGCGGGGCGGCAAGAAAGTCCTTGCGCTCAAGCTTGGCGTTACAGCGTCGTATTTATCGAGGCTCGTCTCAGGCGACAGGGCGATCACTGCCGAAAGGGCTCTGCAGATTGAAAGCGCTACTGACGGCCTCGTAAGCCGCTGCGTACTTCGCCCGGATCTGCAGTGGGGGTTGACTCGCGATGAAGAGCAGCTTTCCAAGGCAAAGGCCCTGCCGACCTTGAACGCAAATGTACGCTCAAGATCACGGCCAAGTCAGTCCCCTGAAGTGGCTGGCGTTTTATCCAGTACCGGAGGTGCGCAGTGAGCAACGTAATTTCATTGCCATTCGAGGGCGAACCGGTGCAGTTCAATCTGGATGGCTGGATCAATGCTACCCGCGCCGCAGCACGATTTGGAAAGGTTCCGAATGAATGGCTGCGCCTTGCTTCCACCCGTGAATATCTCGAAAAGCTGGCCGCCAGGGCCTCAGCTAGTAATGCGGGGAAATCCCGCATTACGTTCGTGACCTCACGCCGAGGCAACTCCCCGGATAGCGGAACATGGATTCATCCACGGCTCGCTGTGAAGTTCGCACGATGGCTGTCCGTAGACTTTGAGCTTTGGGTTGACGAGCAGATCGACGCGCTTCTTCGGGGCAGCCTGTCTGCGATGGATGCCCTAAACCGCGCCTGCAAGAAATTTGACGATCACAAAGACGTAGCTAGTGCCGCCGGTCGTGCGCTGAATGCCTGGAAGCGTGCAAAACCAACCCTGATCGCTGAGGTCGAGCGCGGTCGTCAGTTGGTGCAAATGACCCTGGGCTTCGACGCCCCCAGTACCAATCTCAAAAAGCAGGCGCTGCCATGAAGGTCTGCCCATCCCAGTTTTTGTTGAGCGGCTAAATCGCGCGCAACAAAAAACCCGCCGTAGGAAGCGGGTTTCTCTAACCAGTCCACGCCAATGGACTTTTTGAATCTTCGTCGAAAGGAGACGAATTCATGCACCCCGAAAATAGCAAAACCAAACCAGCAGCGCAACTTCCTGCGTTGACTCCAATTGATTTCGGTTCATGCGAACCAGGCCTCTGCCACCTGTTCCGCATCCGCGAAGAAGGCTCGCTGGGCCACGGCCTGGAACTTGCGCAAGCGCTTTCCGAGGGCATGTATCAGCTCTCGAGCAGGGTGGCCGACTCGATCAATACCTTTGAGGATGTCAATCGGAGCGAGATTCGTGCCCTGGCGTTTCTGGCTGAAACCGTCGCTGCACTCACCTGCGGTGCACGACTCGCCATTGTTAAGGCTGGGGGTGCCCAATGACCGCACTTGTTACGCGTGCCGAAGGCTTCCTGATCTCCGGAGTAGGGCTGCAGGTTCTTCCTGGCACTAGCTGTTACGCCGCAATTGAGAGCGCTAGCTCAATTCTGTCCAGCGTGAATGCCTTGCTCGGGGCTCTTATGAGCGCGGCGCCTGATAACGGCGAGGAGATCTACGGCGTTTGGGTGCTGACGCAGCACTGTGAAGCGCTGCTCGACTCAGTGGCTCTTGCCATCCGCGAAGCCGAAGACCCCGCGCCACAAAACCTTACCTCTCCAGTTCGTGGCGCGGAGGTGCCCTCATGAGCCATCCCATGACCAAATTTTCCTCCCCAGCCAAGCGCGTAGAGGAGAGCCTTGAGTTGCTGGCCATCCTCTCGGAAGTGCTTGAGCACAATGGCGGCTTCAAGGGCAGCGAACCGGGCGAACACCCCGCAATGATCGGTGATCAGGGCGAGAACGGCATTGTCCGCGCCATGCGAGTAATCGCCTGGGCGGCTCACCGAGAGTTTTGTCAGATGGCTACGGACTTGGAGATCCCCCAATGAACCATATTGTCCCCGCGTGGAATCCAGATGGTTTGCATGGTGAGATCGTCCAGGGCGTAACCCTCACCGCCGCCGAAATCGCACGCTTCAACGAAGCCCGCGAGTCATTCAAATTGATCAAAGCCTTGTACTGGGCGCATGTCGTGCCTTCGCTCGGCGGATTCGGCAATCCTGTAACCGGGGAGCTTGAACGCCTGTTTGAGCGGGTCGTTTTCGACACCAGGAATTTCCTGTACCCGCACCGTAACGCAGCTGCCTTCCATGATGCAAAGGATGTGGGAGGTGCTGTATGAACCTGATCACCGCCACCGCACTCACTATGTCTTCTCGCGACATCGCGGACTTGGTTGGATCTCGCCACGACAAGGTGAAGCAGTCGATTGAGCGTCTTGTAGAGCGCCGCGTGATCGTCCAACCCCCAATGGGGGATGAACAGACTACCGATTCTCTTGGGCGCCCCCGTACCGAATCCGTCTACCACGTCAACAAGCGCGACAGCTTCGTTGTCGTCGCGCAGCTCTCACCCGAGTTTACCGCGGCGTTGGTCGACCGCTGGCAAGAGTTGGAAGCCCAGCTTACTGGTCGACCAATCGTTCCGCAGAGCCTGCCGGAGGCCCTGCGCCTTGCTGCTGACCTCGCCGAGGAGAAGGCAGTGCTGGCGCTGGAGAACCAGCAGCAGGCCAAGAAGATTGGAGCCCTGGAGAACCTGTTCATGCCCGGCGAGACGGTTCCGCAATTCGCTAAGCGGCTCAACGGCGTGAATTCCCAGCTGGTGCTGGCATTCCTGGCCGAGCTGAAGTGGATCTACAACGCCGAGACCGACCCAGACCATTCTCCCAAGTATCGCGTGTACGCCATGGCGCGTGACAAGCACCTGCTCACCGAGAAGCCATACAAAGTCAGCAGCGAGGGCATGACCGGTTTCATCCGGTACGCCCCGGTGATGCTGGAGAAGGGCGCACGGCGCCTGCACGACCTGTACATGGCCGGGAAACTGCCCATGAAGAAGACCTGGGACGGCCAGTTCCATTACGAAAAATTCACTCCGGAGAAGCCCCTGTGACGATCAAATCAACCAAGCACCAAGCGCGTGACCGGATCGTCCAGGCGGCAGTGGATGTGGTCGAGGCCGAGCACCACTTCCGCGCGGCCCGCGCCGAAATCAAGGCCATGTACGAGGTGTATTTCCGCGCCCACGGTCGCCCTGAAGGTGAGTTCCTGCCGTACACCGAAGCATGGGAAGGGGTGCGCCTTTTTACCGCTGCGGCTAATGACCGGCGCGCCAAGGCCCGTCGAGTGCTGCGCAATGCCCAGGCTCGTATGGAGCGTGCTGTGAATGCGCTGGAGCGTGCCCAATGAGCAAGGTGATCGAGTTCCCCCAGGCTCCAGAAGCCGTTGTCATCAACGAAGAGTTCTTCGAGAAGTTCGCCGACGCCGCGTTGCTGATGATGTGCTTTGAAAGCGTTGCCGATGCGGTCGAGGTGGTCGGGGAGGGCGTCAAGATCCACGATCGCGACGAGATCCACGTAAAGCTGATCGAGGCCTGCATGGCTCTCGCCGTTCTGTTCCGGCGCCGCACTGGTCACGACGTGCAGCAGGTATCTGCCGATCATCTCGACGAGGAGCGGCGTTGCCTGTTGGCCGGGGAGGTGGCGCGGTTACTCATCCCCATCAAGGCATCCCCTATCAACCCGCTGCCAGCCAGTGCTTTCGCCAGCCTGTCAGACCACGCGTTGGCACAGGTCAGCTTCAACTACGCCAGCAGGGTCAGCGACCACATCAAGGGCAATTGCCCCACGGTGATTGAGCTCGACCTCGCGCAGACCCACTCGATGGATGCCATGAATGCGCTCAGCGTGCTGATCTCCAGGCTCGCCCCAACGGCGCTGCAAGGCAAACCCGTGAGCGCGGACAAGATAAGCGTGCCTGGCCCGGAGACCCTGCAATGAACAACCCGTCTACCCCCCCCCAGGCGCTCCCGAAGCGCGCTGGAGCATTGATCGTGCCGAGTGGATGGCCTTGCTGCGATCTGTTCAAGTTGTTCCCGGAAAGCGCCCGCTGGCAGTTCTACGAATGGGCCAAACAGCAGCGTGCGTTTCTTGGGCTGCATGGCTGGATTTTCGAGGAGTCGTACGACCAGTACGTGCGCCGCGTTTGTGAGGAGTTGCAGCTGTGAGCAAGCCAGTGAATGTGGAGAAAGCTACCCCCACGACGTTCTACGCCAAGCAGGCGCCGTATAGCTCATTGAGCAACGACGTGGTGGCCATGATCGTCAACCCGGATGCCCTGGCCATTTGGACCTACCTGCAGACGCGCTCCAGCGACTGGAAGGTAATTGGCTCGCACCTGCAGGACAGGTTCGCAATCGGTCGTGAGCGCTATTCGAAGGCAATGGCCTGCCTCAAAGACTTGGGACTGGTTAGTCATGAGGTAGTGCGCGAAGAGGGCACCGGCAAGGTGCTCGGTCGTCGCGTGATTGTCCACTACGAACCGAACCTACAGGTTTCCGAATATTCGGTTAACCGAAGTGTGGGTTTACCGAACTGTGGGCAAACCGACAACTACTTAATAAAGGATTCTATT
Source organism: Pseudomonas sp. yb_9 (assembly GCF_043103635.1). Lineage (NCBI taxonomy): Bacteria > Pseudomonadati > Pseudomonadota > Gammaproteobacteria > Pseudomonadales > Pseudomonadaceae > Pseudomonas > Pseudomonas sp. yb_9. The sequence goes on along the minus strand of NZ_JBICKA010000112.1, from coordinate 137,478 downwards.
ACTCAATCAATAGAGAAAAAACCAACGGTCGCTGACGCTCCCTGTCTGGTCGAGTTCGATAGTTTCTGGAGGCTCTACCCGCGCAAGGTGGGCAAGGTCAAAGCCGAGAAGGCCTGGGCGAAGCTCAAGGTGGACGCTGACCTGTTCAACCGCATGGGCATCGCTCTGGCTGCCTGGAGCAGGTCTCACGACTGGACCAAGGATGGCGGCCAGTTCATCCCGCACGCAGCCACTTGGCTGAACGGCAAGCGCTGGGAGGACGAATTGCCTGCCCCTGGCTTCGCCGCCCACGGCAGCGCATTCAACAACCTCCCGCAGCACACCGATGACATGTACGAGGAGAGCCACGATGGCCGAGCGAATTTCTGATCTGTTCCACCGCCGCCCAGCCATGCGGATCTACTCAGGCGAGTGTGCCGTACATGGCCAGGTCGACATGAGCGAGATTGAGCAACTGGACGGCTCCATGCTGGCGCGTGGCTGCAAGCGCTGTCACTGGGAGGCCCTGCACACGGCCCCGCGCGATTCTGAGGTGCACACCCAGGCCAACGCCCAGCGTAAGGCGGAAAACGTCATGGCGGCGCTGATAGGGGCTGGAATCACCCCGCGCTTTGCTGGCGCCACGTTCGACAGCTACCAAGCCGAGACTGATCCCCAGCGCAAGGCGCTGGCCAAGTGCCGGACCTATGCCGAGCAATTCCCCGAAAACTTCCGGGCCGGTCGCTCGCTGTTGCTGACCGGCAACGTCGGCTGCGGCAAGACGCACCTGGCTAGCGCGATTGTGCGCACCGTGGTGGCTGACGGCGCTGCCGCCCTGATCGTCCCGGCCGGGGAAATTGTGAGCATCGCCCGCGCCTCGATGGTTCCAGGCTCTGGTTACACCGACCGCGACGTGGTGGTTCACCTGGGAGGCCTGAACCTGCTGGTGATCGATGAGGTTGGTTGCCAGAAGGGCAGCGAGTACGAGCTGGGCCTGCTGCACAGCATCATCGACCGCCGGTACCAGGCGGTACTGCCCACCGTGCTGATCAGCAACCTGAGCGCCGAAAGCCTGAAGTCCTACATCGGCGACCGCGCCCTTGATCGCTTGCGGCAGAACGGCGGGCAACAGGTTGGCTTTACCTGGTCCTCGATGAGGGCAGCGGCATGACCGAGTTCTTCAGCATTCCCGCCGAGCAGGGCGTACTGGGCTCGATCATGCTGGCCAGCCTGCAGCAGGATACCGGTCTGGTCGAGGACATCATGGGCCAGCTCTCTTCGGTTGACTTCCACCATCCCGACCATGCTGCGCTCTTTGAGGCAATGAACGACTGCAAGGAACGCAGCATGCCCATCGACCCGGTTACCGTTGATGCAGTGCAGCGCCGTCTGCCAAGCGGCAACAACACATTGGCCTATGCCGCTGACCTGACCAAGAACACCCCGTCGCTGGCCAGCTGGAAGACCTACGTCAAGCACGTCAAGGACTGGAGTGTGCTGCGGCGCATTCTGGCCGTGCACGACGTTGCGGTTGAGATGGTAAGCGCCGGTGAGCCGACCGCCGATGTGATCGCCGCCGCCCAGCAGGCCATGGCCGACCTGCGGAACCTCGATGGCGAGCACAAGGAGTTCAAGCGCCTGGATCAGTGGATGGGTGATGCCGCTGACCTGATTGACCAGAAGCACCAAGGCGTGGCACCGAAGTGGCCCTCCACAGGCCTCGAAAGCCTGGACAAGCTAGTACGTGGCATTCGTCCGAAGAAGGTGACTGTGATTGCCGGCCTGCCAGGGAGCGGCAAGACCACCCTGGCCCTGCAGGTCGCCCAGTACAACGCTGTGAAGGAGCGGAAGCCCTGGCTGGTGTTCTCCATCGAAATGCCTGGTGAAGAACTGGGGCTGCGTGCCATCGCATCGCTGGGTGGCATCGACTTGGCCAAGCTGGACGAGCCGGATCGCATGCGAGAAGAGGATTGGGCGAAGTTGTCTGGCTCTGTAGCCATCGCTCTGGATGCGCCGCTGTTTGTCTGCGATGACCCAGTGCAAACCCCGGCGACCATTCGGGCCACAGCCAGGCGCTGCCAGCGTGAGCACGGCCTGGCCGGGATCGTGGTCGATTACCTGACCTTGGTGCGTAGCGAGCGTGGCGGCCGATCTCGCACCGAGGAGGTGGGCAAGATCAGCAAGGCCCTGCTGCAGCTAGCCAAGGAAATGGGTATCCCGGTCATCGAGTTGGCCCAGCTGAACCGAGACTCGACCAAGCGCCCCGGGAAGAAGCCCCAGTCCAGCGACCTGCGCGACTCGGGCGAGATCGAGGCCGACGCCAGCTGCATTCTGATGGTCCACCGCGACATGGATACCGAGCACGGCAAGAACGGCTTGACCGAGATCCTGATGACCAAGTGCCGCCATGCGAAGGTCGGCAGCTGCGTTCTGCAGCAGGAGGGCCAGTACAGCCGATTCGCAAACTTCGAAGGCTCTATGCCGACTGACGATGATGTCGAAATGGGGCGAGAGAGCTATGCCCAGCGCCATAAGGGGAGCAAACGCCATGAAACTTTCTGATCTGTGGCCAGGCCGCAAGCCGCCAGCCCGTACGCCTGCAAAGCCGGTCGTCTCGGTGATCGTGACCAAGCGTGCTGGCGCCGAGCAGCCTGTTGCCACTGGCAATACCCCTGCGCCAGCTGCTGCCCAGCGCGGCCCTATCGAGCTGCCCGCCACCCTTGCCGAGTGTGAAGCCCTGCATGAGCAGCTGGTCACTGAAGCCATCCGTCTGGAGCTGGCGCTCGATCAGGCGCAGGCTGATGCTGCCCAGGGAATCCCCTACAACCGTAGCTGGTACAACCGGGCCAAGGCAGCGCTCAAGCACATCAACCATGACCGCGCCCGCCTGCTTTACCGATGCGGCCAGCTGCGCAAGGAGGCCAAGACGCACGCCCAGCAGCACATGGACCGGGTCATCCTCGACGTGATCAAAGAGTCGCTGCCGGCTGACCAGTTCATGGGCTTCGTTCGAATTGCAGAGGCCCGTGCGGCCCAAGGGGTAGCCCGATGAGTAACGTGACTGCGGCACTGCCGCGCAAAAGCCTTCAGGAGCATGAGCGCCAGTTCCTGAAGATCGCAGGACAGCACTTGGCTGAAGAGAAACTTGGTGGCGCGGATGCCATGGCCTGCCTGCTCGACATGGTGGCCAGCTGGCACGCGACGCGGATCAACATTGAGTTCGGGGAGTACTGCAAGCGCTGGGTCATGGAAGGCAACGCCAAGAGCAAGCTTGCCGACCGACTGCTGCGCGACCTGCTGGGCCTGGATGACAACCCACCGCCACGTCGCATTCGGAGGGCTGCATGACGGTCTATCGTGACGCCGAGCACGGCGTAGTCAGGGCCATGACGCTCGACGCAATATCGCTGCACAAGGGCCAGGCCTGGCAGGGCAAGTACCAGCCGCCGGGCTCGCAGCCAGGGAAGGGTGACAACCCGTGCCCTCTAGATCGTTTTGACCAGCTCACCCAGGACGCCATGACCCGTTCTCTGTTGCACAGGGTGCTTTCGCCGCTGCACTGGAACATGCTTGAGGCGTTCTACAAGGTCGACAACAGCAAGTCGCTGCAGCAGGAAAGAGCGCTCGCAATCCAGTATGTGGCCAGGGCGGCACCGGGCAAGGCGCATTGGCTGTTCCGGCAGAAGTGCGTTACAGCGTGGGCTGTCGCCAACCTGCCGGAGGGGTTCATGGTGATTCACGCCTGGGATAATCTAGACTCGCCCACGCCGGAGAAGACGCTTTACCGCTGGAGATCGGATATGCGGCGGTGGCTCAAGCAGGAGATGGACAAAGCGTTCGTTTCGGCGGCGGTGATTCTTGGTGAGGCGGGCCTCATTGCAGAAGCCACTTGACGCGGTGAGAAAATGAGAATCTAATTACCCACATTGCGGTTCTGCGTCTTCTGAATGAGAACCACCAAAAGCCCTGGCCATCACAGCCGGGGCTTTTGCGTTTCTACCGCCCCAGTTTTTCCATAGCTGCATCAGCCAGGAACGACGACCGGCTCTTCACGTTGTGATCCCGCACGTAGCGGTCGATCTGCTGGATGACGAATCCCGGCAGCGTGACGTTGACCTTCTCGGTCTTGCCCAGGTACGGGGTGATATCGATCTCCAGCATGCCCCACCCCATGTCGGCGAAGTCCGGATTGTTCCGGTGCGCTGCCGCGCTGGTCGGCATTGGGATGGCCTGGCCACTGCCGGCGATCTCTTCCAGCATGATGTGGGCAACCTCGACGGCCGAAGAGTAGGCCTCCTCGAAGGTGTCGCCCGCAGTTACGGCACCTGGAATGTCGGGGATCTGGATTCCTACTGCGGTGGTTTCGTTGCCCCACTCGATACAGATTGGGTATTGCATGGTTTCTCCTTCAGGGGTGCCAAGGGTGAGGCCGGGTTAAATCAACCCGGCTCGTTCCTTGATGCTCTTTACCGTGCCGATCGGTAGGTCTTTCTTAGGGTGTGGCACTGGTATCGAGTTAGGGTTGTTGGGGTGTTTGAAGATGTGGTGGCTTCCGGTGACTCGCTTTAGAACCCATCCTGCGGCTTCAAGCTCCTTGATCAACTGCCTGCTCTGCACCTCCGTCTCCTTGTGTGGTTGACGCGACAATCATAACTCTAGGCGCATGATTTCCACAACTTAAAAGATACGCCTAGAGTTACTTTTACGCGGATGACACGCCCAGGCAGCTGGGCTAAGTCGGTAGTGGCGTCGATCAAAGCCGTGCGCTCCCTGATCGGCTACGCGATGAGAGTCTGGGGTACGCGACCCAGCGATCCAGACCACCAAGCCGGATACGCGCCGGCCCTCCGCAACTTATTCCAAGGCCTCGCCATTTCGCGGGCGCCTTTAATTTCTGACGATCTCCCGATGCCAGTTATCCATTCTCGATTTTTTGCGATAAGCCTAAAATTGTGAGTGGCCATGCCGATACCCTAGGCTCGAATAACCGTTAGGCGTGAAAAAGAGACAATGCGCGACCAGTTTGAGGCTTCCAGGCCTGAACATTTGCTTGCCCGGTTGAATGAAGGCTATTTGGATGCGTCTACCAACCTCGAATGGACTATCTGGCAGCGGGCATGGCAAGCCGCACTAGAACATAAATCATCAATGCTCGCGGAGCATTCCCCGAAACGAGGTCTGACTGCTGATGAGTTTGAATTTATCAGGCAGTTGTTCGATGTTTCCGAAGCGCAAGGACATGCGAAACTACTTTAGGGTTTGGGCGTGATGATCGAGCGAACTATTTCAAGCCTCGGCATTTGCCGGGGCTTTTCGTTTCTGGAGCATCACCTATGGCCGAGCCGAGTACCGGCGCCCTTGCAGTGACCGGCGTACTTGCCAGCGTTGGCCTGGGTATCCCGATATAGCTATTTATCCCCCTCAATGCGTACATCCGAGATGCCCAAATCGGCGACCGCACTGCGCAATTCATTGTGTGATAAGCGGCACGGTGGACGCACCTCGGAAAGGGCGTCAGTGGGGGCATGCAGGCGGAGGAGAGCGGTGAGTACATTGTCTTCGCTCGGCCTAGTAGACCAATCGCAGATCCAAAACCTGGTATGGCCTCTGAGGTTGTAGTCAATGCGGTACTTCATAGGGTGGCTGACCTCCGCCATTGGACGTCGGTTATGCCGAAGCGCTCAGCAACAGGTCGAGAGACCTTCCTGATATCCGAAGCAGTGAATTTAGGAATGACTCCTACGCCAGCTTCGCAGGCCGCCCAGTGCCAAGCCTCAGCGTTATTCATTCGCTCGGCGCGGACGATGAATTCGCGAGCCTCCCCGTGGAGCTTGTAAGCGATTACAAAAATGTCACTGATCGGCATTTATTAGTTCCCTCTAGTGAGGCCAGATCGGGCAACATTCCTTTTAGCCTCTAGGGGATTCCTAGGCAAGCATCCGACCGGTTTTACGTCGGTGCACGAATTTTCATTTACGGAGCAAGCAATGGCCCGACCGACCTCGGCCCAGGCGCAGCCACCTCGCTGGGCATAAGGCTCCTCTACTGTTCTCGCTGGGTGGTTGGTCGCCCCAGCCTTCCGCACCCACTCCTGGGCTCGCCACAACGGCGGGCCTTTTCTATTTCCGCTCCCCGAAACGGGAGGAATCGAGATGCCGAACATGCCCGAGAAGGATCCTGGCCTGTGGGCCGCAGTGCTCGCCTGGCTGGTGGCTCATCAGCCACAGCTGTACACGGGTGGTACAGCCGCGGCCGTGGCTATGTGCCGGGTCATCTACGGTGGCGGTGGTCGCCGCAAGGTCATCCTCGAAGGAATCCTTTGCGGGCTGATTGGCACCAGCCTGATGCCGGTGCTGGAGTACTTCTCGCTCCCTACCAACCTGGCGGTCTTCGCGGGCTGCATGGTTGGCTTCATCGGAGTTGAGAAGTTGCGTGACTACTCCGACCGCTTCATGAGCCGGAAGGTAGAAGGGTAATCCGCGCCACAAAATCAAGGTGCGCCGTTTCGTGGCGCACACGGAGACACCCATGCCCATACACACCGCCGCTGGCTCGAGGATCGTCCTCAAGTCGGCTGATCCATTTCCGCCAACTCACCCAAATTCGGAGAGCGCAATGAGCCAAGCCAATAGCAAGGCTGAGTACTACCAACTCAAGGGCCTGGTCAGCGAGATGCCGAAGGACGAACAGGAAGCGGTAGCCAAGGCCGAGGCTGAAGTTCTCGCGCTCGCGGCCAGTTCGCCGGCTGCACTGATCGGCGCGACGATGGCGATGATCAAGCTCAGCCTTGAGGTGTGAAGGATGGCCAGCAACTCACCCTGGCATCACCTCTACAACACCAAGCGGTGGTACCGGCTGCGCTGGAAGCAACTCCAAGCTGAACCGCTCTGCAGGCTGTGCGCTGCGTTGGGCAAGGTTGTTGCTGCCACGGTCGTTGACCACATCAAGGCGCACAAGGGTGATGAGGCGATTTTCTATGACGCCTCCGGACTTCAGTCACTCTGCAAGCACTGCCACGACTCGATCAAGCAGCGGCAGGAGAAGTCTGGCCACCTGGTTGGACACGATCTGTCCGGCCTTCCGCTCGACCCGAACCATCACTGGAATGTCGATTGAAGCACGTCGCTGCCCCGTTCTGGGCACGCCGGGACCCCAGGGGGGGGTAAAAAGTAGGGATTCTCATCTAGCAAGACCGCCTCCGACCCTCTCCTTTCATTAATTCGTAGTTTTTTTGGGAAAAACGATGGCAGTTCGAGGCAAAAAATCGGTTGCCTCCATGGCTGTCGCCTCGCCGGTTGGCGTCGACAATCGGTTGGCGCCGCCGTTTCACCTGACCCCGGCACAGAAGGCCGAGTGGATCCAGATCGTCAACGCCCGGCCGGCAGACTGGTTCGGTCCCGAGCACGCCGCGATGCTGGTGCAGTACTGCCGGCACAAGGTGCAGTCAGACCTCATTGCCCAGCAGGTCGAAGAGTTCGAACCCGAATGGCTTCTCGAAGATGAAGGCCTGAAGCGCTTCGACAAGCTCGGCGCAATGCTCGAGCGAGAAACCCGCGCAATGAATGCGCTGCTGCGTTCGATGCGCCTCACCCAGCAAAGCTTGGTCCGAGCGGACAAGGCAGTAGCTACACAGAAGGGACGTAAGCCATGGCAGTCAAACGACGACTGAGTCGGGGCGAGCGGAACATCAAGTGGATCGAAGACTTTTGCTGCATCCCTGAAGGGCGCCTTGTGGGTCAGCGGGTGAAGCTGACCAAGCACCAGAAGAAATGGATCAAGCGAATCTACGACACGCCAACCAGGACCTTCATCCTGTCCATGGCGCGAAAGAATGCCAAAACGGCGCTGTCGGCTTTCATCCTGCTGCTTCACATTTGCGGCCCAGAAGCTCGGCCCAACTCCCAGCTCTATAGCGCAGCGCAGTCGCGGGACCAGGCGGCGATCCTTTTTGAATTGGCGGCCAAGGTCGTCAGGATGAGCCCAGACCTTTCCGAGTACGTGAATATCCGGGACACAGCCAAGGAGCTGCTGTGCGGTGAGCTGGGTACCTTCTACAAGGCGCTCAGTGCGGACGCGGCCACCAAGTTCGGTCTCAGCCCTGCCCTGGTCATTCATGACGAGCTGGGGCAGGTGGTCGGGCCTCGGTCGCAGTTGTACGAAGCGCTGGAAACCGCCAGTGCTGCGCAGGAGCAGCCGCTGTCGATCATCATCAGTACGCAGGCCCCGACAGACGCTGACCTACTCAGCTTGCTGATCGATGACGCACTGACTGGCGCCGACCCGCGAAACAAGGTCGAGCTGTGCACCGCCTCAATGGATATGGACCCCTTCAGCGAGGAGGCGATCCGCCAGGCAAACCCGCACTTTGATGACTTCATGAACAAGGATGAGGTGTTTCGCCAGGCCTCAGACGCCAAGCGGCTGCCGAGCCGAGAGCCGGCCTACCGAAACCTGATCCTCAACCAGCGGGTTGAAGCGCGCAGTCCGTTCATCCCTCGGGCCATCTGGCAGGAGAACGGTGCGGTACCGGATTGCCTGGAGGGGCAGGCAGTTTATGGTGGCCTCGACTTGTCCAGCGTGAGCGACCTGACGGCGCTGATCCTGGTGGGTGAGCAAGGCGACGTTGATTCGACGTTCTGGCTACCTGAGGAAGGTCTGGCCGAGAAGTCGCGTAACGACCGCGTGCCTTATGACCAGTGGGCCAGGGACGGGTATTTGCAGACGACTCCGGGCCGAGCGATCGAATACGAATTTGTTGCTGAGTACCTGCGCGGAGTATTCGACCGCTATGACGTCCAGTGCCTCAACTTCGATCGATACAACATGAGATTCCTCAAGCCCTGGTTGGAGCGCGTTGGTTTCAGCGAGGAAGAGTTGGGGCGGTTCAAGGAATTCGGCCAGGGCTTCGTGAGCATGTCGCCAGCACTGCGTGAGCTTGAGTCGCGTTTGCTTGCGAAGAAGCTCAAGCACGGCATGCATCCAGTTCTGGCGATGTGTGCGGCCAACGCTGTTGCCGTCAGTGATCCAGCTGGCGGGCGCAAGTTCACCAAGGCCAAGGCCAGCGGTCGGATCGATGGAATGGTTGCTCTGGCTATGGCTGTAGCAGCTAGCACTGATGCACCAGAGGTTGTCAGCAGCCTTTCGGACCACATAACCAAACACGGAATCAGAACCCTATGACTCCTGAACAACAGACGCCTCGTGAAGATGAGGTGTCGGCCCTCGCTCGCCTGCGCGAAAGCCTGCCGGATGTGGTCGGCATGGTCGGCTTTGGCCTACTCGCGCGCGGTCTATGGGTTGGCTTTGGTGAGGCCGTAGCGCTTTCGGTGTGCGGGGTGATCCTCATGTCACTGTCGGCCTATGCCGTAATCCGAGGAGGGAGCTGATGTTTAAGGCCCTGCTTGGGAGAAAGAACAATCCGCTGGCCATCGACACACCGGAGAAACTGGCCCAGGCGATGGGCTCCGGCTACGAAACATCGTCAGGACAGCGCGTGACGACCTCCAGCGCTCTGCAGCAGTTGGTGGTCTTCAACTGCGTGCGCGTGCTGGCCGAGTCGATTGGCATGCTGCCGTGCCGTCTGATGAAACAGACGGACAAGGTACGCTTGCCGGCCACCGGCCACCGGCTTTTCCCGCTGCTGACCATGGCGCCGAACGGCTACATGACCTCCCAGGAATTCTGGGAAATGCTGGTCGCCTGCCTATGTCTGCGCGGCAACTTCTACGCCTACAAGGTCGAGGCCCTCGGCAATGTCGTCGAGCTGCTCCCACTCAATCCCGACATTGTCCAGCCGAAGCTAAACGACGACTGGACGGTTGAGTACAAGGTCGACTTCAAGAGCGGGCAGAAGACCCTAACGCAAAAAGAGATCTGGCACGTCCGCCTGTTTACGTTGGATGGTCTGAATGGTCTGAACCCGATCGCCTACGCCCGTCAGACTCTTGGCCTGGGCCAGGCGATGGACGCTCACGCCGGCAAGCTGTTCACCAACGGCGCGGTAACCAGCGGCGTGCTGCGCACCGAGCAAACCCTGACCGACGAGGCGTTCGCCAGGCTGAAGGAAGAGTTCCAAGGCGAGCACATGGGGGCGGCGAACGCCTACAAGCCCATGATTCTGGAGATGGGTCTGGACTGGAAGCCGATCAGCTTGAACGCCCAGGACACCCAGTTCATCGAGTCCAAGCGCATGACCGAGGCGCAGATTTGCGGCCTCTTCCGCGTGCCGCCGCACCTGGTGGCGAACATGGAAAAGATGACGCTCAACAACGTTGAGCAGATGGGCATGAACTTCGTGAACTACTCACTGGTGCCGATCATCACGCGCGTGGAGCACCGGATACGGGTCGGCCTGCTCAGTGAGAAAGATCGCCTCACCCACTACGCCAAGTTCAACGCTGGCGCCTTGATGCGCGGCGACCTCAAGGGGCGCTACGACTCCTACGGCAAGGGCATTCAGTGGGGAATCCTGAGCCCGAACGATTGCCGTGAGCTGGAGGACGAGAACCCTCGCGAAGGCGGCGACATTTACCTGACCCCAATGAATATGACTACCAAACCAGAGGCTGACGACGATGCAGACAAAGCAGCGCCTTGATCTGCCGTTGACCATCAAGTCGGTCAGCGATAGCGGCGAGTTCGAGGGCTATGGCTCGGTGTTCGGCGTCGAAGACAGCTACGGTGACGTGGTTGTTCGTGGCGCCTTCGCGGCGAGCCTTGCCAAGTGGAAGGAAAAGGCCCGGCTTCCAGCCATGCTCTGGCAACACCAGATGAGCGAGCCGATCGGCGTGTACACCGAGATGCGCGAGGACGACGTTGGCCTGTACGTGAAAGGCCAGCTGCTAACGGAGGCTGATCCGCTGGCCAAGCGCGCCCATGCGCACATGAAGGCCGGGAGCCTCACCGGCATGTCAATCGGCTACATGCTCGATGACTACGAGTATGACAAGGAGAAAGGCATCTGGCTGCTGAAGGCGATCGACTTGTGGGAAGTCTCCCTGGTCACCTTCCCGGCCAACGATGAGGCCCGGATCACCGATGTGAAATCTCTGCTGGCCCGCGGCGAGACCCCGCCGCCCAGCAAAGTGGAGCGAGCCCTGCGAGAGGTAGGGTTTTCTGGCTCCCAGGCCAAGGCCTTTATGGCCAAAGGCTACAGCGCAGTTTCACCGCGAGAGGCGGGTGTGGGCGAAGCGCTTGATTCCCTCAAATCCATTTTCGACAAACTCTGAAAGGGGGCACCCATGCCTGTAGATATTCAAGATGTGAAACAGGTCGCCGAAGAGCTCGGCGGTAAGTTCAACGAGTTCAAGGAGAAGAACGACAAGCGCATCGATGCGCTGGAGGCGGAGAAGGGAAAGCTTTCCGGCCAGGTCGACACCCTGAACGAGAAGCTGGGCGAGCTTGATGAACTCAAGACGTCGCTCGAGCAGGAACTGGCCGCGCTGAAACGCCCCGACGGCTCCGGCACCAAGGCTGCGAGCGAGCACAAGACCGCATTCATGCAGTTCGTTCGCAAGGGCATCGACACCGGCCTCGGCGACCTGCAGGCCAAGGCGCTGCAAATCGGCAGCGATGCCGACGGCGGCTACGCAGTGCCGGAGGAACTGGACCGCAGCATCATCGAGCTGCTGAAAGACACCTCGCCAATGCGCCAGGTGTGCAACCAGATCACCGTTGGCACGCCAGACTACAAGCGTCTGGTCAGCCTGGGTGGCGCCGGCTCCGGCTGGGTTGGCGAGACTGCTGCACGTCCCGCGACCGGCACTCCGACCCTGGGCCAGATCGCCGCGTTCATGGGTGAGATTTACGCCAACCCGCAGGCAACCCAGACCAGTCTGGACGACATCTTCTTCAACGCTGAGGCCTGGCTGAATGGCGAGGTCGCGCGCGAGTTCTCGGAAAAAGAGGGCGCAGCCTTCACCAGCGGCGATGGCGTGAACAAGCCAAAAGGCTTCCTGGCCTACGATCTGGTCCTGGACGACGACAAGACCCGCGCCTTCGGCAAGCTGCAGAAGCTGATCTCGGGTACCGCCGGCGGCTTCAATGGCGACAAGATCATCGACTTGATCCATTCGCTGAAAGCAGGCTACCGAGCCAATGCCCGCTTCATGATGACCAACCTGACCGTCGCCTATGTCCGCAAGCTGAAGGACAGCCAGGGCAACTACCTGTGGCGTCCAGGCCTCGAGGCAGACAAGCCGTCCACCTTGCTGGGCTATGGCATCGTGGAGAACGAGGACGTGCCTGATGTCGCCGCCGACGCCAACGCCATCTCCTTCGGCGACTTCCAGCGTGGCTACACCATCGTGGATCGCATCGGCACCCGCGTGCTTCGCGACCCCTACACCAACAAACCTTACGTTGGCTTCTACACCACCAAGCGCGTCGGCGGCATGCTCGTCGACTCCCAGGCGATCAAGGTTCTGACCCTGAGCGCTGCCTGATCGAGCAGGCGCCTTCGGGCGCCCTCTCTGCGGAGGATGTATGCCGAAGATTTCCGTTGAAACGTCGTTCAAGTTCGCTGAGGGCGGCAACGAGGTGATCGAGGTTGAGGTTGGCGAGCAGGATGTATCCGAACGCTGCGCTCTGGTAGCTGTAGAGCACCTGGGAGTGGCCACCTACCTTGACGGCTCGGGGGCGGTGGAAACCGACCCACTGAAAATGAACGTGCCGGAGCTGAAAGAGTGGCTGACGGCGAAGGGTATCGCCTTCGACGCCGCGGCGAAAAAGCCAGAGCTGCAAGCCCTGGTGCCGAAAAATGATTGACCTCGCCACGGTGAAAGCCCACTTGCGCGTTGATCACGACGAGGAGGACGCCCTGATTCAGGGCTACTCCGATGCGGCCATCAGTGCCTTCGAGTTGTGGACCAATCGCAAGCTGATCGCCGAAGGTGAACCGCTTCCTGATCCGGTAGGTAATGCCTTGGGCATTACGAAGGCGATTCGGCAAGGCGCCTTGCTGCTGATCGGGCATTGGTACGCCAGTCGGGAGACCGTCGCCATCGGAGTTACCGTGATCGAACTGCCCATGGCCACCAATGCCCTGTGGCTACCGCACCGCTGGGTGAATATATGAGAGCCGGCCCAATGCGTCATCGCCTCACTCTGCAGCGCGGGGTCGAGACCCGTGTCAGGGGCGGCGGGGCCGAAGTCGAGTGGCAGGACCTGGGCAAGGTCTGGGCGGAAATCACCTTGCCCAGTGGGCGCCTGGCGCCGGTCGCCGAAGGCATCCAGACCCTGGTGACTGCCGAGATCCGCATTCGTCCGCGCACGGATGCTGTCGCGGGCTGTCGCCTGGTGGAGACCGTCCGCGGCGTCAGCACCACCTACCTGATTGAAGCAGCGCTGCTGGACAACGCGAACAGCATGCTCCGCCTGCTCTGCTCCAACGTCATCAATCCTTGAGGACATCACCATGCGAGTGAAAGCTCTGGCCAGCATTTCTGGCCCAATGGGCCGCAAGGCCGCGGGCGACACATTTTCGGTACCGGACGATGAGGGGGCTGTCCTCCTCCTCCAGGGCGTTGTCGAGGAGGTCGTTGAACCTACCCACGATGAAATCCCTGTGCCGGCAGCGAAGCCGCCCAAGTCGCGGAAGACCTGACCATGGCTCGTCGGTCGAGGTTGTCCGGTGACTTCAAGCTGCGCCGGACGCTGCGCAACATTCACCAGACGATGGACAACGAGGTGAAGGTCGCCATGCAGGATGGCGCAGACCGCATTCTGGAGAGCATGCGCGAGTTCGTTCCTAAGGACACAGGCGAAGGGGCTGCTGCACTGAGCGCCTTTGTGTCGAAGAGCGGCCTGGATGCGCAGATCGGTCTGCGTGGGAAGAAGGCCAACAGGAAGTATTACTACCTAAGGTTTATCGAGTACGGCACTAAGGGATACACCGAGGGCAAGCGCTCCGGAGGGCGCAATAAGCGGGTCACCAACAAGTCCGACGGCAAAAGCTTCTTCGGCAAGTATCCGGACATTCCGGCTCGGCCGGCGCATCCCTGGCTGCGGCCGGCGCTCGACGTGAATCGTGAATTCGTCCTGGCCAACATCCGCGCGGCTGTGGCCCGCACGCTCAGGAAGGCCAGCGAGGGGGCAAGCGATGGCTGATCCATCCGTTGCATTACAGATCGCCCTGGCTGATCGTCTGGAAGCCGGCCTGGCTTCACTGAACTGCCCGGTTTACGACGGTGCACCGCTCAACGCGCAGATGCCTTATGTGTCGATCGACAACGAGATCATCAACGCCGCCGACTTCCTGGCCAGCCGCATGGACGAGCGCTTGCTGTACCTGAGCGTCTGGAGCAACGCCAAGGGCCAGCTTGAGGTGAAACGCATCATGGCGGCCATTGACGAACTGCTGAACGAAAAGCCGTTGTCAATCAAACCTGGGCGCGTCGTTTCTGTTCGCGTCCTGCGCAAGCAGTCAAAACGCGAACCGGACGGCGTCACCTACCAGGGTGCCGTGACCCTACGCATTTACACCCAGCACTGATTTTTCACTGAACCACTGCCGCGCTGCGGCTCAATCACCTGTCCTCGGGAGGACTGCTTATGTCTATCAATACCGGCGCCGGCACGCGAATCTACATCGCCCCGCGCCTCACCGCCGACCTGCCGGCAGACCACGCCGCTGCCATCACCCTGCTTTCTGGCCTGACCTATGTCGAGATCGGCGAGGTCGAGAGCATCGGCGACTACGGCGACACCATCAACGACGTGACCTTTGCGGGCTTGGCTCAAGGGCGCGCCAAGCACCTGAAAGGCCTGGCCGACGCCGGCACCTCCGAACTGGTGGTCGCCTTCGACGCAGGCGATGCCGGCCAGATCAAGCTGGTCGAGGCTTTCTTGGATCGCTCGCGTTTCGACTACCCGTTCAAGGTTGAGTATGTCGATGGCAACGTCGACTACTTCGCCGCCAAGGTGATGAGCAACAAGAAGTCCGGCATCACCGTCGAGGGCGTGCTCAAGCGCAACGTGACCCTCGGCATCAACTCCGAGATCTACGAAGTCGTCACGCCGTAACGATCCGCCCATAGCGCCCTGGTGTGCGGCCAACCTGGCCGCACGCTTCTTCTCTTTCCCCAAGGAACCCTTCCATGTCCAAGACTACCCACGGCATCACCCTCGTCACCGTCGGCGAAGAAACCTTCGAGCTGAAACCGACCCTCAAGGCTGTACGCGGTATCGAGGCTCGCTTCGGCGGCATCGGCCCGGCCATCGGCGAGCTGAACCAGCTGAAAACCAGCGCTATCGCGGCGGTGCTGCTGATTGGCTCCGGCAAAGACTTCAAGCCGAAGGATATCGAGGCGCTGGAAGAAAAGGTCTTCGAAGCCGGTATTGCCGAGATCAACCCACAGGTCATCCCTTACGTTGTCGCGCTGCTCAATCCAGGCGGCAAATCGAAGGATGAGCTGGAGGCCGAGGCCGCAAAGGGAAACGAGTAGCGCGGCCTGGCAACGGCAGCTACGTCGATGAGCTGTACGAGCTTGCCACCGGCTGGCTCGGCTGGTCGCCCCGCGATGCCTGGGAGACACCCATCATCGAAATCCTCATGGCCTGGGAGGCCAAGATGAAGTTCCTGCGGGCGAGCAACCCATTCGGCAGTGGCGAACAGGCCAAGCCGGACAAGGCCGTTGCCGCCAAGGAGCTCCGCATGGGCCTGCGCGTGGCGGCGATGGGGCGATCAAAAGAAAAGTGATGTGACACGACCCGCTTCGGCGGGTTTTTGCGTTCAGTGGAGGGGCTATGGCCGACGGCGACATTCAGGGCATGCTGGTTCGGATCGAGGCGACCACGGCACAGCTCCGTCAGGAGGTGGCACGCGGTGAGTCTGCCGTTGCCAATGCCGCTGGCAGGATCGACGGCAACCTGGGGCGGATCGACAGCGCGTTCGACCGGACCGAAAAGAACGCGACGACCCTGCAGCAGGCCATCAGTAGCGCATTCACCGGGATTGGCGCGGCCTCTGCCGCTGCGGTGGCCGGCCTGGTGGCGATCACTAGCCGGACGACCGAGTATGCCCAGGAGGTGAAGAACCTCGCGGCCTTGTCGAACACCTCGGTTGATGACTTCCAGCGCCTGGCTGCCGGCGCCAAGACCGTCGGCATCGAGCAGGAAAAGCTGTCCGATATCTACAAGGACATGAACGACCGCGTCGGTGAGTTTCTGGCCCGTGGCGGTGGCGAGATGGCCGATTTCTTCAAGGAGATCGCGCCGCAGGTCGGTGTCACCGCCGACATGTTCGCCAAGCTCTCCGGTCCCCAGGCGCTGCAGCTGTATTACAGCTCGCTTGAAAAGGCCGGGCTGAGTCAGCAGCAAATGACCACCTACATGGAGGCGGTTGCCGACGAAGCGACGGCGCTGATCCCGCTGCTCAAGGACAATGGACAGGGCTTCCGAGACTTCGGCGAGCAGGCCGAGAAGGCGGGCCGCGTCCTGAGCCAGCTCGAAATCGACCGGCTGGTCGAGGTGCGCCAGTCCATCGTCAACCTGCAGGGCGCTTTCGACGGCGCCTCTCGCCAGTTGGTGTCGGGCATGCTGCCCGGCATGGAGGGGCTGGCCGATCTGTTCGACCGCCTCTCGGGCGGCGGTGCTGCTGAAGCGTTGGGCCAGGCGATTGGCTTTCTTGCCGAGAACCTGAACGTCCTGGCGGCCGTGATGGGTGGGAAAGTCGCGGCAGCATTCGTGGGATACATCCAGACAATCGGCGAATCAGCGTCGGCCTCCCTGCAGGCACGGACTGCGAACATCACTCAGGCCGCGAGTGCTGTCGAGGTGGCCAAGGCCAACCAGATTGCCGCGCAGTCGGCTGTGGTGCGCGCGGAGAAAGAAGCCATCGCAGCGCGCGGTACGGCGGTGCAGACGCAGATGTCCATCCAGCTGGCAGAGGCGCGGCTGGCTGAGCGCGCCGCCACTGCACAGCTGGCCGCCGCTCAGGCCGGCTTGAAAGCTGCGTCGGGTGGCGTTCTGGCCCTGCTGGGCGGCCCGGCTGGTATCGCCGCGCTGGCTGTAGGCGCTGGCATTGCGTTCCTTACCATGCGTGACAATACGTCCACGCTGGAGAGGAAGCTCGGCGATCTCGCAGATCCGCTAGATAAGCTCATCGAGCGCTTCAGCAAGCTGAACAGGGCAACCCAGGCTGTCACGCTGCGAGAGCTCCAAACCAAAATCGATGAGACTCAGCGCAAGCTGAACGAAACAACGGGCGCTATTGCTGACCGCTTCGAAAGCGATCTGCGTAACTTGGGGGCGGCTGGCGCTGACGGGCTGATGGCGGGCCTGGCGCCGCTTCCAGAAGACGTACAGGCGGCATTGGACCAGGTGCGCAAAGCAGCCCAGGATTCGGCTGCAGGTATGGCGGTCGATTGGAAGGCGGTGGCCGATGAGGTGCGCAAGGTTCCAGGTGTATCCGAGTCGATGGCGCAAGCCATCGAGGAGGGGCAGATTCGCGCCTCTGATCTCGGCGTTACGCTGCAAAAACTCAACGGTGACTTGAAAGCGCTGACTGCCTCTATCAAGGAAGACACGGTCGCAACCCACGAGAACAACGCCGCCAAGGGCGGCATGTCGGCCACCGAAGAAACCTACCTGCAAGCCCTGCAGAAGCGCAGTGCCGCCCTGGAGGACGGCAACAGCGAGACGAAGAAGGCCACCCGCTGGCTGAGCGAGCAGAAGAACGTCACCGAGGAAGGTCGCAAGGCCATCCTGGCTGAGGCTGAGGCCGCGGATAAGCAGCGTGAGGCCAAGGAGGCAGCAACCAGGGCCGCGCAGGCGGCTTCGAGCGCCGGTAAGCAGGCTGCTACCGAGGCCAAGAACCAGGCCAAGGCGTTGGCCGACCTGCAGGCGCAGGCCGAGATCGCGGTCCGCAGTGCCCAGGGCCTGGCGGCTGCGTATCTGGACGGCACCGACAAGTCGCGCGAGTTCGGCATTCAGCAGAAGGTGGAGGAAGCGCTGCTTAAGGCTGGTGCCGGGGCGCGCAAGGAAGTGGAGGCCGCGATCCGTGGCCAGGCAGACGCCGAGGATCGGCTCGCTGTTGCAAAGTCCGCCTACGACTTGGGCAAAGAGACCGAGGACATCCTCGCCCAGGCGACCGCCACTCTACAAGGCACGGCTGCACTGGAGGCGTATAACGTCCAGAAGGCGATGCAGGTCGCCCTGGCCGGGAAGAACGTCGCTGTCGGCAGCCAAGAGTATGAGCAGCTGCTGGCCGCGACCAAGGCCCAACAGGAGGCGGTGAAGATCGCCAAGCAGGCATCGGATGCGGGCAGCATCATGGATCGCCTGTACCCCGAGAAGAAGCTGCTGCGCGAATACACCGAGGCTCAGGCGGCCCTGAACAAGGCCATGGAGCTGGCTCCGGACAAGGCTGCCGAGTACCAGGATGCCCTGCGCCTGTTGGGTCTTGAATACGAGCAAAACAAGAACGCGGCGACCGCCTGGGGTCAGTTCACCGAAGGCGCGCTGGACCGTGTCGATGGCGCCTTCGCGGACGCCTGGAAGAACATTGGTGACGGCTTCGACGGCTTCGCCACCAGCCTGAAGGATGGCTTCAAGCAGCTGCTGGCTGAGCTGGCACACATGGCCATCACCCGCCCGATCGTTATGCAGATCGGTGCGGCGCTGGGTGTTGGCGGACTGTCCGCGCAATCTGGCGGGCTATTCGGCGGCGGCGGTGGCAGCGGTGGCCTGGGCCTGTTTGATATGGCTTCCAAGGCCTACGGCGTGGCCACCTCCGGCTTTGGCAGCGCTGTCTCTGCTGGCTGGAGTGCTGGCGAAGGCTTCCTCGGCGGCATGCAAGGCGCGATCAGCGGCGGCTACAACTACATCAGCAGTGGCCTGAGCGGGTTGTTTGGTGGCGGCGCTGCATCCAGCCTGGCAGGAGGCGCAGGCAGTAATGTCGGCTACGGCCTTGGTCAGAGTCTGGTTGGCGGCAGCGTGGGATCGGCCTCGTATGCGGCCAGCAGCGGTTTCATGGGTAGTGGCCTGAGCGGCCTTGGCACGGCAGGTTACGGGATCGGCGGCGCCCTGTATGGCTACCAGCAGTCCGGCCTCAAAGGCGCGGCCACGGGCGGCCTGGGTGCGGCGGCCGGTGCAATGCTTGGCAACATGGTGCTACCTGGTATCGGTGCCATTATCGGCGGTGCGTTGGGCGGCATGCTTGGCGGCTCGCTGTTCGGCGGCGACTGGGTCACCAAGGACACCGGCCTTTCGCTGGCAGTTGAAGATGGCGACTTTCTCGGTAAGCGGTACGAGTACCAGAAGAAAAAAGGCGGCCTGTTCGGCAAGAACAAGAAGCGCACCCGCTATTCGGCGCTTGATCCGGAAACCCAGGCCGCCCTGGACGCGACCTATGACGCCACAGAGGGCTCGGTCCTCGATCTGTTCGACCGTCTCAATGTCGAGCTGAATGATGGCGTGCTCGATGGCTTGAATATCGGCGCGCAGAAGATCAGCACGAAGGACAAAACGGCTGAGGAGATCCAGGCCGAAATCGCCAAGTGGTTCGGCGGTGTGGCCGACTCGATGGTTTCTGCTGTCGATGCTGCTACAGCAGCTGGCCTTGGCGGCTACAACTTCGAAGGCCTCACCGCGTTCGTGCAGAACCTGGAGGGCGTCAACGAGGTTGTACGCTACTTGAACGTCGGCATGTACGACATGTCCGTGGCGGGCGGCAAGCTGGCTGAGCAGCTGACGGCGATTGCGGGCGGGCTGGATGTGTTGCAGAGCAATGCTGCGACCTATTACGGCGCGTTCATCGGCGAGTCGGAGCGCATGGACGACACGCTCGATGCCGTCACCCGGGCGTTTGTTGCAGCGAACCAGACGCTGCCAGAAACCCGTACCGGCTTCCGCGACATGGTCGAGTCGATCGACACGACAACGCAGGCCGGCATGCAGATGTTTTCAACGCTCATGGCGTTGTCTGGCCAAGCCTCTACGTACTACGACATTCTGGAACAGCGTGCGAGCAACGGCGTGAATGCAGCATTCGCGGCTCTGCAGCGGTCCATCGCGGCGCAGCAGAAGGCGATCAACAAGTCGCTGACTGATGCAAACAGCCGCATCAGTGATTTGACCGCCATCAGCAGCGCACTGGGCAGTGCACTGAAGCAGTTGCGCGGTACCGGTGACGATGCCGTGCGCATGCTCCGCAGCCAGGCCCAGGCCACGCTGCAGTCGGCGCTGGCGATCGCCAAGGCAGGCGGCAGCTTGTCCGGGTTTGCCGGGCTGACGGATGCCCTGGACGTGCTGGGCTCCAACAATACCGACCTGTACGGGTCGCTGGAGGAGTTCAACCGGGACCAGGGCCGCACTGCGAACGCCGTCGCGGAGCTGAACAAGCTGAACGGCAAGCAGCTGTCTGCCGCTGAGAAAAGCGCTCTGGCAATGCAAGCCCAGCTGGATGCACTGGACGCCCAGCTCGAGTTCGCTCAGGCCCAGGTGGATGCGCTCAACGGTATCGACAACTCGGTGAAGTCGGTTGCCGATGCAGTCAAGGAAATGAACGCGGCAGTTGTCGCGGCCATCGCCTCAATCAGCGGCAAGTCAACACCTCAAAATGCTGGAGTACTGATCGACAGTATTTACAAGGATCAGCTCGGTCGGGACGCAGACGCAGAGGGCAAGCAGTACTGGGTAGATCAGTTGGCCAGTGGCGCGCTGAACAATCAGAACATCGTCGGGGCCATCACGAACGCTGCGGCAATCGAAGCTGCCTATAAAGCAGCAGGCATCGCAATGAATGAGGGCGTCAGCTACTGGGCTGGCCAGCTCGACTCCGGTGCGCTGACTGCTGCACAGCTCCAGGAGGCAGTCCGCAACGCAGCCAAGGCCAACGGGTCAATCCCTGCCTTCGCCACGGGCGGCTTGATCACTGGGCCCGGCACCGGAACCAGCGACAGCATTCTGTCTCGCCTTTCCAACGGCGAGTTCGTGATGCGTGCCGCTGCGGTGAATGCCTACGGCGCGGACTTCATGAGTCAGCTGAACAACCTGCAGATTCCGGCATTCGCTGCCGGCGGGCCGATCGTGTCGATTCCCAAGTTGGGCCAGGCCAAACCGGCTGGCAGTTCTTCCAACGACGCCGTTAGCCAGAAGCTGGACCGGCTTGCCGGGCTGTTGCAGCAGATCCTCGACCCTCTGGGCGACATCAAAGACGACTCACAGAAGGGGCGGAAGATGCTCGAAAAATGGGACCGTTTGAGCGTGCCCGTCACGTCGGAGGCTTGATATGCAGTTCATCAAGCCTCTCGGCATCACCTCGGCGATGGTGGTGAGTTCGAACATTCCAGCGGCTGACTATGCGCTGTGGGTGAGCACGAGCACCTACGCCAAGGACGAAAAGCGCACCTGGAAGGACCACAACTGGCAGGCTCTGGGGGCTGTGCCCGCCGGCACCGAGCCTGGCAACGAAACGGTCACCACCGAGAACCCGCTGAAATGGCTGGACCTCGGCGCGACCAATCGCATGGCCATGTTCGATGAAGTGGTCGGCACCAGGTCAGTCCATGCGGACTCGGTGACGATCACCGTCCGCCCAGGCTCGGTCGTGAATTCGATCGCACTGCTGAATCTCGCCGGTCAGTCGGTCACGGTGACGATGACGGACTCGGTCGATGGGGTGGTTTACCAGCGCACCACAACGCTCATCGATGCCGGCGTCGACAACTGGTACGACTGGTTTTTCGCGGATATCGACACCCGAACCTCCATGGTTCTGCTCGACCTGCCGGCGTATGGCACCGCCGACATCACGGTCACGGTCAACTCCAGCGGGACCGCCGCCATCGGCGCGCTGGCCATGGGCAAGCTGACAACTCTCGGAATCACGACATACACGGCGCGCGTCGGGATCGACGACTACTCGGTGAAGAAAAAAGACGACTTCGGCAACTATTCAGTGGTCGAGCGCGCCTTTGCCGACAACGGCGACTTTCCTGTGGTCGTCGAGACCGCGCTCGTCACGAAGATCAAACGCCTGCTTACCGAGATACGGGCCAAGCCGGTCGTCTGGATCGCCGAGTCAACGTATGAGGCCACGATCATTTACGGCTTCTACACGACGTTCGACATCACCTACGGCGACGACAGCAATTCCAACATGCAGATCACCATTGAGGGGCTCACCTGATGGCAGTACCAACACCGATTCCTGAACTACCGGTGCCACCCGTCCGATCAGACGGTCCGGCGGACTTTACGGCGAAGGCCGACACCTTCGCCGCTGCGCTGCCGCCTCTGGTCGTGCAGATCAACAGCACTGCCGGGTGGATCGGCGGACAGGTCGCGGCGGTCGAGGGCTACAAGACTGCCGCTGCGGGCTCCGCATCTGCTGCTGCCGACTCCGCCGGCGCGGCCGACGCCGCCAAGCTGGCCGCGCAGAAAGCTGTGACCGATGCCGAGCAGGCCGGCGCTGCCCAGGTCAAGCTGGCGCAGGATCAGGCCGTAGCTGCGAAGCAGCAGGCGGACAGCGCAAAGGCATCCGCCGAAGCGGCCGGCGCGGCGGCCGGGCTTCCAGTGGACCGCAAGCCGTTTGACGTTTTGCAGATCGGTCCAGACAACAGCATTCGATGGGCATCGACCAATCAGATTGGCGACGTTATTCTGTCCGCCCGTAATCCGGGTGAACAATATCTAGCTGCTGATGGCGCTGTGTATCTAAATTCGGCGTATCCATTGCTTTCTCAAGCAGTAGGCAAGATAAGCAATCCCCCTGGTAATGTTTGGGTGACTACTGCTTACAGCCCGCAAACTAGTACAAACGCAGGGTTAGGCACGGACGGCAAAGGTGTTTGGATGTTTGGTGGTAGCCGCAGCGTAGATAACGGGGTTACTTTTACGCCAGTGGGTGGTTCCTTACAGGGCGAATTATCTCAATGTCCTGCGATACTAAGTGACGGAAAAGGGACTTGGGTTGCACACATTCGTGGCCGTATATCTCGGAGCGTTGACAACGGGGTTACATGGACTCAGGTCGTCACAAGCGTTCAAACCGGCGCTTCCGAAGGCGCTCAATTAGCCACCGACGGAAACGGAACCTGGATGGCATGGGCGTATAGTAACTATTTCGCAATTTCAAAAGATAACGGCTTAACTTGGACAAGCAAAAGCCCACCTCAAGGCGCACAAGGTGCTTGTTATATCGGCGATAACACTTGGATAACGACAAACGGGTATAGAAGTGTAGACGGCGGACTTACGTGGAGTCTGTACGGAGCATCCGCCGGTAATCCGTTAGCGGGCGGTTTCATGCTGTACCTCGGGAATAATATCGTAATAGCACAAACGAGTAGCGGTTTAAAAAGAAGCATGGACGGCGGTTTCAGTTGGCAGTCGCTAGGCGTGGGGAATAGCAACAGCATAGGCGTAGGTGGCATTACCACTGATGGGAAAGGTACTGTCTACGCGGTAAGTGGTACAGATAAGCTTATCAGTAAGGACTACGGAGTAACTTGGCAGCTTATGCAAGTTCCCATGGCGGCAGGAATCAGCGCAGGCATGATTGCGTATGGCATGGGTAAAGTTATCATAACGAATAAAAAAGGAACGGAGGCTATTGGGTATTCGTCGAGTGTCGAAACCTTCGATTATGACCCGAACACGCAATTTAAATTACCGAGTCTGCAAAAGCTCGACGGTGTGAAGTATTACATCAAAGCCAGAGAGGCGGCTTAACAAATGAAAATGTATCGTTGGAACGAAAGCGGTATTTTCTTCGGAGAAATTGAAGTCGACCCCGCAGGGGCGATGCCACTGCGCAGCACTCCCACTGCCCCGCCGAAGTTGACCGGCACGCAGGTTGCACGCTGGACCGGGTCAGGCTGGGAAAAGCTGGCATCCGCGCCGGTTCCCGGGCCGTCCGCCGAGCCCGATTGGCTGTCGTTGATCGCCGCCCGACGCTACCAGGCCGAGATCGGTGGCATCGAACTCGCCGGCCTGCCCATCGCCACCGATGACCGGAGCAAGCTGCTCATCAACGGCGCGGCTGCCCGCGCGGCGCGAGACAGCGGCTACACGCTCAAGTGGAAAACGGAAGAAGGGTTCATCGACCTGCCGGCCGATCAGGTGCTGGCAATGGCTGATGCGGTGGCCGATCACGTCCAGGCCTGCTTCGATCGCGAGGCCGAACTTCAGGCAGCGGTGGCTGACGGGTCGATCACCGCCGAAATGCTGGAGCAAGGGTGGCCGTAACAGCCTCGACCTGACGCAACCATCCCCGACCGCCTTGAGCGGTTTTTTTTCGCCTGGAGAAAACCCATGCTGCAACAAATCCGCGCCTCGGCAATTGCCCCGGCGCTCAAACTGCTGCCCGCGAAAATGTCGGGCCGGCGTGCTGAGCAGATGCTGCTGAGCATCGGGCTACAGGAAAGTCGACTGATCCATCGCCGGCAGATCGGCGGCCCGGCCCGAGGCCTCTGGCAGTTCGAAAAGGGCGGCGGTGTCTGTGGCGTGCTTGAGCATCCCGCCACCCAGACCCTGGCGCGCTCCGTATGCCAGGCCAGGGGCGTGCCGGTGACCGACGCCGCTGTCTATGCCGCGCTGGAGCACGACGATGTGCTTGCTGCCGCGTTCGCCCGGCTCCTGCTGTGGACCGATCCAGCGCCGCTGCCCGCCTTGGGCGAGGTTCAGCAGGCATGGGCCTTGTACCTGCGCACCTGGCGCCCAGGCAAGCCACACCGGCAGACCTGGGACGCCCTGTATGCCCAGACAATGGAGGAGGTGGCATGAAGAAAGCCATTCTGCTGGCCGTCGTGATCCTGCTCCAGGGCTGCGCTGTCCAGGCCCTGAGCTACGCCGCCAACGCCTACTGCGCGACTCCAGTGGATGTGCGCGCCGCCAACCGCATCCTGGTCAACGCCTCGATCGCGCCGAATCGTGTCGAAGTCACCTGCGGCGGTGCGCCATGACTGGCCGCTTCCTCGATCCGCTGCTGCTGCGGGCGTACGACAAGGGGGAGTGGGTGCTGACTGACGACTTCCGGTACCAGGCGCTCGACGGCACGGTCTACACGGCGCCGCGGTACTTCATCACCGACCTGGCTTCAGTGCCTTGGATCGTCAAGCCGCTGTTCCGCGACATCGAGGACCGCGAGGCCGGGGTCATCCATGACTGGATTTATTGCGAGAACCAGCTACCCCGCGCCGTGTGCGATGCGCTGTTCTACGAGATGCTGCTCGCCCTGGGCGCAGACAAGCGACGGGCTGGCTTGATGTACGCCGGTCTGCGGGTCGGCGGTGGGTCGCGCTATGCGGCGTGCAAGGGTGGGGTGAAGGATGAGGATATGGCTTGGGCGCTGATGGGGGAGGGGGCGTTGCAAAAGCGTATGACCGAGTCCGGATAGTGCGGCTGGCCTGTGAGGCGGCCTATACTGCCTTGACCAAACGACAGGGGCAGGGCATGAAGACCTTGGCAGGAATCGTCGAGGCGGGAGAGCCGCTGGTTCAGCAGGCCATTGATGCAATGAGGCACTACTACGAGGCCAAAGACCTTAAAGATCCACCAGAGGTGGTCGAGCGCCTTCGGCGGGAGGCTGAGTCGCTGATGCAGGCGTTGCAGCAGTATCAGCAGCGAGCGCTGGGCGGGGTTGCTGCGACTCTTCATTGAGTGGATTGTCTTGGGACGGCAGAACGTCGGAGGTGGGAGCGGAGCTCTACGTCTCGGCAGGACCATTGAAGTCAGGGAATGCCCTTAGTTCGTTCGTAATGAGGGCTAGTTCTCATGTTTTTATGATGTCTACTTGCCATTTTGTATCATTGAAGGTACAGTGTTCTCGACTATCTCCAATAGTCGATGTTGACACGAAAACCCCCGTACCTTGACGAAGGTACGGGGTTTTTTTTGCCTGCTAAAACGTGATTATCTGACTTGCTAGCTCATGTGGCTGAACTAGCGGAAATAAAAAACCCGCCTTTTTAGGGGCGGGTTTCTTTGAAATCAGCCTGCGATGAGCCGAAGCCCATCGCAGCTATCAATCACGAAGCAATTAAGCTACGTGGCTGATAACGCCGTTGGAGAAGGACAGCTGAGCTACATCGGTAACACCGGTCAGGGTGATGATGGCGGCAGTGTCGGTAGCGTTAGCGGTATCGGTTACAACACCGGTAGTAGCGTTGGTGGTGGTGTTGGTCGAACCAGCAACGGTGGACTCGATAACAACTTGAACGCCGTTGCCGCCTTTGATGAAGAAGACTTCTTTGACGTTGTTGTTGCCAGCGCTCAGAGCGCCCGAGTTGAAGGTGTAGCCTTCACCGATGTACAGAGCGTCGCCTTTGGTGAACAGGCTGCTAGCGTCGCCTGCGGTACCAATGGTGAAGTCGTTGGTGTGAGTGGTGCTGGTGAAGTAGAACAGGTCAGCTTTGGCAGTACCGTTCACGGTAGCAGCGTCAGCGGTATCTTCCACCTTGCTAGCGTAGGTCAGTTCAGTAACTGCCTTCTGAGCGTCTTTGGTCACATCTTTAACTGCAGTGTAAGCGTTAGTTTCAGCAGTACCTTCAGCAACCAGAGCGTCAGCAGCTTTGACGTCAGCCAGTTTCTTGGCAGCAACAACGCTTGCCTTGGCAGCAGCGACGTAAGCAGCACCCACTTTGTTTTCAGCTTCGGTCAGAGCTTCGGTGGAAGCAGTCTTGGCAGCCTTAGCTACACCGTCAGCACGTACATCGGCGTAGGTGGTAGTGAAAACACCAGTGTTGAAAGCAGCATCGATCTTAGCCAGAGTGGCGGCGTCAGCAGTGCTGATAGCAGCGTACAGAGCATCAGCGTTAGCGATGGCGGTGCCACCGGCGGCAACATAAGCGCTGCTGGCTGCGTTGAAAGCAGCGGTGTTCGCGGTTGTTGCATCGATGATGCCTTGCAGAGCGCCGGTATCGGTGTCGATTTTGTCCTTGGTAGGAGCAGTCAGTTTGTTGTCAGCAACAACAGCAGCGTTGTAGGCATCGATGTTCTTGACAGCGTCAGCTTGAGTGTTGACCAGCTTGGCACGCTCGTCAGCAACTTTGTCAGCAGCTTGTTTAGCGTTCAGCTCAATTTGAGCGGTAGTAACGTTTGCACCGCCAGCGATGTCATTACGCAGCAGAGTGGCGTTGTTGATAGCTACTTCAGCTTCTGCGTAGTCGATGGTTTTGTTGTTATCGGCACCGTCTTTGAAAGGTGCCAGAGTGACGTTGTAGTCAGCGTTCAGGGCGACCACTTTGTCATTCAGAGCTTGCAGCGAAGCAACCTTGGAGGTTTCGTAAGCAGTCTGAGCAGCTTCAGCAGCAGCTTGTGCTTTGATGGTAGCCACGCCAGCAGGAATAGCGATACCAGCCAGGGTGCCATCGGACAGCTTGTCCAGAGCAGCAGTCACGCTACCAGCAGTGCTGTCAACGTCGGCCAGAACTTCTGCTGCATCAGCTTGGGTGTAGCTATCAGCGGCGGTAGAGGTGTAAACCTCGGAAACCAGAACCTTGTTAGCTACGGTTTTGGCGTCGGTAGCGGAAGCACCGTTGATGAAGGCAACCAGCAGCTGGTCAGCGGAAACGGAAGCGCCGCCGCCAGTGGTCCAGTAGGCCAGGCCAGCAGCGTCAGCAGGACGACCGAACAGGTTCAGGTAGATCTTGGAAACGGTTTCGGTACGGTTCAGACCACCGTAGGCAGCGGCGTACTCAGGCTGCTCGTTGACGAAGTTGGCACGAACCTGCTCCAGAGTGATGGTGGCAGGATTAGCGTTCAACTCGCCCAGCCAGTAGTCCAGGCCAGCCTTGTCGGCAGCGCGGCCCAGGTAAGCAACGTACAGCTGTTGAACTTGTGCAGAAGTAATAGCCATTACGGTTTCATCTCCAATATGAGTCGATATTCCAATTCAGGCATCCACCTTGGATAGAAGGTCGCGTGACCTCCTGCCTGATTGCCCCACCTCCGCCCAAAGGCAGAGGTGGCAATTTTGCTAGGCAACCTTAGTCGCCGACAGTTCCGTCGCGATGTGTTCTAGGTCACGTTTAACCTTAATCAAGCACACAGCAGACAGTTGCTCGCGGATCATACATGGCCATATGGTTGCAAAACAATAGGCAAACGCCACCTGTGTGAGCCGCTCCCCCTTTTATCGTCCGGCAGCGACCAAACTAAAGGGCGGGCATCAGAAAAACTAAGCTTGCTCTAAGGTAGGCAGGGGTTTGCTGGTTGCAGGCGCTCGCAGGCCGGGTTAGAGCGGGCGGTAGAGTAGGCAAGTTCACCCGGGCCGACATTACCGCAGGGAGCCGACTGCTGCGGGAGAGGTCGGGTGGCTCGATCCACGACGAGGAGATAGGGGTGTGACTATTTTTGGGGCGGGCCTGCCCGGCTACTAAGAAGGTATAAAAATCTCTGGAGGACCCATGGTTAACGGGCTTGAGGCTGGCGACCAGGGGGGGGCGGCAGGTCTGGCGGAAAGTGCTGGTGCGGCGAAATGCTGCAGGCACGGCAGAGCCTGGCGGTGAGCAAGCGTTTCTGTGAGGACGGGATCTGTCAGCGGAGCGCCGGCAGCGAATCAGATATGGAAGGAGTTGAGGCGGCAGCGTCCGTCTGCCACTAACCTCACCTCAAAAAGAAGAAAATTGAGTCGAAAATCCGCTTTAAGAACTCTGGCGGCTACTCTTTTGGCCTGTCGCTTAGGGTTCCAGCGCTCTGCGCTTGAATTGCTCTCGATGCTCTTCTGTCATGCCTGCTTCAAGCGCGTCAAGGAAGTCCGCATACCATTGCATCATCCTCCGGCGTTGGCGCAGGTATGCCGCCTTGTTGTAGACGCCGGAAACCCCCGCCTCCTTGTGGGCCAATTGCGCCTCGACGAAATCCTTGTGCCATTCATGCTCGCGAAGCAGGGTGCTCGCGGTGTGGCGTGTGCCGTGCCCCACAAGCCTTCCTTTATAGCCAGCGCTGGCGAACACCTTGCCGATGGTGTTCTCGCTGATAACCGGCGTTGATGAGCCGATCCCTGGGAACAGCCATTTGCTCCTGCCGGTCAGTTCGCTAAGTTCCCTCAATGCGGCGACCAGTTGCGTGCACAATGGCACGACATGGTCGCGCCTCATCTTCATCTTCTCTCCCGATATCGACCAGACGCCTGCCTCAAGATCGATATCCGCCCATTCCGCATATCTCACCATTCCCGGCCGGCTCGCTGTCCACAGCGTCATCCAGGCCGCAGTGCGCGCGATCAGCCTGCTGGTCGACCTGCGCATAGCGCGCATGAACTCTGGCAGCTCGGGCTCAAGCAGGTGAGGGTACTGCTGGGTCGCAGGCGCTGGAGCCGCGACTACCAGTAGTTCACTGGCCGGATTGTTCTCGGTTAGGCCGCTGGCGATCGCGAAGCTGAAAATCTTGTTCAGCCAGCCGCGGGCTTTCTTCGCCACATTGTGGGCGTCGCGTCTTTCGAAGGATTGTTGCAGGGCGGCGCAGTCGCGCCTGGTGATCTCGTCCAGCTGTTTGTCGCCGAGGGCTGGCAGGATGTCCTTGTCCAGGTAGGTTCGGACTTTGCCAAGGGTGCCTTCGGCCAATCCCTCCTTTGACTTCTTGTCGTACCAAGATTCGGCTGCAGCACGGAAGGTGGTATGGAGGGATTTGGCTGCGTGCTCAACGTCGCTGACCTTCTTCTCGACGGGGTCGACGCCCTGGTCGATCAGGGTAATGGCCTGGCCAGCCTTCTCTCGGGCCTTCTTTGCCGACACTTCGGGGTATCCGCCCAGGCCCATGAAGGACCACTTGCCGTTAGCCTTTTTGTAGCGGAGCTCCCAGCGCTTCCGGCCATTGGGTGAGACGACAAAGTAGATTCGGTCGACGCCGTAGGTTTCGCGGTACTCCTTGGCCTCTGGCTCCAGGGACGCGAGCACTGTGTCGGCCAGCGGCCGGCGCTTGATGTCTGTGCGTTTCATGGCTTCTGTGTATGGGAAAGTTCGAGAATAAATCGACCATACACCTGGCCATACACGGCTTCAAGATTCATGGTGTTTTATGGCGCACCATGCAGAAACAAAAAAACCGCCTAAGTAGGCGGTTTTATTGAGTTTCCTGGCCATGCTGCTGCATGAGGAAACATGCGGTTGGTGCCCCGAGGGAGACTCGAACTCCCACTCCTTTCGAAAACGGATTTTGAATCCGCCGCGTCTACCAATTCCGCCATCAGGGCGTGTGGCGCGCAGTATAGAGAGCTGCCGCTAGTCGGTCAATCGGCTTTCATGGTCAATTTTCACACATTGGGCTAAACTTCCTGGCCCTGCCGAACCGAACATCATCATGCGCGTCGCCGATTTCTCCTTCGAACTCCCTGATTCCCTGATCGCCCGCCACCCGTTGGCAGAGCGCCATGGCAGCCGTCTGCTGGTGCTCGATGGGCCAACCGGCGCGCTGTCGCACCGGCAATTCCCCGACTTGCTCGACCACCTGCGCCCCGGCGACCTGATGGTGTTCAACAACACTCGGGTGATCCCGGCGCGGTTGTTTGGCCAGAAAGCCTCCGGCGGCAAGCTGGAAGTGCTGGTCGAGCGCGTGCTCGACAGCCACCGGGTGCTGGCCCATGTACGTGCCAGCAAGGCGCCGAAAGAAGGCGCGGTCATCCTCATCGATGGCGGTGGCGAGGCCGAAATGGTCGCGCGCCATGACACGCTGTTCGAGCTGCGTTTCACCGAAGAGGTGCTGCCACTGCTCGACCGCGTCGGCCATATGCCGCTGCCGCCCTATATCGACCGCCCGGACGAGGGTGCCGACCGTGAGCGTTACCAGACCGTGTATGCCCAGCGTGCCGGTGCGGTTGCAGCGCCCACAGCGGGCCTGCACTTCGACGAGGCGCTGCTGGAAAAGATCGCCGCCAAAGGCGTGGAGCGGGCCTTCGTGACCCTGCACGTGGGCGCGGGTACCTTCCAGCCGGTGCGGGTCGACAAGATCGAAGACCACCACATGCATAAAGAGTGGCTCGAAGTGGGCCAGGATGTGGTCGATGCCATCGAGGCCTGCCGCGCACGTGGCGGCCGGGTGATCGCGGTTGGCACCACCAGTGTGCGTTCGCTGGAAAGCGCGGCGCGTGACGGCGTGCTCAAGGCGTTCAGCGGCGACACCGATATCTTCATCTACCCGGGCCGGCCGTTCCATGTGGTTGACGCCCTGGTCACTAACTTCCACCTGCCGGAGTCCACGCTGCTGATGCTGGTCTCGGCATTCGCCGGCTACCCCGAGACCATGGCTGCCTACGCGGCGGCGGTCGAGAACGGGTACCGCTTCTTCAGTTACGGTGATGCCATGTTCATCACCCGCAATCCGGCGCCGCGCGGCCCCGAGGATCAAGCATGAGTCGCACCTGTCGAATGTCCTTCGAACTGCTGGCCACCGACGGCAAGGCCCGTCGTGGTCGCATCACCTTCCCTCGTGGCACCGTGGAGACCCCGGCGTTCATGCCGGTGGGCACCTACGGCACGGTCAAGGGCATGCTGCCACGCGATATCGAGGCCATTGGCGCCGAGATGATCCTGGGCAACACCTTCCACCTGTGGCTGCGCCCGGGCACCGAGGTGATCAAGAAGCACAACGGCCTGCACGACTTCATGCAGTGGAAAGGCCCGATCCTCACTGACTCGGGTGGCTTCCAGGTGTTCAGCCTGGGTGCCATGCGCAAGATCAAGGAAGAGGGCGTGACCTTCGCATCGCCAGTCGATGGCTCGAAAGTGTTCATGGGCCCGGAAGAGTCGATGCAGGTGCAGCGTGACCTGGGCTCGGACGTGGTGATGATCTTCGACGAGTGCACCCCGTACCCGGCCGAGCACGACGTGGCGCGCACCTCCATGGAGCTGTCGTTGCGCTGGGCCCAGCGCTCGAAGAACGCCCACGCCGACAACACCGCGGCACTGTTCGGTATCGTCCAGGGCGGCATGTACCAGGACTTGCGCATGCGCTCGCTGGAAGGCCTGGAGAACATCGGCTTCGACGGCCTGGCCATCGGCGGCCTGTCGGTGGGCGAACCCAAGCACGAAATGATCAAGGTGTTGGATTACCTGCCGGGCCAGATGCCCGCTGACAAACCTCGTTACCTTATGGGGGTAGGCAAACCGGAAGATCTCGTTGAGGGTGTGCGCCGCGGCGTCGACATGTTCGACTGCGTGATGCCGACGCGTAATGCGCGCAACGGCCATCTGTTCGTCGATACAGGGGTGATCAAGATCCGCAACGCGTTCCATCGCCACGATGAATCGCCGCTGGATCCGACCTGTGACTGCTACACCTGCACCAACTTCTCCCGCGCCTATCTGCACCACCTGGACAAGTGCGGCGAAATGTTGAGCAGCATGCTGAATACCATCCACAACTTGCGCCATTACCAGCGCTTGATGGCCGGTTTACGCGAGGCTATTCAACAGGGTAAATTGGCCGCCTTTGTCGACGCCTTCTACGCCAAGCGCGGGCTTCCCGTACCGCCCCTGGACTGACTGTTCGCACACATTATTAGAAAATTACATTAGGAGTGCCCAATGAGCTTCTTGATCCCCGCCGCATACGCGGACGCAGCAGCACCTGCCGCCGGCCCAGCCGGTACCGGCTTCGAGTGGATTTTCCTGGTCGGTTTCCTGGTCATCTTCTACCTGATGATCTGGCGCCCGCAGGCCAAGCGCGCCAAAGAGCAGAAGAACCTGCTGAGCAACTTGCAAAAAGGTGACGAAGTTGTCACCAACGGCGGCATCGCCGGCAAGATCGTCAAGGTTTCCGATGACTTCGTGGTACTGGAAGTGTCCGACACTGTCGAGCTGAAGTTCCAGAAGGGCGCCATCGCGGCAACCCTGCCAAAAGGTACGCTCAAGGCTATCTGAGTTACCGGTTTTATTTTCCAGTCGGGGCGCGCAACGCGCCCCGCGTCTTGAACGGGCGGCGTGATGCTGAACAAATACCCTCTGTGGAAATATGCACTGATCGTGCTGGTACTGGTGGTCGGTTTCATTTATTCCGCTCCCAACCTCTACCCGGATGACCCGGCGGTGCAGATCAGCGGTGCCAGCTCGGCGCTGCAGGTGAACCAGGCCGACCTCGATCGCGTCAGCAAGGCGCTGGTCGATGCCAAAATCGCCGTCAAGGGCGCAAGCCTGGGCGAGAAGGGCAGCGGGCTGATCCGCCTGACCAACCAGGAAGACCAACTGCCAGCCAAGGATGTCGTGCGCAAGGCGCTGGGCGATGATTACGTCGTGGCCCTGAACCTGGCCCAGACTACCCCGCAATGGCTGCGCAACCTGGGTGCAAGCCCGATGAAGCTGGGCCTGGACCTGTCCGGTGGTGTGCACTTCCTGCTGGAAGTGGACATGGACAAGGCCATGACGGCCCGCATGAAAGTCTACGAAGGCGAGGTCAAGACCTTGCTGCGCAAAGAGCGCGTCCGCTACCGCAGCCTGCCTCAGCAGGATGGCGGCATCATGCTGGGCTTCGCTGACGATGCTACCCGCGAACAGGCACGTGCCCTGATCCGCAAGAATTTCAATGATTTCGACCTGACCACCACCGAGCGCAACGAGCTTGCGGTGCTGCGTCTGGCGCTGACCCAGGCAAAAGTTGCCGAAATCCGCGAATACTCGATCAAGCAGAACCTCACCACCGTGCGCAACCGCGTGAACGAGTTGGGCGTGGCCGAGCCGCTGGTACAGCGCCAGGGCGCCAACCGTATCGTGGTCGAGCTGCCAGGCGTGCAGGACACTGCCGAAGCCAAGCGTATTCTCGGTAAAACCGCCAACCTTGAGTTCCGCTTCGGTGCCGAGCCGGGCGCGTCCAAAGCCACTACCGAGGTGTTCGAGTTCCGCGAAGGCGGCCGCTCCGCCCCTGTAGAGCGCGGCCTGATCATCACCGGTGACCAGGTAACCGACGCCCAGGCCAGCTTCGACGAACACGGCCGCCCACAAGTGAACATCCGCCTGGATGGCCACGGTGGCGAGCTGATGAGCCGCGCTACCCGTAGCAACGTTGGCCGCAGCATGGCGGTGATCTTCATCGAGCAGAAGCCGGTCACCCGCTACGTGAAGCAGACGGTCGACGGCGTCGAGAAGGACGTTGCCGTACAAAGCTTTGTGGAAGAGAAGAAAATCATCAGCCTGGCGACCATCCAGTCGCCGCTGGGCAGCCAGTTCCGCATCACCGGCCTGAACGGCCAGGGCGAGTCGTCCGAACTGGCCCTGCTGCTGCGTGCCGGTGGTCTGGCCGCGCCGATGTACTTCGCTGAAGAACGTACCATTGGCCCAAGCCTGGGTGCCGACAACATCACCAAGGGTATCGATGCGTCGCTGTGGGGCATGCTGTTCGTCTCGCTGTTCATCATCGCCATCTACCGCGGCTTCGGCGTGATCGCCACCATCGCCCTGGCGGGCAACATGGTGCTGCTGCTGGCCCTGATGTCGCTGCTGGGCGCCACCCTGACCCTGCCGGGTATTGCCGGTATCGTGTTGACCATGGGTATGGCGGTAGACGCCAACGTGCTGATCTTCTCGCGTATCCGCGAAGAGCTGAAAGCCGGCATGTCGGTACAGCGCGCCATCCACGAAGGCTTCAATCGCGCCTACACCGCGATCATCGACGCCAACCTGACCAGCCTGCTGGTCGGCGGCATCCTGTTCGCCATGGGTACCGGCCCGGTCAAAGGCTTTGCGGTCACCATGTCCCTCGGGATTTTCACCTCGATGTTCACCGCCGTCATGGTGACCCGCGCAATGGTCAACCTGACCTGCGGCGGGCGTGACATCAAGAAGCTGTGGGTTTGAGGGAGCTGCGATGAAAACCATCAACTTCATGGGCGTGCGCAATGTCGCGTTCGCCATTACCGTGCTCCTCACCGTGCTGGCGCTGTTCAGCTGGTGGCAGAAGGGCCTCAACTTTGGCCTGGACTTCACCGGCGGTACGCTGATCGAGCTGACTTACGAGCGCCCGGCCGACCTCAAGGCGGTGCGTGCCGAGCTGGTCAATTCGGGCTTCCACGAGGCCGTGGTACAGAGCTTTGGCGCTACCACCGACCTGCTGGTGCGTATGCCGGGCGATGACCCGCAACTGGGTAACAAGGTAGCCGCTGCTTTGCAGAAGGCTGGCGGCGATAACCCAGCCACGCTCAAGCGTGTCGAGTTCGTTGGGCCGCAGGTGGGTGAAGAGCTGCGCGACCAGGGCGGCATGGGCATGCTCCTGGCCCTGGGCGGCATCCTTATCTACCTGGCCTTCCGCTTCCAGTGGAAGTTTGCCGTGGGTGCGATCATCTCGCTGATTCACGACGTAGTGGTCACCCTGGGTATCCTGTCGTTCTTCCAGATCACCTTCGACTTGACGGTGCTGGCAGCGGTGCTGGCGATCATCGGTTACTCGCTGAACGACACCATCGTGGTATTCGACCGGGTGCGTGAAAACTTCCGTGTCATGCGCAAGGCCTCGTTGATCGAAAACATCAACGTTTCCACCACCCAGACCCTGCTGCGTACCGTCGCCACCTCGGTTTCGACCTTGCTGGCCATTGCCGCACTGCTGTTCTTCGGTGGTGATAACCTGTTCGGCTTCTCGCTGGCCCTGTTCATCGGCGTCATGGCCGGTACCTACTCGTCGATCTACATCGCCAACGTGGTGCTGATCTGGCTGAACCTGAACAGCGAAGACCTGATCCCGCCGACCAAGGCGGAAGGTGTGGACGAGCGCCCATAAGGGCTTGTCTCACGCCGTTTGGCTGCCCGAAAGGCGCGAGTATTGAACTCGCGCCTTTTTTTTTGCTCCAAGGCTGGGAGAAGGCGGGCTAACCCCCGCGGGTATGATCAGGAGGTTCATGTGAACAAATCAATGCTGGTGGGTGCGGTACTGGGTGCTGTCGGTGTAACTGCCGGAGGTGCTGTGGCGACCTACAGCTTGGTCAACAAGGGGCCTGAGTATGCGCAGGTCACCGACGTGCAACCGATCAAACAACAGGTAAAAACCCCGCGCGAAGTCTGCAAGGACGTCGCTGTGACGCGTCAGGCGCCGGTCAAGGACCAGCACCAGATCGCCGGTACTGTGGTGGGTGCAATCGCCGGTGGTTTGCTGGGTAACCAGATTGGCGGCGGCACCGGCAAGAAGATCGCCACCGTGGCCGGTGCGGTCGGTGGTGGTTATGCCGGTAACAAGGTGCAGGAAGGCATGCAGGAGCGTGACACCTACACCACCACGCAAACTCGCTGCAACACGGTGAATGACATCAGTGAGAAGGTGGTGGGCTACAACGTGACCTATTCCATTGGCGATCAGGTCGGCAAGGTGAAGATGGATCGCGAGCCGGGGTCGACCATTCCGCTGGACAAGAATGGCAAGCTGATCCTGAGCGATGCTGCGCAGTAATTTGTGTTGCCTGTGCTGGCCCTTTCGCGGGTAAACCCGCTCCCACAGGTGCTGCGCTGCCTTTGAGGTTGGTGCTATCCCTGTGGGAGCGGGCTTGCCCGCGAAGAGGCCGGTACAGGAAATGCAAAACCTGCAGGCATAAAAAAAGCACCCCGCGGGGTGCTTTTTGTTTTCAGGCAATCCGCGCTTAGCGCTTCATGCTCTCTGGCAGGTGCGGTTGGATGGCCGTCAGGACTGCCTTGAAGCACTTGATGTTGCCCGCAACGATATGGCCTTTGTCGAGGAAGTCGTGGCCACCGTTGAAGTCGCTCACCAAACCACCGGCTTCCTGTATCAGCAGCACGCCGGCTGCCATGTCCCACTCGGATAGGCCTGACTCCCAGAAGGCGTCGAAACGGCCAGCGGCCACGTAGGCCAGGTCCAGGCTGGCGGAGCCGGCGCGGCGGATGCCGGCGGTCTGGCCAGTCAGGGCGCGGAACATGCCCAGGTAGTTGTCCATGTCAGCCATCTGGTTGTCACGGAACGGGAAGCCGGTACCCAGCAGGGCACCTTCCAGGCTGGTGCGCGAGCTGACGCGCAGGCGGCGGCCATTGAGTTGGGCGCCACGGCCACGGCTGGCGGTGAATTCTTCCTGGCGAACCGGGTCGACGATCACGGCGTGCTCAAGGCGGCCACGGTATTTGCAGGCGATGCTGACGGCGAAGTGCGGGATGCCACGCAGGAAGTTGGTGGTGCCGTCCAGCGGGTCGATGATCCACAGGTAATCCTTGCCTTCTTCGCCGCTACCCGCGTGCAGGCCGGTTTCCTCGCCCTGGATGGAGTGGTTCGGGTAGGCCTTGCGCAGGGCGTTGACGATGCTCTGCTCGGCGGCGCGATCAACCTCGGAAACGTAGTCCTTAGCCTCTTTCTCGTCCACCTTGATGCTATCCAGGCGTTCGATGGAGCGGAAAATCAGTTCACTGGCGCTGCGAGCGGCGCGCAGGGCGATATTCAGCATAGGCTGCATGGGCGGGTCACCTGGAGATGTTAAAGAAGAAAGCCGATCATTCTAGCAGAAAACTTTGGCGGCAGAAGTGTCACATTTGCTTTCATGGCGTTACGTCTGTCGGTTCTGTAAGATCGAAGGCCCTGATTCCTGCATCTGTGAGCACAACACCTTGCTGCAAAATATTCGTGTTGTTCTGGTCAATACCAGCCACCCCGGCAACATCGGCGGCGCTGCGCGTGCCATGAAAAACATGGGCTTGTCGCGTCTGGTGCTGGTGCAGCCGAAAGAATTCCCCGCCGTGGATGCCAGTGCCCGTGCCTCGGGCGCCGACGATGTGCTGGATAACGCCCAGGTGGTCGACAGCCTTGAACAGGCGCTGGTCGGCTGCAACCTGGTGATGGGCACCAGCGCCCGCGAGCGCAGCATCCCGTGGCCGTTGATCGGCCCGCGCGAGTGCGGTGCCAAGGCGGTGGAGCATGCCAATGGCGGCGAAGAAATCGCCCTGGTGTTCGGGCGCGAACACGCCGGCCTGACCAACGAAGAACTGCAGCGATGTCACTTCCACGTGCACATTCCCTCCAACCCCGACTTCAGTTCGCTGAACCTGGCCGCTGCCGTGCAGGTGCTCTCTTATGAGGTGCGCATGGCGTGGCTGGCTGGCGGTGCAGCGCCGGAAAAAGTCGAGAAGGTTGACGCCAGCGAGCTGGCGACCATGGACGAAATGGAGCTGTTCTACGACCACCTGGAAAAAACCCTGGTGGGCATCGGCTTCCTCGACCCGGAAAAACCCAAGTACCTGATGCCGCGCTTGCGCAGGCTGTATGGGCGGGTGGCGGTCGAACGTTCGGAAATGAGCATTTTGCGCGGCATCCTTACCGAGACCCAGAAAGTGGTCCGGGGCGAGCCGCATAAACGGAAGGACTGACAGATGTTCGAACGCCTGCGTGAAGATATTCAAAGCGTATTCCACCGTGACCCGGCGGCGCGCAATGCCTTCGAGGTGCTCACCTGCTACCCCGGCATGCATGCCATCTGGTTGCACCGCCTCGGCAACGCCTTGTGGAAGCGTGATTTCAAGTGGCTGGCCCGGCTGGTGTCCAACTTCGGCCGCTGGTTGACCGGTATCGAGATCCACCCGGGCGCCACCATCGGCCGGCGCTTCTTCATTGACCACGGCATGGGTATCGTCATTGGCGAAACCGCCGAAATCGGCGACGACGTCACGCTTTATCAGGGCGTGACCCTGGGCGGCACCAGCTGGAACAAAGGCAAGCGCCACCCCACCCTGGAGAACGGCGTGGTGGTAGGGGCGGGGGCCAAAGTGTTGGGCCCGTTCACCGTCGGTGCCGGCGCCAAGATTGGTTCCAATGCAGTGGTGACCAAGGCGGTGCCAGCGGGCGCCACGGCGGTGGGCATCCCGGGGCGGATCATCGTCAAGAGCGAAGACAACGAAGTCGAGGCCAAGCGCAAGGCCATGGCCGAGAAGATCGGCTTCGATGCCTACGGCGTCAGTGGTGACATGCCCGACCCGGTGGCGCGCGCCATCGGCCAGATGCTCGATCACTTGCAAGCGGTCGACGAGCGGCTGGAGGGTATGTGTGGCGCCCTGACCAAGATGGGTAGTGACTACTGTGCCAAGGAGCTGCCAGCCCTGCCGGAAGACGATTTTGCCGAGGAGGCCAAGGTGGCCCAGCGCGACACTCAGTCGCATTGATTGCGCCGCACTGAAATCATAGTGACATACGGGGCGTGTGCTCACGCCCCTCGTCTGCTACACTCGCGCCCGCCTCCCCGATGCAAACCCGACTAAAGCACTAGGTCTTATAGTTGACTTAAATGCTCGGGAATCGCATACTCGCACACATCCCGAAACTCCCGTGGTACCCAATAGCCATGCGACTGACTACCAAAGGCCGATACGCCGTGACCGCCATGCTTGACCTGGCGTTGCACGCGCAGCATGGGCCGGTGTCTTTGGCCGATATTTCCGAGCGCCAGGGCATTTCCCTCTCTTATCTGGAACAGCTGTTCGCCAAGCTGCGCCGCAGCAGCCTGGTTTCCAGCGTGCGCGGTCCAGGCGGTGGCTACCAGCTGTCGCGGGGCATGGAAACCATCCAGGTGGCCCAGGTCATCGATGCGGTCAACGAATCGGTCGATGCTACCCGTTGTCAGGGCCTCGGGGACTGCCATGCCGGTGATACCTGCCTGACCCACCACCTGTGGTGCGACCTCAGCCAGCAGATCCATGAATTCCTCAGCGGCATCAGCCTGGCCGACCTCGTCATGCGCCGTGAGGTGCAGGAAGTCGCCCAGCGCCAGGACTTGCGACGTGTCGCAGGCCGAACCGCCCAGCTGGACAAGATTGAGACGTCCGCCGTCGATTGATCCCCCAGGGACGATGAGCGACGCCACCGCCTGATAGGAGAGACAAATGAAGTTGCCGATCTACCTCGATTACTCCGCGACCACTCCGGTCGACCCACGCGTGGCCCAGAAGATGGCCGACTGCCTGCTGGTCGACGGGAACTTCGGTAACCCGGCTTCGCGCTCCCACGTCTTCGGCTGGAAGGCCGAGGAAGCGGTCGAGAACGGTCGTCGCCAGGTTGCCGAGCTGATCAACGCTGATCCGCGCGAAATCGTCTGGACCAGCGGTGCCACCGAGTCCGACAACCTCGCACTGAAAGGCGTCGCGCACTTCTATCAGACCAAGGGCAAGCACATCATCACCTCCAAGATCGAGCACAAGGCGGTCCTGGATACCGCTCGCCAGCTGGAGCGTGAAGGTTTCGAAGTCACCTACCTTGAGCCAGGCGAAGACGGCATCGTCACCCCGGCCATGGTAGAAGCGGTGCTGCGCGACGACACCATCCTGGTCTCGCTGATGCACGTGAACAACGAAGTCGGCTCGATCAACGACATCGCCGCCATCGGTGAACTGACCCGCTCGCGCGGCGTCCTGTTCCACGTCGATGCCGCCCAGTCGGCCGGCAAGGTCGAAATCGACCTGCAAAAACTGAAAGTCGACCTGATGTCGTTCTCGGCGCACAAGGTCTACGGCCCTAAAGGTATCGGCGCGCTGTACGTCAGCCGCAAGCCGCGTGTACGCCTGGAAGCCATCATTCACGGCGGTGGCCATGAGCGCGGCATGCGTTCGGGCACCCTGCCAACTCACCAGATTGTCGGCATGGGCGAAGCGTTCGCCATCGCCAAGCAGGAAATGGTCGCAGAGAACGCGCGCATCAAGGCCCTGAGCGACCGCTTCTTCAAGCAGGTTTCGGACCTGGAAGAGCTGTACGTCAACGGCAGCCAGACCGCCCGCGTGCCGCACAACCTGAACCTGAGCTTCAACTACGTCGAAGGCGAATCGCTGCTGATGTCGCTGAAGGACATCGCCGTTTCGTCCGGTTCGGCCTGCACCTCCGCGTCGCTCGAACCTTCGTACGTGCTGCGCGCCCTGGGCCGCAACGACGAGCTGGCGCACAGCTCGATCCGCTTCTCTTTCGGCCGTTTCACCACTGAAGAAGAAGTCGACTACGCCGCGCAGAAAGTCTGCGAGGCCGTCAACAAACTGCGTGAGCTGTCGCCGCTGTGGGACATGTACAAAGACGGCGTTGACATCTCCAAGATCGAGTGGGCCGCCCA
Source organism: Pseudomonas sp. yb_9 (assembly GCF_043103635.1). Lineage (NCBI taxonomy): Bacteria > Pseudomonadati > Pseudomonadota > Gammaproteobacteria > Pseudomonadales > Pseudomonadaceae > Pseudomonas > Pseudomonas sp. yb_9. The sequence goes on along the minus strand of NZ_JBICKA010000112.1, from coordinate 96,560 downwards.
CTAAGCAGTCGCCGGCAAGAGCGGCTCCCTGATGAGGAAGGAATTGCACCATGGCATACAGTGAAAAGGTCATCGACCACTACGAAAACCCACGCAACGTCGGCAAGATGAATGCTGAAGACCCAGACGTTGGCACCGGCATGGTCGGCGCCCCGGCGTGCGGTGACGTAATGCGTCTGCAAATCAAGGTCAACGAGCAGGGCGTTATCGAAGACGCCAAGTTCAAGACCTACGGCTGCGGTTCGGCCATCGCTTCCAGCTCCCTCGCCACCGAGTGGATGAAGGGCAAGACCCTGGACGAAGCCGAGACCATCAAGAACACCCAGCTGGCCGAAGAGCTGGCGTTGCCGCCGGTCAAGATCCACTGCTCGGTACTCGCTGAGGACGCCATCAAGGCAGCCGTACGCGATTACAAGCAGAAGAAAGGCTTGATCTAAGCCGCCTGTTGCGAGGTAAGGAGTCCTGATGGCTATCAGCATGACAGAAGCCGCCGCCAACCACATTCGCCGCTCCCTCGACGGGCGCGGCAAGGGTGAGGGCATTCGCCTGGGCGTGCGCACCACCGGTTGCTCGGGCCTGGCCTACGTGCTGGAGTTCGTTGACGAACTGGCGGACGAAGACCAGGTGTTCGAGAACCATGGCGTGAAGGTGATCATCGATCCCAAGAGCCTGGTCTACCTCGACGGCACCGAGCTGGATTTCGTCAAGGAAGGGTTGAACGAAGGCTTCAAGTTCAACAACCCCAACGTGCGCGGTGAGTGTGGCTGCGGCGAAAGCTTCAACGTTTGAGGCTGGCTGTGGGTACTCCTTGTCATTACGCATTGTTTGACCTCCAGCCAAGCTTCCGCCTGGACCTCGACAAGCTGGCCACTCGCTACCGCGAGTTGGCCCGGGAAGTCCATCCCGACCGCTTTGCCGACGCCTCCGAGCGTGAGCAGCGTGTAGCGCTGGAAAAGTCCGCAGCCCTCAACGACGCTTACCAGACACTGCGCAGTGCGCCACGTCGCGCCCGCTACCTGCTGGCCATCAGCGGCCATGAAGTGCCCCAGGAAGTCACGGTCCACGACCCGGATTTCCTGTTGCAGCAGATGCAGTGGCGTGAAGAGCTCGAAGAGTTGCAGGACGAAGCCGACCTTGACGGCGTGGGTGTATTCAAGCGGCGCCTGAAGGCTGCCCAGGACACCCTGAACGAGGACTTTGCCGCCTGCTGGGATGCCCCAGGCGAGCGCGAAAAGGCCGAGCGCCTGATGCGCCGCATGCAGTTCCTCGACAAGCTCGCCCAAGAAGTGCGCCAACTGGAAGAGCGCCTCGACGATTAACCCGGTGTCGCCCGTGATGGCACCTAAGGTATTCAGATAAGCATGGCCCTACTGCAGATTGCCGAACCCGGTCAAAGCCCTCAGCCGCACCAGCGCCGCCTGGCGGTGGGGATCGACCTGGGTACCACCAACTCTCTGGTCGCCGCGTTGCGCAGCGGCCGTAGCGAGCCCCTGCCTGATGCGCAGGGTAACGTCATTCTGCCGTCCGCGGTGCGCTACCTCGAAGGGCGCAACGAAGTGGGGCAGGCCGCACGTGATGCCGCTTCCAGCGACCCGCTGAACACCGTGCTGTCGGTCAAGCGCCTGATGGGGCGCGGCCTGGCCGACGTCAAGCAACTGGGCGAGCAGCTGCCATACCGCTTTGTGGGTGGCGAGTCGCACATGCCGTTCATCGACACGGTGCAGGGGCCGAAAAGCCCGGTGGAAGTGTCCGCCGATATCCTCAAAGTGCTGCGCGAACGCGCCGAAGCGACCCTGGGTGGTGAGCTGGTAGGCGCGGTGATCACCGTGCCGGCCTATTTCGACGACGCACAGCGCCAGGCCACCAAGGACGCTGCGCGCCTGGCAGGCCTGAACGTGCTGCGCCTGCTCAACGAGCCGACCGCGGCAGCCGTGGCCTATGGTCTGGACCAGAACGCCGAAGGCGTGGTGGCCATCTATGACCTAGGCGGCGGTACCTTCGATATTTCCATCCTGCGCCTGACCGCTGGCGTGTTCGAAGTGCTGGCCACCGGTGGCGATACCGCCCTGGGTGGTGACGATTTCGACCACGCCATTGCCGGCTGGATCATTGAGCAGGCTGGCCTGTCGTCCGACCTGGACCCGGCCACCCAGCGTGCGTTGCTGCAAACAGCATGCGCCGCCAAGGAAGCCCTGACCGACGCCGATGTGGTCAGCGTCAGCCATGGCGCCTGGCAGGGCGAACTGAGCCGCGCCGCCTTCGAAGCCATGATCGAGCCGCTGGTTGCCCGCAGCCTCAAGGCCTGCCGCCGCGCCGTTCGCGACAGTGGCGTGGAGCTGGAAGAAGTCAGTGCGGTAGTCATGGTGGGTGGCTCGACCCGCGTTCCGCGCGTGCGCGAAGCCGTGGGCGCGCTGTTCGGCCGTACCCCGCTGACCTCGATCGACCCTGACCAGGTGGTGGCCATCGGTGCCGCCATTCAGGCCGACACCCTGGCCGGCAACCGCCGCGAAGGTGGCGAGCTGCTGCTGCTCGATGTCATCCCGCTGTCGCTGGGTCTTGAGACCATGGGCGGGCTGATGGAGAAGGTGATCCCGCGCAACACCACCATTCCGGTGGCGCGTGCCCAGGAGTTCACCACGTATAAAGATGGCCAGACGGCCATGATGATCCACGTCCTGCAGGGCGAGCGCGAGCTGATCAGTGACTGCCGCTCGCTGGCCCGTTTCGAGCTGCGCGGCATTCCGGCCATGGTTGCCGGTGCGGCGAAAATCCGCGTCACCTTCCAGGTGGATGCCGACGGCCTGCTCAGCGTTGCCGCCCGCGAACTGGGCTCGGGGGTGGAAGCCAGCATCCAGGTCAAACCGTCCTACGGCCTGACCGATGGCGAAATCGCCCGCATGCTGAAGGACTCCTTCGAACACGCAGGTTCCGACAAGCACGCCCGCCAGCTGCGCGAGCACCAGGTGGACGGCGAGCGCCTGCTGGAAGCGGTACAGGGCGCCCTGGACGCCGACGGTGAGCGCCTGCTCAGCAGTGACGAGCGCGAAGCCATCGAATTCCAGATGCAAGAACTACGTGATTTGCTGGCCGGCACCGATGGCGCAGCCATCGAGCAACAGACCAAGCGTCTGTCGCAGGTGACCGACGCATTTGCCGCCCGTCGCCTTGATTCGACGGTCAAAGCCGCACTGGCCGGGCGCAACCTGAATGAGATCGAGGAGTAACCGATGCCGCTGGTGACATTCCTGCCGCATGAGAAGTTCTGCCCCGAGGGGCTGACCGTGGAGGTGCCGACCGGGACCAACATCCTGGAACTGGCCCACGACCATCACATCGAGATGGAAAGTGCCTGCGGCGGCGTCAAGGCCTGTACCACTTGCCACTGCATCGTGCGCAAGGGTTTTGACTCGCTGGAAGAAGCCGACGAGCTGGAAGAAGACATGCTGGACAAGGCCTGGGGCCTGGAAGCGCAGTCGCGGCTTGGTTGCCAGGTGGTCGTCGCTGACGAAGACCTGACCATCGAGATCCCCAAGTACTCGCTCAACCACGCCGCTGAAGCGCCGCACTGAGGTTTGCACCATGAGCCTGAAATGGATTGATGTACTTGAGATCGCCATTCAGCTTGCAGAAAGCAAGCCTGAGGTCGATCCTCGTTATGTGAATTTCGTAGACCTGCACCGCTGGGTGCTGGCATTGCCAGAGTTCAGCGACGATCCGTCACGCGGCGGTGAGAAAGTGCTCGAGGCCATCCAGGCTGCCTGGATCGACGAAGCCGACTAAGCGTCACTTGCAGGTTAGGCAATCCCCCGGAACCCGCGTATAATTCGCGGGTTTAATTTTTCGTGTCACTCATATTCTGGAGTTTTCCATGGCTGTTCAACGTACTTTCTCGATCATCAAGCCTGACGCCGTTGCCAAAAACGTCATCGGCAAGATCACCACTCGCTTCGAAGAAGCCGGCCTGAAAATCGTTGCCTCGAAAATCAAGCAACTGTCCAAAGCCGAAGCCGAAGGCTTCTACGCTGAGCACCGCGAGCGCGGCTTCTTCGGTGACCTGGTTGCGTTCATGACTTCCGGCCCGGTTGTTGTTCAGGTTCTGGAAGGCGAAAACGCCATCGCTCTGAACCGTGAGCTGATGGGCGCTACCAACCCTAAAGAAGCTGCTCCAGGCACCATCCGTGCTGACTTCGCCGAGTCGATCGACGCCAACGCCGTTCACGGTTCGGACTCCGAAGCTGCTGCTGCTCGCGAAATCGCTTACTTCTTCGCTGCTACCGAGGTAACCACTCGCTAAGCGAAAGCTTACGGGTGAGGGTGAATCCATGACGACATCTACTGGCAAAATCAACCTGTTGGGTCTGACCCAGCCGGAAATGGAACAATTCTTCGACTCGATCGGGGAAAAACGCTTCCGTGCCGGCCAGGTGATGAAATGGATTCACCATTTTGGCGTGTCCGACTTTGCGGCCATGACCAACGTAGGCAAGGTCTTGCGCGAAAAGCTCGAGGCCGTTGCCGAGATTCGGCCTCCGGAAGTGGTCAGTGAAGACATTTCCGCCGACGGTACCCGCAAGTGGGTGATCCGCGTTGCCTCCGGCAGCTGCGTCGAGACCGTCTACATTCCTACCGACGACCGCGGCACCTTGTGCGTATCGTCGCAAGCCGGCTGTGCCCTGGACTGCAGTTTCTGCTCCACCGGCAAGCAAGGCTTCAACAGCAACCTCACTGCCGCCGAAGTGATCGGCCAGGTGTGGCTTGCCAACAAATCCTTCGGGACTGTCCCTGCCAAAGTCGACCGCGCGATTACCAACGTGGTGATGATGGGCATGGGCGAGCCCTTGCTGAACTTCGACAACGTCATCGCCGCCATGAAAATCATGATGGATGACCTGGGCTATGGCATTTCCAAGCGTCGCGTCACCCTGTCCACCTCGGGCGTGGTGCCGATGATCGACGAACTGGCCAAGCACATCGACGTGTCGCTGGCCCTGTCGCTGCACGCACCGAACGACGAGCTGCGCAACAAGCTGGTACCGATCAACAAGAAGTACCCGCTGAAAGTGCTGCTGGAATCGTGCATGGGCTACATGTCCACCCTGGGTGGCAAGCGCGTGCTTACTGTCGAGTACACCCTGCTCAAGGACGTCAACGACCAGCCTGAGCATGCCGCACAGATGATCGAGTTGCTGCGCGACGTGCCGTGCAAGATCAACCTGATCCCGTTCAACCCGTTCCCGCATTCGGGCTACGAGCGGCCAAGCAACAACGCCATTCGTCGCTTCCAGGACCTGCTGCACCACGGTGGCTTCAACGTGACCACGCGCACCACCCGTGGTGACGATATCGATGCTGCCTGCGGTCAGCTGGTCGGCCAGGTCAACGACCGCACCCGCCGTAGCGAGCGCTACATTGCCGTGCGCCAGCTTTCCGCGGACGTCGAGCTGCAAGACAGCGCCGCCAGCCACTGACCGGGACCTTGCCCATGAGCCTGCGCGCCGCGCTGTCGATCCTTGCGCTCTCGCTGCTGGCCGGCTGTGTGTCGGGCGGTGCGAGCGACCCCCTGGCCAGCCGCCAGGGCAGGGCGGAGGCGGGGCGGGCTTATGTGCAACTGGGCCTGGGGTATTTGCAACAGGGTTTGACCGAGCAGGCCAAGGCGCCACTGGGCAAGGCCCTGGCCCTCGACAGCACTGATGCCGACGCGCACGCGGCCCTGGCGCTGGTGTTCCAGGCCGAAGGTGAGCCGGCGCTCGCTGAAGCCCACTTTCGCAAGGCCTTGCAAGCGCGCGCCGGCGACACGCGAATGCGCAACAATTACGGCAGTTTCCTTTATGCTCAGGGGCGATTTGCCGAGGCCGAGCAGATGTTTCGCCTGGCCAGCGCCGATACCCTGTATCCTGAGCGCTCACGCGTGTACGAGAACCTGGGCCTGACTGCCCTGAAGCTCGATCGCCGCGACCAGGCGCATGCTTATCTGCTGAAAGCGTTGCAACTCAACCGGCGGCAACCGAAAGCGTTGCTGGAAATGGCTGAGTTGTCCTACGAAAACAGGCATTATGTGCCGGCCCGGGACTACTACGATCGTTTCAGCCAGTTGAGCGACCACGATGCCCGTAGCCTGCTGCTGGGCAGCCGCCTTGCCCGGGTGTTCGACGAGCAGGGCACACTGGCCGAGATGGGCCAGCAATTACAACGACTTTATCCCGGTACGCCGGAATATCAGCAATACCTGTCGGAGCAACGATGAACGCCGCGCATCCCGAAGTAGCAGTAGCGCCTGGCCAGAACCCCGGTGAGCTTTTGCGCCTGGCCCGTGAGAAACGGGACTGGTCTCAAGCCGAGGTGGCCCGCAAGCTCAACCTCACTGTCAGTTCGTTGAACCATGTGGAAACTGGCGCCTTCGACAAGCTGCCCGGTCATACCTTCGCCCGTGGCTATATCCGCGCCTATGCCAAATTGATGGACCTGGACCAGGCCACCCTGGTAGAGGCCTTCGACCGCTACACCGGTACCCACGCCAAAGGCAGCGATGTGCACTCGCTGGGCCGTATCGAAGAGCCGGTACGCCTGTCGCATAACATCCTGCGCGGCGTCAGCCTGCTGTTGCTGGTGGCGGTGGTCGGCGGTGGCTTTGTCTGGTGGCAGGACCAGGGCAGCCTGCGTGGCAAGGACCTGGCCAAGATTGCTTTGGAGCACGTCGAAGTCGAGAGCGCCGACGGCACCACCCAGATTCACCCGCTTGACGAGCCTGAAGATCAGGCCGTGACCGCTGGGCAGCAGCCTGAAAGCGCGCCGCTGGCACTGGACCAGGGCACTGCCGAACAGCCTGCCGCTACTGCCGAACAGGCCCCGGCAACCCCGGCGCCAACGGCTGCCGCACCCGCCCAGCAGGTGCCTGCGCAACCTGCGGCCAGCGCAGCGCCTGCTCAGGTCGCACCGGTTACCCCTGCACCGGCCGCCGTTGCGCCTGTAGCGCCAGCCGCCGTGGCCGCTGCCGAGCCAGCCGCAGTGCCGGCAGGTAGCGCCAAGGTCGCCATCCAGTTCACCGCCGATTGCTGGACCCAGGTCTCGGATGGCAACGGCAAGGTGCTGTTCAGCGCCGTCAAGCGCAAGGGGGACAACCTCGAGCTGACCGGCAAGCCGCCGTTCGCGGTACGCCTGGGCTTTGCCCGTGGCGCCCAGGTCAGCTACAACGGCCAGGCCGTCGATGTTGCCCCGTTCACCAGTGGCGAGACTGCTCGCCTGAAGTTGGGACAGTAAGTCATGCACGGCGAATCTCCGATCAAACGTCGCGAATCCCGCAAAATCTGGGTCGGCAATGTGCCGGTGGGTGGTGATGCACCTATCGCGGTGCAGAGCATGACCAACACCGACACCAACGATGTCGCCGCGACCGTGGCGCAAATCCAGCGCCTGGTCGATGCCGGCGTGGACATCGTGCGGGTTTCGGTGCCGGACATGGACGCGGCCGAGGCGTTTGGCAAGATCAAGCAACTGGTCAGCGTGCCGCTGGTCGCTGACATCCACTTCGACTACAAGATCGCACTGCGCGTAGCCGAACTGGGCGTCGATTGCCTGCGTATCAACCCGGGCAACATTGGTCGTGAAGACCGTGTACGCGCCGTGGTCGATGCTGCCCGCGACCGTGGCATCCCGATCCGTATCGGCGTAAACGCCGGTTCGCTGGAAAAGGACCTGCAGAAGAAGTACGGCGAACCGACCCCGGCGGCGCTGGTGGAGTCGGCCCTGCGCCATGTCGAGCACCTCGACCGCCTGGACTTCCAGGACTTCAAAGTCAGCGTCAAGGCGTCTGATGTGTTCATGGCCGTCGAAGCCTACCGCCTGCTGGCCAAGCAAATCGTGCAGCCGCTGCACCTGGGCATCACCGAAGCCGGTGGCCTGCGTTCAGGGACGGTGAAATCCGCCGTCGGCCTCGGTATGCTGCTGGCCGAGGGCATTGGCGATACCATCCGTATCTCGCTGGCGGCCGACCCGGTCGAAGAAGTGAAAGTCGGCTACGACATCCTCAAGTCGCTGCACCTGCGTTCGCGTGGCATCAACTTCATCGCCTGCCCGAGCTGCTCGCGGCAGAACTTCGATGTGGTCAAGACCATGAACGAGCTGGAAGGGCGCCTGGAAGACCTGCTGGTGCCGCTGGACGTGGCGGTAATCGGTTGCGTGGTCAACGGCCCGGGCGAAGCCAAGGAAGCCCATGTAGGCTTGACCGGCGGCACGCCGAACCTGATCTACATCGATGGCAAGCCTGCGCAGAAGCTGACCAATGACAACCTGGTCGATGAGCTGGAAAAACTCATCCGCCAGAAAGCGGCCGAAAAGGTCGAGGCCGACGCGGCGCTGATCGCCCGTGGCTGACACACAGAATTCGTAAGGACTATTCGTGAGCAAATCGCTGCAAGCCATCCGTGGCATGAACGACATCCTGCCAGAACAGTCGCCACTGTGGCGCTACTTCGAAGGCACCGTGGCCGGTCTGCTGGATACCTACGGGTACAGCCAGATCCGCACGCCGATCGTCGAGTTCACCGAGCTGTTCAAGCGCTCGATCGGTGAAGTGACCGATATCGTCGAAAAAGAGATGTACACCTTCGAGGACCGCAACGGCGATTCGCTGACCCTGCGCCCTGAAGGCACCGCCGCGTGCGTGCGTGCCGTGCTGGAGCATGGCATCACCGGCAACGGCCAGGTACAGAAACTGTGGTACATCGGCCAGATGTTCCGCCACGAGCGCCCGCAGAAGGGCCGCTACCGCCAGTTCCACCAGATTGGCGTGGAAGTGTTCAACCTGGACGGCCCGGACATCGATGCCGAGCTGATCATGCTGACCTGGCGCCTGTGGGGCCTGCTGGGCATCCAGGACGCGGTCAAGCTGGAGCTCAACAGCCTGGGCACCAGCGAAGCCCGTGCACGCTACCGTGATGCGCTGGTCGAGTTCCTCTCGGCGCGCCTGGAGCAACTGGACGAAGACAGCCAGCGCCGCCTGAAGAGCAACCCGCTGCGCATTCTCGACAGCAAGGACCAGAACACCCAGGCGGTGCTGGTGGGGGCGCCGAAGCTGGAAGACTACCTGGACGAAGCGTCCCGCGTGCACTTCGAAGGCCTGAAGGCCCGCCTGGACGCAGCCGGCATTCCGTTCGTGATCAACACCAAGCTGGTGCGTGGCCTGGACTACTACAGCAAGACCGTGTTCGAGTGGGTCACCGACAAGTTGGGCGCCCAGGGCACCGTGTGTGCCGGCGGCCGCTACGACGGCCTGGTCGAGCAGATGGGCGGCAAGCCGACCACCGGCGTTGGTTTCGCCATGGGTATCGAGCGTCTGATCCTGCTGCTGGAAACCCTCGGCAAGGTGCCGGAGTCCATCAGCCGCCAGATCGACGTCTACCTGTGCGCCTTTGGCGAGCAGGCCGAGCTGGCTGGTTTGCGCCTGTCCGAAGGCCTGCGTGACCGCCTGCCAGGCCTGCGCCTGGCGGTAAACGCCGGTGGTGGCAGCTTCAAGAGCCAGTTCAAGAAAGCCGACAAGAGTGGCGCGCTGTTCGCCCTGATCCTGGGCGACGACGAGCTGGCCAAGCAAGAAATCGGCTTGAAGCCCCTGCGTGGCCAGGGCGAACAACAGAACATTGCCTGGGATGCTCTGGCAGAGCACCTGGAAACCGCGATCGCGCAGGCGTAACGCGGTTCAACAACGAATAGGCGAAAAGGAGTATTGGGGTGTCGAGTACCGATGATGATGATCTGGCAGGCGTCAAGGACTGGTGGAACCGCAACGGCAAGCCGCTGCTGACCGGCGCATTGCTGGCCGGCGTGGTGGTGTTGGGTTGGAATACCTGGCACAAGTACCAGAACAACCAGTCGCAAGGTGCCTCGCAGCTGTATCAGGCGTTGCTTGAGACCAGCCTGACGCCGACTGGCCAGCCAGACGCCTCCAAGGTCGCGGAACTGGCCGGCAAGCTCAAGAGCGAGTTCGGCGGTACTGCTTACGCCCAGTACGGCAGCCTGTTCGTGGCCAAGGTGGCAGTCGAGAGCGGCAAGCTCGACGACGCCGCTGCCGAGCTGAAAAGCGTGCTGGACAAGCCGGCCGACGTGACCTTGGGCGAGATTTCGCGCCAGCGCCTGGCTCGCGTGCTGGCCGCCCAGAACAAGGCCGAAGACGCCCTCAAGCTGCTCGACGGCGACGCCGACAAAGCCTTCCTGGCCAGCCGTGAAGAGTTGAAAGGTGACCTGCTGGTGCAACTGGGCCGTGCCGCCGACGCACACAGCGCTTACGAAAAAGCCAAGGCTGCGCTGTCCGATGACGCGGCAGTCGGTGGCCTGCAATTGAAGCTGGATGACCTGGCTAAAGGGGACGCGTAAGTGATCGGTTGGAAACATGCAGCAGTGCTGACCCTGGCCGTACTGGCCGCAGGTTGCAGCAGCAACAGCAAGAAGGAACTGCCTCCGGCCGAGCTGACCAAGTTCACCGAGGAAGTGGTGCTGAAGAAGCAGTGGAGCCGTTCGATCGGTGACGGCCAGGGTAAGACCTACAACACCTTGGTGCCGGCCATCGAGAACGACCGTATCTACGCCTCCGACGTCAACGGCGAAGTGTTCGCCCTGGACCGCATCACTGGCGATGTCGTGTGGAAGAAGGACCTGGAGCTGCAGGTTTCCGGCGCAGTTGGCGTGGGCTACGGCCTGGTCATGCTCGGCACCCTCAAGGGTGAAGTCATTGCTCTGGATTCCAGCACCGGTGAAGAGCGTTGGCGCTCCCGCGTGACCAGCGAAGTGCTAGCCCCACCCGCCAACAACGGTGACGTAGTGGTAGTTCAGACCCAGGACGACCGCCTGATCGGCCTGGATGCCGCCACCGGCGACCGCCGCTGGATCTACGAAAACTCCCCGGCCGTGCTGACCCTGCGTGGCACCGGCGCGCCGATTGCCACCAACCGCCTGGCCGTGGCCGGCCTGTCTACCGGCAAGGTGGTCGCGGTGGACATCAACAATGGCGTTCCCGTGTGGGAAAGCCGTGTGGCCATCCCCAAGGGCCGCTCCGAGCTGGACCGTGTGGTTGATATCGACGGCGGCTTGCTGCTGTCTGGTGGTACCCTGTACGTCAGCACCTACCAAGGCCGTGTAGCGGGCCTGGACCTGGAAAGCGGTCGCGAGCTGTGGCAGCGCGATGCTTCCAGCTATGTGGGCGTTGCCCAGGGCTTCGGTAACGTCTACGTCAGCGAAGCATCGGGTACCGTGGAAGGCGTGGACGAGCGCTCTTCCAGTGCCCTGTGGAGCAACGACAGCATGGCTCGCCGCCAGTTGACCGCGCCTGAAGTGTTCAGCAGCTACGTGGCAGTGGGTGACTTCGAGGGTTACCTGCACCTGCTGAGCCAGGTGGACGGCCGCTTCGTAGGCCGTGAGCGTATCGACAGCGATGGCCTGCGCGCCCGCCCACTTGTGGTCGGCGACACCATCTACGTCTTTGGCAACAGCGGCAAGCTCGAGGCACTGACCATCCGCTGAAGCTATGCTTGAAGCCTTGGCGGGCTTCAAGCCGCGGCGTAGGACACGCCGCCCGTACTCCGGCCGCTGCCTTGCAGCGGCCTTTGCATTTTCAAGAATTCGAGAGTGGAGAGCCGATGGTTCCCGTAATTGCCCTGGTGGGCCGCCCGAACGTCGGCAAATCCACCATGTTCAACCGCCTGACCAAAACCCGCGATGCCATCGTCGGTGACTTGTCGGGCCTGACCCGTGACCGCCAGTATGGCGATGCCAGCTGGCAGGGTCGTTCCTTCATTCTGATCGACACCGGTGGTATTACCGGTGACGAAGTGGGCATGGACGAGAAAATGGCCGAGCAGTCGCTCATGGCCATTGAAGAAGCCGACTATGTGCTGTTCTTGGTCGATGCCCGCGCCGGCATGACCGCCGCTGACCAGATGATTGCCGAGCACCTGCGCAAGCGCAACAAATCGGCGATTCTGGTTGCCAACAAGATCGACAACATCGACGCCGACGTCGCCCGCGCCGAGTTCTCGCCGCTGGGCATGGGCAACGCCATTCCGGTGGCGGGCTCCCAGGGCCGCGGTATCAACGCGCTGATGGAGGCCGTGCTCGGCCACCTGCCGCGCGACCAGGTCGAAGAAGCCCTGGATGCCGAAGTCGCCGAAGGCGAAGAGGCCGTGCGCATCCCTGGCCCGAGCGAGAAAGATGGCATCAAGATCGCCATCATCGGCCGCCCGAACGTGGGTAAATCCACCCTGGTCAACCGCATGCTCGGTGAGGAGCGCGTGGTGGTCTACGACCAGCCGGGCACTACCCGCGACAGTATCTACATCCCGTTCGAGCGTGATGGTGACAAGTACACCTTCATCGACACAGCCGGGGTGCGCAAGCGCGGCAAGATCCACGAGGAAGTCGAGAAGTTCTCGGTGGTCAAGACGCTGCAGGCGATCAAGGACGCCAACGTGGTGATCTTCGTCATGGACGCCCGCGAAGGCGTGGTTGACCATGACCTCAATCTGCTGGGCTTCGCCCTCGAAGCTGGCCGCGCCATCGTCATCGCGCTGAACAAGTGGGATGGCATGGAGCCGGGTGAACGTGCCTACGTGAAGACCGAGCTGGAGCGTCGGCTGTTCTTCGTCGACTTCGCCGATATCCACTTCATCTCCGCCTTGCACGGCACCGGCGTGGGCAACCTGTACAAGTCGGTGCAGGCCGCGTTCACCTCGGCGGTGACCCGCTGGCCAACCAGCCGCCTGACGCAGATCCTCGAAGATGCTGTCAGCGAGCACCAGCCACCACTGGTCAACGGCCGCCGCATCAAGCTGCGCTATGCTCACCTCGGTGGTGCCAACCCGCCGCTGATCGTGATCCACGGCAACCAGACCGAGAGCATTCCGAAGTCGTACTCCCGTTACCTGGAGAACACCTATCGCCGGGTGCTGAAGCTGGTCGGTACGCCGATCCGCATCGAGTACAAGGGCGGCGAGAACCCGTACGAGGGCAAGAAGAACACCCTCACCGACCGCCAGGTCAACAAGAAGCGCCGCCTGATGTCGCACCACAAGAAGGCCGAGAAAAAGCGCCGCGACAAGCGCTGATTCCGCGTCTGCCTCTTCGCGGGTAAACCCGCTCCCACAGGTACTGCACGGTTTTCGAAATCTGTGGTGTCCCTGTGGGGCGGCTTTAGCCGCGAAGAGGCCCGTTGATCCAGCGCAATGCCCCTAATGTTTCAACCTTTTTCCTGACCGCTCGATCCGCTATGCTCGGACTCCACCCCGTGCCGGATACACCCCAGGAAAGAGGGCTCCATGATCCGCAGCAAACTGCCGAATGTCGGCACGACCATCTTCACCACCATGTCCCAGCTCGCCGTGCAGACCGGCGCGCTCAACCTGTCGCAAGGCTTCCCCGATTTCAACGGCCCGCAGGCCCTGCTCGATGCAGTAGGCCGGCATGTGGCTGCCGGGCATAACCAGTATTCGCCAATGACCGGCCTGCCGGCGCTGCGCCAACAGGTGGTGGCCAAAGTCGAGCGCCTGTACGGCGCCAGGGTGGATGCCGACCAGGAGGTGACCATCACCCCCGGTGCCACCGAGGCGATCTTCTGTGCCATTCAGGCCGTGGTGCATGCCGATGACGAGGTCATCGTCTTCGACCCTTGCTACGACAGCTACGAGCCGTCCGTGGAACTGGCCGGTGGCCGCTGCGTGCATGTGCAACTCAGCGACGGCGACTTCCGCATCGACTGGCAGAAGTTCAGCGATGCCTTGAGCCCGCGCACGCGCATGGTCATCCTCAACTCGCCGCACAACCCCAGCGGCGCGCTGATCACTCGCGAAGACCTTGACCAGCTGGCAAAGCTTATTGCCGACCGCGATATCTACCTGGTCAGCGATGAAGTCTACGAGCATCTGGTGTACGACGGCGTGCGCCATGCCAGCGTGCTGGCCCATGAGCAGTTGTACCAACGCGCCTTCGTGGTCAGCTCGTTCGGCAAGACCTACCACGTTACCGGCTGGAAGACCGGCTACGTGATCGCCCCTCCGGCGCTGAGTGCGGAGCTGCGCAAGGTGCACCAGTACGTCAACTTCTGTGGCGTGACGCCATTGCAGTGCGCACTGGCCGACTTCATGGCCGAACACCCCGAGCACATCGATGAACTGCCGGCCTTCTACCAGGCTAAGCGAGACCTGTTCTGCGGCTTGCTGGACGGTTCGCGGTTCAGCTTCACCCGCACGGCGGGTACCTATTTCCAGCTGGTGGACTACTCGCAGATCCGCCCGGACCTGAACGATGTCGACATGTCGCTGTGGCTTACCCGCGAGCACGGGGTGGCGACCATTCCGGTGTCGGTGTTCTACCAGCAACCCATTCCCGAGCAACGCCTGGTTCGCCTGTGCTTTGCCAAACGAGAGGAGACGCTGCGTCAGGCAGCGGAACGACTATGCGCGATCTGAGCACACTGCCGAACCTGAAAGTCGCCCTGGTGCAAACCACCCTGGCCTGGCACGACCGTGAGGCCAACTATGCGCACTTCGAGGTGCTGCTGGAGCAGGTGGGCGAGGTGGACCTGGTAATCCTGCCGGAAATGTTCACCACTGGTTTTTCAATGCAATCGGAAAGCCTGTGCGAGCCGGAGAATGGCCCGACCTACAAGTGGTTGAAGACTCAGGCGAAGAAGTGCAACGCGGTGATTACCGGTAGCGTGATCATCCAGGCCGCTGACGGCAGCCACCGCAACCGCCTGCTGTGGGCGCGGCCGGACGGCGAAATCCTGCATTACGACAAGCGCCACCTGTTCCGCATGGCCGGTGAGCACAAGCACTACACCCCGGGCGAGCGCCAGGTCCAGTTTGAGCTCAAGGGCTGGCGAATTCGCCCACTGATCTGCTACGACCTGCGCTTCCCGGTGTGGAGCCGCGATGCCCAGGACACCGACCTGCTGCTGTACACCGCCAACTGGCCGGCTGCGCGCCGCCAGCATTGGAACCGGCTGCTGCCGGCGCGGGGGATCGAGAACCTGTGCTATGTGGCGGCGGTTAACCGGGTGGGGACGGACGGCAAGGGCTTTGCGTATTCGGGGGACAGCCAGGTGCTGGACTTCCAGGGCGAGAGCCTGCTCAGTGCCGGGGAGGCGGACGGGGTGTTTACCGCAGTGTTGAGCGCGGCGGAGCTGTCGGCTTACCGGGCCAAGTTTCCGGCCAACCTGGATGCCGATACCTTCGAGCTGCACTGACAGCCTGAACCGGCCTCTTCGCGGGCAAGCCCGCTCCCACAGGTACCGCACAGTATTCGAAATCTGTGTGGACCCTGTGGGAGGGGGCTTGCCGCGAAGAGGCCGGCACCGGCTAAATCAATATCTGATCAGTACACATCCCGCCGATACCGCCCATCCTCGATCAGCTGCTGTACAGCCGCTTCCCCAAGCATGCCGTTGAGCGCTGCATCCACCCCCGCAGCCATGCCTTGCAGGCTGCCGCAGACGTACACGCATGCGCCGTCAGCCACCCAGCGCTTGAACGCCTCGGCCTGCTGCAGCAACACATCCTGCACATACACCTTCTCGGCCTGATCTCGCGAGAACGCCAGGTCCAGCCGTGCCAGATCACCGCTTTCCAGCCAGCCTTGCAGCTCTTCGCCACACAGCAGGTCATGCGCCCGGTTACGCTCGCCGAACAGCAGCCAGTTACGCTGCTCGCCAGCATTCACCCGCGCCCGGATCAGGCTACGCAGACCGGCCAGACCGGTGCCGTTACCGATCAGAATCATCGGTGCAGCACTTTCCGGCAGGTGGAAGCCGCTGTTACGCCGTAGGCGCAGGCTCAAGGTGCCGTTCAGCGGCAGGTACTCGGTCAGCCAGCCCGAGCCCAGGCCCAGGTGGCCATCGGCATGGCGTTCCTGGCGCACGATCAGCTCCAGCACGCCATCGCTGGCGATCGAGGCGATGGAGTATTCGCGGCTGCCGATCGGCACCAGTGCATCGATCAACGCCTGCGGCTGCAAGCCGATCAAGTGATCACGGCGTGCCGGCAACTGGCGGCCAGCGAGGGCCAGGGCCAGGGTTTCGCTCAGGCCATTCACCTGTACCTTGGCACTGGCGTCTAGCGCCAGGCCATTGAGGAAAGCGTCGACACGGGGCTGGCCATTGAGTGGCAGGATCTCCACCAGGTCGCCGGCCTCCCAGCTGGCAGGCGCTTGCGGTTGCAAGCCAAGCAGGTACACCGGCTGCCCCTGGCTGCCAGGGTTCAACAGGTCGCGGCGCACCAGTGACCAGTTGCCAAAGCTCGGCGGCTGCCAGGCGGCCACCGGCTGGGCGCCGGTCAGCTGCGCCAGTTCTTGCTGCCACTGCTGCAGCGCTGCCTGGTCGGCATTGTCCACTTCCACCGGGCTGAACGCGCTGCTGGCGCCGCGCTCACCCAGCCATGCCTGCAAGCGGCGGGCGAAGCCGCAGAAGTGCGGATACTGGCGGTCGCCGAGGGCGAGTACAGCGTAGCTGAGGTTGTTCAGCGCCCAAGGTTGGCCAAGCACCTTGCGCTCGAAGGCGCGGGCGCTGTCGGGGGCTTCGCCGTCGCCGAAGGTGCTGATCACGAACAGCGCGCGGCGGGCTTGGCGAAGGTCGTTTTCACCCAGTTCGGCCAGGGCGCGCACCTGTACCGGCATGCCAGCTGCTTGCAGCTGCCCGGCGCTCTGCCAGGCCAGCTGCTCGGCAAAGCCGCTTTGGCTGGCAAAACCGATCAGCCAGCTTTCGCCGCTGCCATCGTTGCTGGCCACGTTGCCTCGTGCCTCGCGCACCTGGCGCTTCTTGCGGCGGCGGTCGAGGTACAGCAGCCAGCCGGTGACGAAGAACAGCGGCATGGTCAGGCTGGCGAGGGTGACGATGATGCGGCCCAGCAGGCCGAAGTATTCGCCAACGTGCAGGGCGTAGACGCTCTGCAGCAGCTGGGCCTTGAAGGACTTGTCGGTGTAACGGTCGTGGTTTTTCACCTGGCCGGTGGCCGGGTCCAGCACCAGGGTGTTGAAGGCGCGTGGGTGGGCGGAGTCTTCCAGCAGGTAGAACAGGTTGGCCGGCTGGCCGCCAACCGCTGGCAGGCGCAGGTTGTAGGCGGCAAGGCCTGGGCCGGCAGCGTTTTTGAGGTTGGCCCAGATTGCGTCGTAGTCGACCACCAGCGGCGGGGCGTTCTTGTCGACTTTCTGCGGCCCGTGGCGGCCACGGCCTTCGCCGCGTTTTTGTTGCTGGCCGGCCGCCGGCGCGTCGGCCAGCAGCTTGTTCAGGCCTTCGCGGTACCATTCATAGGACCAGAACAGCCCGGTCAGGGCGAACAGCAGATAGAACAGCAGGCACCAGGTACCGGCCACGGCGTGCAGGTCCCAGTTGAAGGCTCGGCCTTTCTTGGCCCAGTCGAAGGTCAGCCAGGTGCGCCAGTCCAGTGCCTTGCGCGGCCAGCGCAGGTACAGGCCGGAGAGGCAGAAGAACACCAGCATCAGGGTGCAGGCACCGGTAATCTGCCGGCCGGTGTCGCCCATGGCCAGGAAACGGTGCAGGTTGAGCATGAGGTTGAAGAAGCCTTGCCCGGCCACTTCGCCCTTCAGTTCGCCGGTATAAGGGTCGGCATAGCGCAGCTCGCCACGGCGTTCGCCCGGTGGCGGCATGAAGAAGACCCGCGCGGCGTTACCTTCACGCACGTCGACCCACAGCATCGACACCTTGTCGTGTTGTTGGGCCTCTACACGCTGCACCAGTTCGGCTGGCGGCAGCACGCCTTCGGCGCGCACCTCTACCTTAAGCACATCGGCATTGAATGCGCGCAGCAGTTCTTCCTGGAACGAATACAAGGCCCCGGTGATGCCCATCAAGGCCAGCACCAGGCCAGCGGTGATGCCAAAGAACCAGTGCAATTGGAACAGCGTCTTCTTCACCACGTCTCTCACCTTGTGTTGCTGCCGCTACCTGCGCGGCGCGCATTATGCCTTGATACGCAAAAGCCCCGCTCACTGGAATGAACGGGGCTTAGGGTTGCTGCTTTAGAAGTGAACGCTGGTGGTCAACAGTGCAGTCCGCCCGGCCGCCTGGTTGGCGAAGTGAGTGGAGAAGGCCTTGTCGTAGTACACCTCGTTGGTCAGGTTCTGCACGTTCAGCTGCAGGTCGACGTTCTTGGTCAGTTTGTAGGCCGCCATGGCGTCGTAGCGTACATAGCTGTCGACCATGGTGGTGTTGGCCACGCTGCCGTACACGTCATCCACGTAGAACGCACCACCACCGATGGTCAGCTTCGGTGTGATCGCGTAAGTGGTCCACAGGCTGGCGCTGTTGTTTGGCGTGTTGGGCAGTTGGTTGCCGTCGTTGGCCTTGCCCAGCGGGCCGCCGTCGATCTGGCGGGCCTGCATGTAGGTGTAGCCGGCGAACACCTGCCATTTGTCGGTCAGCTTGCCGCTGGCAGACAGTTCAATACCTTGCACGCGGGTTTCACCGACGTTCTCGTAGGTGTTGGTGTTGACCTGTACCCGGGCGTTTTCTTTCTCGGTGCGGAACAGCGCCGCCGCCAGAGACAGGCGCTCGTCAAGCAGGTTCCACTTGGTGCCGATCTCGTAGTTGGTGGTTTCTTCCGGCTCCATATCGCTGGCCAGCAGATTCCCGTTGCGGTCAGGTGTGCCACCCAGCGGGTTGCCTTCGGTACCTTCGCCGAGCATGGCGCCTGGTGGCGTAGCGGAGGTGGCGTAGGACACGTAGATGCTGCCGTTTTCGGCCGGCTTCCACACCAGACCCAGTTGGCCGGTCACGAACTCGCTGACGTCGTTGCCTTTGGCAGTGGTGGTGCCAGCGGCGTTGTAGGTTTTGTAGTCGGTGTCGAAGTGGTCGTATCGCAGGCCCATGTTGACCAGCCACTCGGGGGTCAGCTCCAGGGTATCGAACACGTAGATCGCACGGGTCTTGCTGTTGGTGGTGGTGCCAGCGTAGTTGCGCGAGATGGTGCCGTTCCACGGATCATCCGGGTTCGGGTTGCTCAGCGAGGTGCAGTTGTAGTCGCTGGTGGCGCCGATCATGCCCGGGGTGCAGTTGGTATTGGCGCTGCCACCTGGGACGGTGTCGGTGTCAACGGTGTAGCTGGAGCGCTCGCTTTCTTCACGGCTCAGTTCGATACCGGTGGAGAAGCTGTTCTTAAGGCCACCGACGTAGAACTCGCCAAACAGGTCGGTCTGGTTGGTGGTGGTAGCGGTGTTGCCCACACGGGTGTTGGCCCGGCGCCATACGCTGCCGTTATTGACGTTGCCCTTGCTGTCGTCAGGCTGGGTCAGGATGTAGTCCTGCATGCTGTTGCCGTGACGCAGGGTGTTCTTGATGGTCAGCGCGTCGGTCAGGTCGTGCTCGATGGCCAAGGTGGCGATGTCCACGCGGGTCTTGCGGAAGTCGCGACCGGTCAGGCCGTAGAAGTTATCGCTGTCGCCGCCGTCATCCGGTTTGCTCGGGTGCGCCGAGGTGCGCCCGCCGCTGCCATTGGTCGGGATGGTGTACGGAATGCCCGAATCCGGCAGGTCGTCGCTTTCCAGGTGGTAGTAGTCAAGGTTGACGCGGGTTGGCGTGCCCAGGCCGAATGCCAGCGACGGGGCGA
Organism: Pseudomonas sp. yb_9; assembly: GCF_043103635.1. Classification (NCBI taxonomy): domain Bacteria; kingdom Pseudomonadati; phylum Pseudomonadota; class Gammaproteobacteria; order Pseudomonadales; family Pseudomonadaceae; genus Pseudomonas; species Pseudomonas sp. yb_9. The sequence goes on along the minus strand of NZ_JBICKA010000112.1, from coordinate 76,962 downwards.
TACCCCAGCGGTCGTAGTTGACCTTGTCGCGGCCGGCGACGTTGCTTTCGTGGGTCATCAGGTTCAGGCGGCCGGCAACGGTATCGCTGAACTGGTAGTTGCCATCGAAGGTGTAGCGCTGGGTCTGGTCGCTGCCCCAGGTCCAGGCGCCGTCCAGCGAGTTACCCAGATGCGCACGCTTGCTCACCAGGTTGATGGTACCGCCGGCAGCGCCACGGCCACCGATGGCCGAGTTAGGGCCCTTGGCCACTTCCACCGACTCGATGGCGAAGATTTCGCGGGTTTGAGCGCCAGTGTCTCGCACGCCGTCCAGGTAGGTATCGCCCTGGGCGTCGAAGCCACGGATGAACGGACGGTCGCCTTGCGGGTTGCCGCCTTCGCCGGCACCGAAGGTAATGCCCGGCACAGTGCGCAGTGCGTCCTGCAGGGTCAGGGCATTGGTGTCCTTGATCACTTGCTGCGGGATCACGGTAACCGAGCGCGGGGTGTCTACCAGCGGCGCGGTGTACTTCTGCGAGGAGGCCTTTTCGACCTTGTAATCGGTGCTGGCTTGTTCAGCCTTGCCATTGACGCTGGTGGCGTCGAGGGTAATGGCGCTGTTCGCGGCAGGGTCGGCGGCGTAGACCGACGTGGCGCTAAGGGCGACACCGATGGCAGACACGATCAGGCGTGGCGAACTCACAGCAGATGGTACGGACTGGCGCATTGCTAAGGACCTTCCCCAAGGTGTTGAGGCGGCGGATCTTAATGTAAGCAATTGTGACTCACAATTGAGAGTCGTTACCATTCGTGAAGAATTTACAATCTTTACAATTTGCCTTTACGGTTTCATACAGCTGAAACGTCTTAAGCGGCGAATGGGACTTGTGCAGCGCAAAAGGGAATCAATATCATTGCCACCTTTACACTTCCTAACGGTGCTGCTGCCATGCTGCTTCACATCCCAGGCCTGTTCGACGCTGATGAGCTGGCCCGTATTCGCGAGGCGCTGGAGCAGGCCGACTGGGCTGATGGCAAGGCTACGGCGGGTTACCAGTCGGCCAAGGCCAAGCACAACCTGCAGTTGCCGGAAGGGCACCCGCTGGCCAAGGAGATTGGCAGCGCGCTGATCGACCGGCTGTGGAAAACCCCGCGCTTCATGTCGGCGGCCTTGCCACACAAGGTGTTCCCGCCGCTGATCAACTGCTACCGCGAAGGCGGCAATTTCGGCTTCCACATCGACAACGCCCTGCGCCAGCCCAAGGGCAGCGCCGAGCGGGTGCGTACCGACCTCTCTTCCACGCTGTTCCTCAGCGACCCGAACAGCTACGACGGTGGCGAGTTGGTGATTCAGGACACTTACGGCGTGCAGCAGGTAAAGTTGGCCGCCGGAGACCTGGTGCTGTACCCCGGCACTAGCCTGCACAAGGTCAACCCGGTAACCCGTGGCCAGCGTTACGCCGCTTTTTTCTGGACCCAGAGCCTGGTGCGTGAGGACAGCCAGCGGGCGCTGTTGTTCGAGATGGATAACGCTATCCAGCAATTGACTGCCGATGTGCCGGACCATCCGTCGCTGCTGCAACTGACCGGCACCTACCACAACCTGCTGCGCCGCTGGGCCGAGGTCTGAGCCGTGTCCTACCAGTTGCGACGTGAGGAAGTGGTGGATGTGGCCGGTTTGCAGGCCATGCTGGAGGAAAGCCCCGGCAAGGCCGCGCAAGCGATTCTGGCGGCGGCGGGGCAGGGCGCGGTCGAGGCGCAGTTGCTGTTGGGGCAAATCCTGCTGGATGGCCGCGGTATCGAAGAAGACGCCACCGTGGCCCGGCGTTGGTTCGGCATCGCCGCACAGGGTGGCAGTGCCATGGCGCACAACATGCTCGGGCGTTGCCTGGAGCATGGTTGGGGCGGTGAGCCAAGCCTGACGCAGGCGGCTATCCACTATGCTCGCGCGGCCGACGCCGGGCTGGATTGGGGCCTGTACAACCTGGGTAATCTGCTGGCTACCGGGCGCGGTGTACCGGCCAATCAGGGACAGGCCCTGATGTGCTACGAGAAGGCTGCGCAGATGGGGCATGCCAAGTCGATGAACTTGTATGGGCGTTACCTGGAGCAGGGCATTGCCACGGCACCCAGCCCGGCGCGGGCAGTGCGCTGGTATCGACGCTCGGCCGAGGCGGGCGATTTTCGCGGGATGTTCAGCCTGGCACTGGTGCTGGTCGAGCGTGGGCAAATGGCGGAGGCCGGGCAGTGGCTGGAGCGGGCGCGGGTTGAGGGGAACATCAATTTCCTGCGTGCTGCGTTGGTGACCTTGCAAGGCGCTGGACCGGTGTTGATGGCCTTTGCGGAGCGGTATGCCGAAGAGATTGAACGGCGCGAAGCTTGAGTTGACTGTGCCCGCGAAGAGGCCGGCACTGACAGCACACAAATGAAAACGGGGCCTTGCGGCCCCGTTCTGCATTACAGGTAGTAAGCCTTCAGCGGCGGGAAACCGTTGAATTCCACCGCGCTGTAGCTGGTGGTGTAGGCGCCGGTCGACAGCCAGTACAGGCGGTCACCGATGGCCAGGTTCAGCGGGAGGCCGTACTTGTAGTTTTCGTACATGATGTCGGCGCTGTCGCAGGTTGGGCCGGCGATGACCACTTCTTCGGCTTCGCCTTTCTTCTCGGTCCAGATCGGGAACTTGATGGCTTCGTCCATGGTTTCGATCAGGCCGGAGAACTTGCCCACGTCGGTGTAGATCCAGCGCTCGACGGCGGTACGCGACTTGCGCGCCACCAGCACCACTTCGCTGACCAGGATACCGGCGTTGGCAATCAGCGAACGGCCTGGCTCCAGGATGATTTCCGGCAGCTCGTCACCGAAGTCTTCCTTCAGGAAGCGGATGATTTCTTCAGCGTAGGTTTCCAGGCTGTTGGTACGGGTGATGTAGTTGGCCGGGAAGCCGCCACCCATGTTGATCAGCTTGAGCTCGATGCCGTCTTCTTCCTTCAGGCGCTCGAAGATCACCTTGACCTTGGCAATGGCAGCATCCCATACGCTGATGTCGCGCTGCTGCGAGCCCACGTGGAAGGAGATGCCGTAAGGCACCAGGCCCAGGTCGCGGGCAAGGATCAGCAGGTCCATGGCCATGTCGGTCTGGCAGCCGAATTTACGGGACAGTGGCCAGTCGGCAGTGGTGGAGCCTTCGGTCAGGATACGCACATACACTTTCGAACCCGGTGCGGCCTTGGCGATGTTGCGCAGGTCGGCTTCGGAGTCGGTGGCGTACAGGCGCACGCCCTTCTCGTAGAAGTAGCGGATGTCCTTGGACTTCTTGATGGTGTTGCCGTAGCTGATACGGTCGGCGCTGACGCCACGGCCCAGCACTTTGTCCAACTCGTAGATCGAGGCGATGTCGAAGCTCGAACCTTTCTCTTTGAGCAGGTCGATGATTTCGACGGCCGGGTTGGCCTTGACCGCGTAGTACACCTTGGCGAATTCGAAACCGGCGCGCAGGTCGTCATAGGCCTGGCTGATCATCTGGGTATCGATGAGTACGAACGGGGTTTCCTGCTTGTCGGCGAATGCCTTCATTTTCTGGAAGGTGTCACGCGCGAAATAGTCTTCGACCTGGATCGACATGCTCAGGGACTCCATGGGCAAACTGAAAGAATAAGTGGCTGCAAACTGAACGTCCTCCGTATCCCCACTTTGGTTCGCCTACTCAGTACTTGAGCCGGATGGATCGTTTCCAGCATGGACGTTCGGCGCGCACTTTAGGGCGTGAAGAATGCAGAATCAACAGGTAATCCGGGCGTGATCGGCGTGGATCGACGACCAGCCATTTGAATAACCGACCCATGTGACCGGCTGATGTTCCCCACGATGTTTCAAGCGTTAAATATTGTGGAATAGACCGTATTGGCTCCTTCGCGGGCGCGCCCGCTCCCACAGGCATCGCGCGCTTTCTGGGGGAGCGGGCGTGCCCGGGAAATGGCTTCAGGTGTTCATATTTATGGCCACATTTTCCTGGCACCCACGTACAGGAAATTGCTCATAAATTTTTTGTTACCGAATGGCGGATTTGCTGGTTTTGATGAGAAACATTACTATTCGCACCCTTATCTGCCTCCCTGATGACCCCCGACCATGAGCTGATCGGCACCTGGACGCGCAAACTGCGCAGTCGTCAGCAGGCCGAGGACCTCACCCACGATGCCTTTGTCCGGGTACTGGCGATGCGCAGCAGAGTGTGGTGCAGAACCACCCCGGCGCGCGCACCGTGGTACGCCGCGAGGCGATGGTGGAGAAGGGCGCGATGAACGTGCGCGATGTGCTTCGCGGCATCCCGGGTGTGCAGGTGCAGGATTCCAACGGCACCGGCGGTAGCGACCTGTCGCTGAACGTGGCCGTGCGCGGCCTCACCTCGCGCCTGTCGCCGCGCGCCACCGTGTTGATCGACGGCATCCCGGCCGCGTTCGCGCCGTATGGCCAGCCGCAGCTGTCGATGGCGCCGATTTCCTCGGGCAACCTCGACAGCATCGACGTGGTACGTGGTGCAGGCTCGGTACGCTATGGCCCGCAGAGCGTGGGCGGGGTGATCAACTTCGTCACCCGGGCGATTCCGGAAAAACCTTCCGCAGAGTTGTCCACCACGCTGGAAACTTCCCAGCACGGCGGCTGGAAGCACACCGAGTCGGCCTTCGTCGGCGGCACGGCAGACAACGGCATGGGTGTGGCGCTGCTGTACACCGGGCTCAACGGCAACGGCTACCGTGAAAGCAACAACGGCAACGATATCGACGACGTTATCCTCAAGACCCACTGGGCGCCGACCGATGTCGACGAGTTCTGGCTCAACTTCCACTACTACGATGGCCGTGCTGACATGCCCGGTGGCCTGAACCAGGCCCAGTACGACAGCAACCCGTACCAGTCGCTGCGCGACCACGACTACTTCGCCGGTCGGCGCAAGGACGTGTCGTTCAAATGGCAACGCCAGCTCGACGATGCCACCCAGTTCGAAGTGCTGACTTATTACACCGACAGCTTCCATGGCAGTGCCATCGCTTCGCGTGACATGAAGACCCTGTCGTCGTACCCGCGCAACTACCACACCTTCGCCATCGAGCCGCGTGTGTCGCGCATCTTCTTTGCCGGCCCGACCACGCAGGAAGTCAGTGTGGGTTACCGCTACCTGAAGGAAGCGATGCGTGAGCAGTCGACGCGCCTGGCGCTGATCGACAACGTCCCCACCGTGACCCCGACCTCCGACGGCCATGTGTTCCAGGACCGCAGCGGTGGCACCGAGGCCAGTGCCTACTACATCGACGACAAGATCGACGTGGGCAACTGGACCATCACCCCGGGCATCCGCTTCGAGCACATCAACACTGACTGGCGCGACCGCCCGGTGCTGGATGCCAACAACCGCTCGGTGGCGGAGAAGAAACGCAGCATTACCAGCAACGAGCCGCTGCCGGCGCTGAGCGTGATGTACCACATCTCCGACGCGTGGAAAGTGTTCGCCAACTAGGAAACTTCGTTCGGCAGTTTGCAGTACTTCCAGCTGGGGCAGGGCGGGACAGGCAACAGCACGGCCAATGGCCTGGAGCCGGAAAAGGCCAAGACCTACGAAATTGGCACGCGTTATGACGATGGCGGTTTTGCCGGTGAGCTGACGGCGTTCTACATCGACTTCGATGACGAACTGCAATACATCAGCAACGACGTGGGCTGGACCAACCTGGGTGCGACCAAGCACCAAGGGGTCGAGGCTTCTGTGCGCTATGACCTGGCCGGGCTGGACCCGCGCCTGGATGGCTTGTCGGTGAGCGGTGGCTACACCTTTACCCGTGCAACCTATGAAGGTGAGATCCCGGGCTTCAAGGGCCGTGACTTGCCGTTCTATTCACGTCAGGTGGTCACTGCCGGCGTGCGCTACGCGGTCAACCGCTGGACCTGGAACCTGGATGCCTACGCCCAATCCAAGCAGCGTGCGCCGGGCACCGGGATCAATGCCGACGGGGGTGAAGAACCTGTTCGACAAGCAGTACTTCACCCGTTCCAGCGACAACAATGCCGGCATTATGTGGGGGAGCCGCGAACCTTTTATGTGCAGGCCAGTGTAGGGTTCTGATCTGAGATCGCCGGGGGCGCAAAGCGCCCCCAGCGATTACGAAACCACCGCCTCAGCGGGCGAGACAATGCTGGTCTTCGCTCCGCGCGACCTGCCCGAACTCAGGTAAGCCGCAATCGACTCTTGCGTCACCTCGCCCAAAAACACCTGCTCCGCATCCAGCACCGGCAACCACGCCCTATTAAACTCGTACATCCGCGACAGCAGGATGCGCAAATGCTCATCATGCGACGCCGTGGCATTGAACGGCCGCAGGAATTCACCACAGGTGCCCTGCTGGCGGTGCATGTCACGCCGGCGCACATAGCCCAGCGCCTTGTTCTGTGTATCGGTCACCACCACGTAGCGGCGGTCGTGCTCATCCAGCAGCTCCAACGCATCGCTCACAGGCGTTTCCGGGCTCACCGACGGCGCGTTGTCCGCCGCATCCTCGGCACGCACCAGCAACAGGCGTTTGAGGGTGCTGTCCTGGCCAACGAAGTTGCTGACAAACTCATCCGCCGGGTGCGCCAGCAGGGTGTCCGGGTGGTCCAGCTGCAACAGTTTGCCGGCACGGAAGATGGCGATCTTGTCGCCCAGCTTGATCGCCTCGTCGATGTCGTGGCTGACCATGATCACCGTCTTGTTCAGCGCCCGCTGCATCTCGAAGAACTCGTTCTGGATCATCTCGCGGTTGATCGGGTCGACCGCGCCGAACGGCTCGTCCATCAGCAGCACCGGCGCTTCTGCCGCCAAGGCGCGGATCACGCCGATGCGCTGCTGCTGGCCACCGGACAGCTCGCGCGGGTAGCGCTGCAGGTACTGCTTGGGCTCGAGCTTGATCATGTGCATCAGCTCGCGCGCACGCTCGTGGCACTTTTGCTTGTCCCAGCCGAGCAGGCGCGGGACCACAGTGATGTTCTCTTCGATGGTCATGTTGGGGAACAAACCGATCTGCTGGATCACATAGCCGATGTGCCGGCGCAGGGTCACTTCGTCCAGCCCGGTGGTGTCTTCGCCATTGATGAACACCTGGCCCGAGGTGGGCGTGATCAGGCGGTTGATCATTTTCAGCGTGGTGCTTTTGCCGCAGCCCGAGGGGCCGAGGAACACGCAGATTTCCCCTTCGTTGACGGTGAGGTTGACCGCGTCGACGGCTTTCACGTCCTTGCCGTTGACGTTGAAGGTTTTGCTGAGGTTCTTCAGTTCGATCATGAGCGCAGTCCTTCTGGAGTCAGGGCACGTTGCAGGGTTTGCAGGAGCAGGTCGGCAATGATTGCCAGCAGGCTGACCAGCACGGCGCCGACCAGCAGCATCGACATGTCGCTGCGGCTGATGGAGGTGAGGATGAGCACACCCAGGCCGCCGGCACCGATGGTGGCGGCAATGGTCATGACGCCGATGTTCATGACCACGGCGGTGCGCACGCCGGCGAGGATCACCGGCACGGCAATGGGCAGCTCGACCATGCGCAGGCGCTGGCCGAAGGTCATGCCGATGCCGCGTGCGGCTTCACGGATGCCGGGCTCGACGTTGGTCAGGGCCAGGTAGGTGTTACGCATGATCGGCAGCAGCGAATAGAGGAACACGGCAGTGATCGCCGGGAGTGGTCCAAGGCCTTGGCCGAATTTGGAGTAGAACGGCAGCAGAAGGCCGAACAGGGCGATGGAGGGGATGGTCAGCAGCACCGTGGCGCTGGCCTGCAATGGGCCTGCGAGGGCCGGGAAGCGCGTCATCAGAATGCCCAGCGGCACCCCGACGAGGATCGCCAGGCCCACTGCGATGCCCACCAGCATGATGTGCTGCCAGGTTAGTTGCAGCACCTGGGCCCAGTCCAGGTGGCTGAAGGTATCGATCAGGTTCATGGCTGGCCCTCGCTGTTCAGTGGGTGCTCACGCAGGAAGGCGGCGGCAACGGCGGTCGGGTTCTGGTGCTCGACGTCGACCTTGGCGTTGAGCTGGCGCATGGTTTCGTCATCCAGCTGCTCGGCCAGCGGCTTGAGCAGGCTGGCCAGTTGCGGGTTGGCGTCGAGCACGGCTTTGCGCACCACCGGGGCGGCGGTGTAGTCCGGGAAGTAGTGCTTGTCGTCTTTCAGCAGCTTGAGGTCGAAGGCGTTCAGGCGGCCATCGGTGGTGTACACCAGGCCGGCGAACACCTGGTTATTGCGCATGGCCGTGTAGACGAGGCCGCCGTCCATCTGGCGAATGTTGCGACGGTCCAGCGGCAGGCCGTACATCTCGCGCAGGCCGACCAGACCATCGGGGCGGTTGGCGAACTCGGTGTCCAGCGCCACCAGGTGGGTACGCTGGCTTTCGTCACGCAGCACCTGGTTGAGGTCGCTGATGGTGTTGACCTGCGGGTAGGCTTCGGCCACTTGGCGGGGCAGGCCCAATGCATAAGTGTTGCTGAACTTCGACGGGGTCAGCCAGATCAGGTCCTTTTTCGCATCCAGCGCCTTCACCCTGGCGAAGGTGGCTTCGGCATTGGGCATGCGCTCGTCGATATGGTTGTACGAGACCAGCGACACGCCGGTGTATTCCCACATCAGGTCGAGCTGGCCGGTCTCCTGGGCCTGGCGTGCGATGTTGCTGCCAAGGCCGGTGGTGACGCGCACGTCGAAGCCATTGGCACGCAGGTATTGCGCGGTGATTTCGGCGAGCACGGTCTGTTCGGTGAACACCCGCGCGCCGATGCGCACCAGCGGTTTTTCCGCTGCCTGGGCAAATCCTGCGAACAGCAGGGCCGCGCCCAGCAGCAAGGCGATTCTTTTCTTCATACGTTCCCTATCCTTATTGGGCCAGGCCACGTTCCAGCCAGCGCTTGCTGGAGAAACTCACCGCTGCGTCCAGCACCAGGGCCAGCAGCGCGGTGCACGCGGCGCCCAGCAGCAGCTGTGGCTGGTTGTTCAGGGCGATGCCGGGGAAGATGAGGCTGCCCAGGCTGTTGGCACCGATCAGAAAAGCCAGGGGGGCGGTGCCCACGTTCAACGCCAGGGCCACGCGAACACCGCCGACGATGATCGGCACGGCGTTGGGCAATTCCACCTGCCAGAGTTGCTGGCGCGGGGTCATGCCGATGCCGGTGGCGGCTTCCTTGAGCGAGGCGGGGACGTTTTTCAGGCCTTCGTAGGTGTTGCGCACGATGGGCAGAAGAGAGGCGAGGAACAGTGCGAAGATCGCAGGCCCGGCGCCAATGCCCAGGATACTGAGCGCGATGGCCAGAACGGCCAGGGGAGGGATGGTGTTGCCAACGTTGAAGAACTGCATGAAGCGCTCGGCTTTGTCGACCCGGTGCGGTCGACTGAGCGCAATGCCGGCGGGGATGCCCACGGCCAACGCCGCCGCCATCGAAGCCAGCACCAGTACCAGGTGCGCTTGCAGGTAGAACCCCAGATCATCGCGATAACGCGTGATCGTGTCGATGCCGATCCAGTGGATCAGCAGGGCCAGGATGACGAGCACGGTGGCGCATCCCAACAGCCCTTTTCCGTAGCGTTTAGCCACAGGCGGACTCCTTGTGTTGTCGGCGAGCACACTTCTTTTTTGCCGGCCAGTGCTGGCGGCGAATGGTGTGTTCGCGAGTAGCAGCTTGATACACGCCGAAGGCTGCGATCAGGCCATGAGCCGAACCCCGTCGGGCCCGAAAATGCTGATGAAATCAGTCCCCAACCGAAGCGGGTTGCAGGGGAGGGGACGTCTCCGTGGGCGTAAAGGTTCCCATCTGAAGCGGCATTTGGCCAGCGTTAATCACTGGGGGCTTGAATTTTTGGCGAGAAAAAACAGCAGCTTAATGCGGCACAGGCGTTGATATCACTGCGCTTTGGCTATTTGTGGTGATAAAGCGATTGCCTGATGAATAGGTTGCTATTGGTCTGGCCCTATCGCCGGCGAGCCAGCTCCCACAGGTACTGCGCAAGGCGTTAATGCTGTGGAGGTCCTTGTGGGCGCTGGCTTGCCGGCGATGAGGCCGGAACAGGTGCCGCTGGTTCACTAGATTTTGGTCCCCGCCCAACTTCAGGTATGATATCGCCCCTTTTTAATCCCCCAGTCAGGCGATTTCCCATGACCAACCAGGCCGCCGAAGTCGCGAAGCGCCGCACTTTCGCAATCATTTCCCACCCCGACGCCGGTAAGACCACCATCACCGAGAAGCTGCTGCTGATGGGCAAGGCCATTGCCGTCGCCGGTACCGTGAAGTCGCGCAAGTCCGACCGCCACGCCACCTCCGACTGGATGGAAATGGAGAAGCAGCGCGGCATCTCCATCACCACCTCGGTGATGCAGTTCCCGTACCGCGAGCACATGATCAACCTGCTCGACACCCCCGGCCACGAAGACTTCTCGGAAGACACCTACCGCACCCTGACCGCAGTGGACTCGGCGCTGATGGTGCTCGACGGTGGTAAAGGTGTTGAGCCGCGTACCATCGCCCTGATGGACGTGTGCCGCCTGCGCGATACGCCGATCGTCAGCTTCATCAACAAACTCGACCGTGACATCCGTGACCCGATCGAACTGCTGGACGAGATCGAAGCCGTACTGAAGATCAAGGCCGCGCCGATCACCTGGCCGATTGGTTGCTACCGCGACTTCAAAGGCGTGTACCACCTCACCGGCGACTACATCGTGGTGTACACCCCTGGCCACGGCCATGAGCGCACCGAAGCCAAGATCATCCAGAAGCTGGACTCGGACGAAGCCCGCGCACACCTGGGTGACCAGTACGATTCGTTTGTCGAGCAGCTGGAACTGGTGCAGGGTGCCTGCCATGAGTTCAACCAGGAAGAGTTCATCAACGGTCAGCTGACCCCGGTGTTCTTCGGTACGGCACTGGGCAACTTCGGTGTGGATCACGTGCTCGACGCCGTGGTCGACTGGGCGCCGCGCCCGCTGGGCCGCGTTGCCCACGAGCGTACCGTCGAGCCTGTGGAAGAGAAGTTCACCGGCTTCGTGTTCAAGATCCAGGCGAACATGGACCCGAAACACCGCGACCGTATCGCCTTCATGCGCATCTGCTCGGGCAAGTACGAGAAGGGCATGAAGATGCGCCACGTGCGTCTGAACAAGGACCTGCGTATCGGCGATGCGCTGACCTTCTTCTCCTCCGAGCGTGAACAGCTGGAAGAGGCCTTTGCCGGTGACATCATCGGCCTGCACAACCACGGCACCATCCAGATCGGTGACACCTTCACCGAGGGCGAAGCGCTGGGCTTCACCGGTATCCCGCACTTCGCCCCGGAGCTGTTCCGTCGCGTGCGCCTCAAGGACCCACTGAAGTCCAAGCAGCTGCGCCAAGGCTTGCAGCAGCTGGCTGAAGAAGGTGCCACCCAGGTGTTCTTCCCGGAGCGCAGTAACGACATCATCCTCGGTGCGGTCGGTGTGCTGCAGTTCGACGTGGTCGCCAGCCGCCTGAAGGAAGAGTACAAGGTCGAGTGCGCCTACGAGCCGATCACCGTGTGGTCGGCCCGCTGGATCAACTGCGACGACAAGAAGAAGCTCGAGGAATTCCAGACCAAGGCCATGGAAAACCTGGCCATCGACGGTGGTGGTCACCTGACCTACCTGGCGCCTACCCGGGTCAACCTGTCGCTGATGGAAGAGCGCTGGCCGGACATCAAGTTCCGCGCTACCCGCGAGCATCACTGATTGCTTGATTGGGGCCGCAAAGCGGCCCCTTTCAGTTTCCGGCCTTGATACTGGTCCAGATCCGTGTGCGAATGCGGTCGATCTTCGCCGGCATCGCCTCCAGCGCATACAGCTTGCCCATCACATCCTCGCTCGGGTAAATCATCGTATTACCCTTCATCGCCGGGTCCACTAGCCCGTCCGCCCTCAGGTTGCCATTGGCGTACTGCACATGGTTGCTGATGTTGGCCATCACGTCCGGCTGTAGCAGGTAGTTCATGTAGGCATACCCGGCTTTTTCATCCGGAGCATCCGCCGGCATGGCCACCATGTCGAACCACATGGGCGCGCCTTCCTTGGGGATCGAGTAGCCCACCTTCACCCCGTTCTTCGCTTCTTCGGCACGGTTCTTCGCCTGCAACACATCCCCCGAGAAGCCCACCACCACGCAAATGTCGCCATTGGCCAGGTCGCCGGTGTACTTCGATGAGTGGAAGTAGCTGATGTAAGGGCGTACCTGCATCAGCAATGCCTTGGCCTTGTCGTAGTCCGCCGGGTTCTGGCTATGGTGTGGCAGGCCCAGGTAGTGCAAGGCAATCGGCAGCAGTTCAGGGCCGTTGTCCAGCACCGCAACGCCGCAGCTTTTCAGCTTGCTCATGTACTCGGGCTTGAAGATGAGGTCCCACGAATCAACCGGCGCATTGTCGCCGAGCACCGCCTTCACCTTGTCGATGTTGTAGCCGATGCCGGTACTGCCCCACAGGTAAGGGAACCCGTACTGGTTGCCTGGGTCGTTCACTTCCAGCGCCTTGAGCAGTACGGGGTTGAGGTTTTTCCAGTTGGGCAACTGCGACTTATCCAGGCGCTTCAGGGCCTTGCCCTGGATTTGCCGGGCCATGAAGTGGTTGGAGGGGAACACCACGTCGTAGCCGGAGTTGCCGGTCATCAGCTTGCCGTCGAGGGTTTCGTTGCTGTCGTACACGTCATAGGTGGGCACGATGCCGCTGGCTTGCTGGAAGTTCTTCAGCGTGTCGGGGGCGACATAGCTGGACCAGTTGTAGATCTTCACTGTTTCGGCGGCGCCGGCCACGCTGGCGGCCAGCATCAGGGGTGCAAGAAGGAGCGTGCGCATGTCGGGGTTACCTTGCTTTGTCTGTTGTTATCGAAGGCAGGCGATCAGCGGATCAGAAGATAAGGACGTAGGTCTTGCGCACGGTCTCCTGGATGTCCCAGGTGCCAGTGCTGTTGGCCGGTAGCATCAATGCGTCTCCGGCTTCTATGACCAGGGGTTCGCCACCGTCGGGGGTGAAGGTGCAGCGGCCCTTGATGAAATGGCAGAACTCCTGCTGCACGATCTGCCGGCGCCAGCGCCCGGGGGTGCATTCCCAGATGCCGGTTTCCACGCCGTCGCTGCGCTCCACGCAGGTGACCGACGTCACCGCTACGGGTTCGCCAAGCGGTACCGCGACCGGGTTGCTGCTGTCGAGCACGGCGCTGTCAGTGTTCTTGAACTGGGTGATGCTCATGACCGGTGGATCCTGTGTAGGGGAAAAGGAAGTCAGTGCATGAAGCCTTCCATGAAGTCCGCAAGCGAGCTGGCCAGGCGCCGCCTCCAGGGCGCGCTGGCGGGGTTGGCGAGGGTCCGGTCCTCGTGGACGAAGCTTTGGATGATGGCGTTGTAGCCCAGCCAGCGGCAGGGTTCGGGTGGCCAGCTGGCCAGGCTGGAAACCGCGCGGTTGTCGAGCACCCAGGGCTGCGCGGTCAGTTCGTTGTGCTGGTTGAGGATCAATGCTGCAAGCGTGCGCCCGCCCAGGTTGGTGGCGCCGACACCTTCGCCGCCGTAGCCGCCAGCCAGGGCAATGCCACGCTGGCGGTCGCACAGCATGTGCGGGCGGAAGCGTCGGGCCATGCCCAGGTTGCCCCCCCAGGAGTGGGTGATGCGTACGTGTTTCAGTTGCGGGAAAAGCTCGCTAAACAGGTAACGGCGCAGTTCGATTTCATGCGCGTCGAGGTTGAAGTTTTCGCGCAGTCGGCCGCCGAAGCGATAGCCTCCGCGGGCACCGAATACCAGGCGGTTGTCGGCGGTGCGCTGGCCATAGGTAACCTGGCGGCTGCTTTCGCTGAAGGCCTGGCCTTGGCTCAGGCCGATCTGCTCCCAGGTTGAGTCCGGCAGCGGCTCGGTGGCCACCAGCAGGCTCTGTACCGGCAACTGATGTTTGCCCAGTGGCGGCAGGCTGGCAGCGTAACCTTCCACGGCAGGCACTACCCACTGGCAGCGAATCCGTGCCAGCGGCGTGCGCACCTCGCCGGGCTGCCAATCGATGGCCGGCGTGTTTTCATAGATTGGTACGCCCATCGCCTCCACTGTCCGAGCCAAACCGCGCACGAGTCTGGCCGGCTGGATGGTCGCGGTGTGCGGGCTGTAGATGGCGCCAAAGGCATTGCTGACCCGCAGTTGGGCGTCCAGTTGCTCGGGGCGCAGCCAGCGGTAGTCGTCTTCGGTCATGCCTTGGCGATACAGATCGTCCAGGTAGGCGCGCAGGCTGCGTTCCTGCTCGGGGTAGCGTGCGGCGCAGTACAGCACGCCGCCTTTGCGGTAGTCGCAGTCGATGCCTTCGCGTTGCAGCACACGCTGTACTTCATCGGGAATGCCGTGCAGCAGGTCGATGCTGGCCCGGCGCTGTTGGGGCGACAGGGTGGCCAGCAGGCGGTCTTCGCCCAGCAGGTTGCCCATCAGCCAGCCGCCGTTGCGCCCGGAGGCGCCGAAACCGGCGATGTTGGCGTCGATCACCGCGACGTTCAGCTGCGGGGCTTGGCGCTTGAGGTAGTAGGCAGTCCACAGTCCGGTGTAGCCGGCACCGATGATGCACACATCCGCAACCAGGTCTTCACGCAGGGCCGGGCGAGCGCACAGTGGCTCGTCGAGCTGGTCCATCCACAGGCTGAGCGTGCGCAGGGGTTGCATCGGGTCGGGCTCCACATCCGTCAAGGTCTGTGGGCGATCCTAGTGGGGTGTGCGGGCGGCTGTCTTACGTGCGTGCACGCAGGGAAATTTGCTTCAGGTACGCCTTGGGCGTGAGGCCGGTGTGTTCCCGGAAGCACTTGTAGAAGGCTGACAGTGAGTTGAAGCCGGCGCTGAATGCCAACTCGTCAATCGTCGCCTCGACGCTGTCGTTGTCCAGGCTGGCCATTAGGTGTTGCAAGCGCGCCTGGTTGACGTAGCGGTAGAAGCTTTGCCCAAGCACCTGGTTGAGCAGGTAGGAAATCTGGTTGCGGCTATAGCCGCTGGCATCGGCCACTTGCTGCAGGTCCAGCTCCGGGTCCAGATAGGGGCACTGGCGCTGGAAGTAGTGTTCCAGGTCCTGGGCCATGGTCGACAGTTGCCGTGGTGACAACCCCAGGCGGCTGGTGGCAGGGCGCGGGCCGGTACTGGCGTGCCCGCTGCTGTTCTGGCGAACCAGCGTGGCGTATTCGTTGACCCGCCAGATCAGGCCATCCTTGACGGTGATCGCCTCGCTGGACTGGAACGCCACCAGGCCATCGCCACCCTGGACCGTGACCTGGTACTGGATGAATGCGGTGCAGCCATCGACGCGGATGCGGTCACTGTGAACGATGTCTTCGCCGGCTTCATGGGGCAGGCAGGCGCGTACGTAGTCGCGCATCTCAACGTAGCCAAGCACCCGGTTCTGGAAAAAGTCGTGGTACTGGATGTCGGGGTGGTACAGCGCTATGACCCCGTCCAGGTCACGATGCTTCCAGCACAGGTGGTAGCGCAGCACGGTGTCAGCGGTGAGCGGGGTCTGGGCGGAGTCGTCAGGGAGCGTCATTGCCAGATCATGCCTCGCCGGCGTAAAGGCCACAATATTGCAGAACACCTGATGCCGGAGCGCCACTCGCGCTTTTTGCACGATTCTTAAATCGAAGAATTCACTAACGATCTGATTTTTATGTAATTAATTTTTTGTAATGAATGGCACAGCCTCTGCAACGGTTACTGCGCGAATGGACTTCTCGCTACCAACATACATAGGCGCACATATCATGATCCCCTCTGCCGACTCCTCCGTTTTCGATACTCAAGGCCGCTCAGGTGTTTCCTGGGCGGCCATCTTCGCGGGTGCTGCTGCGGCGGCCGCTTTATCCTTGATATTGGTGGTGCTGGGTGCGGGCTTGGGCTTTGCCGCCACTTCACCTTGGGCCAACGAGGGCGCGAGCGCGAAAACGCTGGCGGTTTCCACCATCATCTGGCTGTTGCTGACGCAGATCATCGCTTCTGGCCTGGGCGGGTATATCGCCGGCAGGCTGCGTGTGAAGTGGGCCAACTTGCATGGCGATGAAGTGTACTTCCGCGACACCGCCCATGGGTTCCTGTCCTGGGCAGTCGCCACCTTGGTAGCTGCGATGCTGGTCCTGGGTACGGCGGGCAACCTGGTAGGTGCTGGAGCCAGCGCGGCGACGCAAGTGGTTGGCATGAGTGCTGCTGCCGGTGGCGCGGCGGCTGCCAATGCCGATAAGGATTCGATGGGGTATTTCGTCGACAGCCTGTTCCGTGGTGACGGCCCTGCGCCGGTGAGCGAGGACGCTGCCAATGGGGTAGCGGCGCGCATTCTGGCCAAGGGCCTGGCAGGTGACGGTGCACTTGCGCCTGAAGACCGCGCTTACCTGGCGCAGTTGGTGGCGCAACGCACCCGCTTGACTCAACCCGAAGCAGAGGCCCGCGTCGACCAGGTGATGGCCCAGGTGCAACAGCTCAAGCTGCAGGCCAAGCAAGCGGCTGAGGCTGCCGCGAAGGCTGCTGCATGGACCGCGCTGTGGACCTTTGTAGCACTGCTGTGTGGCGCCTTCTTCGCCAGCCTTGCAGCGCTTTATGGTGGTCGCCGTCGTGACCAGGTGCAGTGGCTGGAAGGCGAATACGTCGCCCATCGCACCATTCAACGTTAAGCAAGGAGAACCGACATGCGCTCGATACTGCTCTGGATGCTTGGGGTACCAATTCCGGTCATCATCCTGATCGCCATTTTCATGCATTGACCGAAAGAGCCGCTTTGCTGCCCTTTCGCAGCACAAGGCTGCGCCTACAGACGACCGCGATATCCCCTGTTATCGCGATCCCCTGTAGGCGCAGCCTTGAGCTGCGAACGGGGCGCAAAACGCCCCGGTCATCTACAGAAACTGCTCCGCATAATGGCAAGCCACCTGTCGCGTACTCACCTGCCGCAAAGCCGGCACCTCCTTGGCACACCGCTCCGTCGCATACGGGCACCGCTTGTGAAACGCACACCCATCCGGCGGGTTGAGCGGGTTGGGCAGTTCCCCGGCAATGCGGATCTTCGGCTTCAGCGGGTCCGGGTGAATAGTGGGAGTTGCCGACAGCAACGCCTGGGTATACGGGTGCAACGGCCTCTCGTAGATATCCTCTTTCGGCCCCATTTCCGCCGGTCGCCCGAGGTACATCACCAGCACCTGATCGGCCACATGTCGCACCACCGCCAGGTTGTGCGAGATGAACACGTAGGCGGTGTTGAATTCCTTCTGCAAGTCCATGAACAGGTTCAGTACCTGCGCCTGGATCGACACGTCCAGCGCCGAGGTCGGCTCGTCCGCTACCAGCACCTTCGGTTGCAGCATCATCGCTCGGGCCAGGGCGATACGCTGGCGCTGGCCACCCGAGAACATGTGCGGATAGCGCTGGTAGTGCTCGGGGCGCAGGCCCACCTGCTCCATCATCTTCTGCACTTTGTCGCGCCGTTCGGCCTTGCTCAGTGACGTGTTGATCAGCAGGGGCTCGGCCAACTGGTCGCCAATCTTCTGCCGTGGGTTGAGCGAAGCGTAGGGGCTCTGGAACACCATCTGCACGTCGCGGCGCAGTTGCTTGCGCTCAGCCTTGCTGGCGCCTTTCACCTCGGTGCCGGCGATTTGCAGCGAGCCGGAAGAAGGCTCTTCGATCAGGGTCAGTGCGCGGGCCAGGGTCGATTTGCCACAGCCGGACTCGCCAACCACGGCCAGGGTCTTGCCGGCTTCCAGTTCGAACGACACACCATTCAGCGCACGGACCAACGCATGGCCTTTGAACAGCCCGCGGGAGACTTCGTAATGCCGGGTCAGCTCCCGGGCGGATAGAACGACGGTCATTACGCCACCTCCTGGTTCAGCGGGTAGAAGCAGCGCACCAGGCTGTGAACCTGGGGATCAAGGGGCGGGCGTTGGTGGCGGCAGTTGTCCCGCACATAGGGGCAGCGCGGCGACAACAGGCAGCCGACAGGGCGGTCGTAACGGCCGGGGACGATGCCGGGCAGGGTGGTCAGGCGTTCGGCGCCGATGCTGTGCTCGGGGATGGCCGCCAGCAAGGCTTCGCTGTAAGGGTGGGCGGGAACGTCGAACAGCTCCGGTACCTGGCCTACTTCCACCGCCTGGCCGGCGTACATCACGCACACGCGCCTGGCCGTTTCGGCGACCACGGCGAGGTCGTGGGTGATCAGAATGAGCGCCATGTTGCGCTCCTTCTGCAGGTTGACGAGCAGTTCCATGATCTGCGCCTGGATGGTCACATCCAGCGCGGTGGTCGGCTCGTCAGCGATCAGCAGCTTGGGCTCGCCGGCAATGGCCATGGCAATCGCCACGCGCTGGCTCATGCCGCCAGACAGCTGATGCGGGTAAGCATCCAGGCGGCTTTCCGCTGCCGGGATCTCGACCTTTTTCAACAGCTCAAGGGCGCGCTGGCGCGCGGCCTTGCCCTTCAGGCCCAGGTGCTGGCGCAGCACTTCCTCGATCTGGTAGCCCACGGTGTAGCTGGGGTTGAGCGCGGTCATCGGGTCCTGGAAGACCATGGCGATGTCCTTGCCCACCACCTTGCGCCGCTGGCGGCCGCTCAGCTTGAGCATGTCGGTGCCATCGAAGGTGAGGGCGTCGGCGGTGATGCGCCCGGGGGCGTCGATCAGGCCCATCAAGGCCATCATGGTGACCGATTTGCCCGACCCGGATTCGCCGACGATGGCCAGGATTTCGCCGGCTTCTACCGTCAGGTCCAGGCCGTCGACCACCGGTACCGCCGTGGCGTCGCCGAAGCGCACGTTCAGGTTGTTGATCTGCAACAGTGACATGGCGTTCTCCTCAGACGGCGTTCTTGAGTTTCGGGTCCAGCGCATCGCGCAGGCCGTCGCCCATCAGGTTGATTGCCAGCACACTGAGCAGAATGGTCAGGCCAGGCAGGCTCACCACCCACCAAGCGCGCTCGATGTAGTCGCGCGCCGAAGCCAGCATGGTGCCCCATTCCGGGGTCGGCGGTTGCACGCCTAGGCCGAGGAAACCCAGGGCGGCCGCGTCAAGGATCGCCGAGGAGAAGCTGAGGGTGGCCTGCACGATCAGCGGCGCCATGCAGTTGGGTAACACAGTGACGAACATCAGTCTTGGCAGACCGGCACCGGCCAGGCGTGCAGCGGTGACATAGTCGCGGTTCAGTTCGCCCATCACGGCGGCGCGGGTCAAGCGAACGTAAGAGGGCAGTGAAACGATGGCGATGGCGATCACGGTATTGATCAGGCCAGGGCCGAGGATAGCGACAATGGCTACGGCCAGCAGCAGCGAGGGCAGGGCCAGCATCACGTCCATCAGGCGCATGATCGACGGGCCGAGCAACTGCGGGAAAAAGCCGGCCAGCAGGCCCAGCAGGATGCCCGGGATCAGCGACATCACCACTGACGACAGGCCGATCAGCAGCGACAGCCGCGCGCCCTGGATCAAGCGCGAAAGCAGGTCGCGGCCCAGCTCGTCAGTGCCGAGGATGAATTGCCAAGTGCCGCCCTCCAGCCACACGGGCGGTGTCAGCAGGAAGTCGCGGTACTGCTCGCTGGGGTCGTGCGGGGCAACCCAGGGTGCAAATAGCGCGCAGAACACCACCAGGCTCATGAAGGCCAGGCCCATCACAGCGCCTTTGTTGCGCGCGAAGGCTTGCCAGAATTCTTTGTACGGCGAGGGGTAGAGCAGGCTCTGGTCCACCGGGCTGGCCGGCGACACGGGTTTGGGAATCGGGCTAGTCATGGCAAGGGCCTCAGCGCTGATGACGGATGCGTGGGTTGGCCAGGCCGTAGAGAATGTCCACGACGAAGTTGACCAGGATCACCAGGCAGGCGATCAACAGGATGCCGTTCTGGACCACGGGGTAGTCACGGGCGCCGATGGCTTCGATCAGCCATTTGCCGATGCCCGGCCAGGAAAAGATGGTTTCGGTCAGCACCGCACCGGCCAGCAATGTGCCGACCTGCAAACCGAACACGGTCAGCACCGGGATCAAGGCATTGCGCAGGCCATGCACGAACACCACGCGCCCTGGCGAGAGGCCTTTGGCGCGGGCGGTGCGGATGTAGTCTTCGCGCAATACTTCGAGCATCGACGAGCGGGTCATGCGGGCGATGACCGCCAGCGGGATGGTGCCGAGCACGATGGCCGGCAATATCAGGTGCATCACCGCGTCCTTGAACGCGCCTTCTTCGTCGCTGAGCAGGGTGTCGATGAGCATGAAGCCGGTTTTCGGCTCGATGTCGTAGAGCAGGTCGATGCGCCCGGACACCGGGGTCCAGCCCAGGCTCACCGAGAAGAACATGATCAGGATCAGGCCCCACCAGAAGATCGGCATCGAGTAGCCGGCCAGGGAAATACCCATCACCCCATGGTCGAACAGCGAACCGCGCTTAAGCGCGGCGATCACCCCGGCCAGCAGGCCGACGATGCCTGCGAACAGCAGGGCGGCGAAGGCCAGTTCCAGGGTGGCCGGGAACAAGGTGAGAAACTCGCGCCACACGCTTTCGCGGGTACGCAGCGATTCACCCAGGTCACCTTGGGCGAGCTTGCCGACGTAGTCCAGGTACTGGAGCGGCAGTGGTTTGTTCAGGCCCAGGCGTTCCATGGCCTGGGCATGCATTTCGGGGTCGACCCTGCGCTCGCCCATCATGACTTCCACCGGGTCGCCGGGGATCAGGCGTATGAGCGCGAAGGTCAGCAAGGTGATGCCGAAAAAGGTCGGTATCAGCAGGCCCAGGCGCCGGGCAATAAAGCTCAACATTGTCGGGGTTACCTCTTCAGACCGTGGGGCCAGCAGCACGCCACGGCAGTGCCGCCGGTTCCCGTGTGGGTTGCCGGCGGTCGTTGTTGTTCTACTTCACCTTGGTGGTGGCGAAGTTATTTTTGGTCAGAGGGCTGATCACGTAGCCCTCCACGTTGTCACGCATGACCACGAACACCTTGGGGTGGGCCATGCTGATCCAGGGTTGGTCGTCATCGTACACCTTCAATGCCTCGCTATAGAGCCTTGCACGTTCGTCGTCATTGATCACTTCGCGGGCGCGGGTGATCAACTCCTGGAATTTCGGGTTGCACCAGCGGGCGTAGTTTTCGCCGTTCTTCGCCGCTTCGCAGCTCAGCAGCGGGGTGAGGAAGTTGTCGGGGTCGCCGTTGTCGCCGGCCCAGCCGGTGGACACCAGGTCGGCTTCGCCCTTTTTGGCGCGGCGCAGCATTTCGGCCCATTCCATTACGCGAATATCCAGCTTCAGGCCGATCTGTTTCAGGTCAGCCTGCAGCATTTCGGCGGACAGCCTCGGGTTGGGATTGGTCATGCCGCCGCCGTTGCGTGTGAACAGGGTGATGACCGTACCTTGTGGTACGCCAGCTTCCTTGAGCAAGGCGCGTGCCTTGTCGAGGTCTCGCGGCGGGTTCTGGTTGCTGGTGTTGTAACCGATCATGGTCGGTGGGTAAGGGTTCACCCCGACCAATGCATTGCCCTTGCCAAAAAGCTGGTCAACATGGGCCTGGCGGTCGAAGGCCATGTTGATGGCTTTACGCACGCGCACATCGTTGAGGTACTTGTGCTCGGTATTCATGGCGATGTAGCCGGTGACCAGCGCTTCGGTCTCTGCCACCTTGAGTTTGGCGTCGGCCTTGATCGCCGGCACGTCTTCCGGCTTGGGGTAGAGCGCAACTTGGCATTCATTGGCGCGCAGTTTTTGCAGACGCACGTTGCTGTCGGTGGCGATGGCGAAAATCAGTGCATCGGCCGGTGGCTTGCCGCGGAAGTAGTCCGGGTTGGGCTTGAAGCGCACCTGGGCGTCCTTGTTGTAGCGCTGGAAGATGAACGGGCCGGTGCCGATCGGCTTGCTGTTCAGCTCGGCGGTTTTACCGGCCTTGAGCAACTGGTCGCCGTATTCGGCGGAGTAGATCGACGTGAAGCCCATGGCCATGTCCCGCAGGAACGGTGCTTCGGGGCGGGTGAGGGTGATCACGACGGTGCGGTCGTCGGTCTTTTCCACCGACTTGAGCAGGCTTTTGAAGGCCATGCTTTCGAAATACGGGTAACCGACGCTGGTCTTGTCATGCCACGGGTGAGCAGGGTCGAGCTGGCGGCGTAGGCTCCATAGCACGTCATCAGCATTGAACTCACGGGTTGGCTTGAAGTAGTCGGTGGTGTGGAACTTTACCCCTTCGCGCAGGTGGAAGGTGTAAGTCAGGCCGTCGGGTGAAATGTCCCAGCGTTCGGCCAGTGCCGGCTCGATGTCGGTGGTGCCGGGCTTGAAGTCGACCAAGCGGTTGAACAACGTTTCGGCGGTGGCATCGAACGTGACCCCGGTGGTGTACTGGACAACGTCGAATCCTTCCGGGCTGGCCTCGGTACAGACCACCAACGGTTTGGCCGCCAGATGCGTGGCGCTGCCCAGCACCAGCGCGGCGAGGGCAAGGCGCAACGGTAACGATTTCATGAAAGCACTCTGCATGGGTTCAGGTCTCCCGGCTTGCATTGATTCCAGCGTAGCTGCCACGGCCCGCACAGACCGGGCCGTGGCGTCAGCGGTCAGAGAATGTTGAATGGAATGGTGGTGACCACCCGGAACTCATCCAGGCTGCCGTCACCCTGGGCCTTGCTGGCGCGGTGGGTGGTGTAGGTGGCGCGGATGCTGGTGTCTTTCAGCGGCCCGCTTTGCACCGCGTAGCTGGTGCCGATGCCCCACTCGTAGTGGGTTTCGCCGTCCAGGCCGTTCACGTCGTAGGCGGTACCGCGGTAATGGGTACCGTCGATGCCCCAGCCGCGGGCGTTGTACAGATTGAACTTCAGGCCCGGTACGCCGTAGGGCGCCATGTTCAGCACGTAGGAGATCTTCAGCGATTTTTCGTTGGGGCCGTTGAAGTCCGACAGCAGCGAGTTGGCCAGGTAGATGCCGTTGGTTTCGTGCAGGTAGTCGAAGTACTCGTTACCGTTCACCTGCTGCCACGAGGCGCCGATGGTGTGGGCCTGGTGGGTCAGGTCGAGCGACAGGCTGTAGGTGTCGTTGTCGATCTTGCCCATCTTCTGGCTGCCGGCGTCCACGGTCTTGTAGTAGTTCAGGCCGGTGCTCAGGCTGAGTACCGCGCTGTCGCCCAGCACGTGGTTGGCGCCGAAGTAGTACTGGTTCCAGAAGTCGTCGACCTTGGTGGCGTACAGGCTGGTGCTCAGGCTCTTGAGCGGCTGGTAGTTGATGCCGGCCGTGCTGGCGCGATCGGTTTCCACGCCGGTGGCGCTGTATTCGCTGCGGAATTTGCTGAGGCTTTGCTCGGTGCGTGGCGAGACGCGGTCGAAGGTGCCCAGGTCGAAGCTGAGGTTGTCGAACTCGGCGCTGTGCAGGAACGCACCCTGGAAGCTGGATGGCAAGGCGCGGTTGCCGATGTAGGCGATCATTGGAGTGTCCACCGACTGACGGCCCAGGGTAAGGGTGGTGTTGGACACGCGTGCCTTGATGTTGCCCAGGCCCAGTTTGCTCCACTGGCCGATGGGGTCGCCATCGCTGTGAGTGAGGGTGCGGTTGTTGGGGCCGGCGACGGCCTGGCGGTCCTGTTGCAGGGCGATGGCGTTGTAGCCGGCGGCCTCGACAGCAAAGCCCACGGTGCCCTGGGTAAAGCCGGAGCTGTAGTTGAGGATGCTGCCCTGCAGCCAGTTTTCGCGGCTGTGGGTAGGTTTGCGGGTGCCGTCGCTCTTGTAGTAGCGCCACAGCGGTGCGCGGGCGGCGCGTTCGCGGGCGTACCAGTTGCGGGTGGTGCCGGACAGGCTCTGGCCGTCGATGAAGCCGCTGGCTTGCGCTTGCTCGCTGCTGTCTTTGAGGGTGAGGGGGAGGTAGTCCTGGCTTTGCGGGTCGGCCTGGGCCACGGTGGATAAGGCACTGATGGATAAAGCCAGTGCGGTCAAGGTGAATACTCTCAAGGTTGAAGCTCCCATTCTTTTCTAGTTATTGCCGGCCTTGTGGGCCGGATGGTTGTTGCGGTGCTGCCAGGGTTGCCGCGGGATCGCCGGGCTAAAATCGGGGTGTTGTGTTGCCTGTACTGGCCCAATCGCCGGTAAGCCGGCTCCCACAGGGATCTGTGCAGACTCCTGGCTAGGGGATAACGCTGTGGGAGCGGGTTTACCCGCGAAGAGGCCCTTGAGGGCTACAAATCAGTCCACACTCACACCGGAAAAATCATTGCGCCCAAACGGGCTGACCTTGAACTCGGAAACCTTGACGCTGAGCGGTTGGTTGACCGTGGAATGCGCCACCGGGGTAATCGGCACCTGTTGCTTCAGCCGCTGCTGGGCCTGCTGGTACAGGGCGGTGCGCTGGGTGCGGTCGGTAACCTGCTTGGCTTGCTTGACCAGGCTGTCGTATTGCGGGTCGCACCACAGCGAGTAGTTATTGCTGCCGATGGCGTCGCAGCTGTAGAGGGTGCCCAGCCAGTTGTCCGGGTCACCGTTGTCACCGGTCCAGCCGATCAGGGCGATGTCGTGCTCGCCGCTTTTCATGCGCTTGAGGTATTCACCCCACTCGTAGCTGACGATGCGCACCTTGAAACCGAGCTTGTTCCAGTCGGCCTGGAGCATTTCAGCCATCAGTTTGGCGTTGGGGTTGTACGGGCGCTGTACGGGCATGGCCCACAAAGTGACTTCGGTGCCAGGCTTGACCCCGGCCTGCTGGAGCAGCTGTTTGGCCTTTTCCGGGTCGTAGGGTGCGTCCTTGAGGCTTTCGTCATAGGACCACTGGGTGGGCGGCATGGCGTTGACCGCCCGTTGGCCGGAGTCCTGATACACCGTCTGGATGATGGCTGCCTTGTCCACCGCCATGTCCATCGCCTGGCGTACTTCCAGGCGGTCGAATGGCGGGTGCTGGGTGTTGTAGGCGATGTAGCCGAGGTTGAAGCCCGGCTGCTGCAACACCTGCAGCTTGCTGTCGGCCTTGAGTGCCGACAGGTCGGCCGGGCGTGGGTGCAGGGTGACCTGGCATTCGTTGCGGCGCAGCTTCTGGATACGCACAGAAGGGTCGATGTTGATCGAGAACACCAGGTTGTCGATCTTCACTTCATTCGGTGCCCAGTAATCCTTGTTGCCCTTGTAGCGGATCTGCGAATCCTTCTGGTAACGCTGGAACACGAACGGCCCGGTGCCGATGGGCTGCTGGTTGATGTCGCTGGGGCGACCGCTGGCCATCAATTGGTCGGCGTATTCGGCAGAGAGGATGGAGGCGAAACTCATCGCCAGGTTTTGGGTGAACGCGGCATCGACCGATTTCAGGGTGAATGCCACGGTCATCGGGTCGATTTTCTCGACACGGGCGATGTTCTTGTCCAGGCCCATGCTGATGAAATAGGGGAACTCGGTGGGGTAGGCCTGGCGGAACGGGTGGCCCTTGTCGAGCATGCGTTTGAAGGTGAACAGCACGTCGTCGGCGTTGAAGTCACGGCTCGGGGTAAAGGCCTTGTTGCTGTGGAACTTCACCCCTTCGCGCAGGTGGAAGGTGTAGTGCAGGCCATCGTCCGATACCTCCCAGCGCGTCGCCAGGGCAGGGTGTACGGCGGTGCCGCCGCGCTCGAACTCCACCAGGCGGTTGTAGATCGGTTCGGCGGCGTCGTTGTCGGTGGCGCTGGTGTACTGGGCCGTGTCGAAACCGGCTGGGCTGCCTTCGGAGCAGAACACCAGGCTGTTGGCCAGCGAGGGAAGGGATTGGCTGATCAGGCCTAGTGCCAACAGGGCTGATAGGCAGGTAGCGTGGCGCATGGCGAATCCTTTTTCGTCTGTTTGCACCGCCTCGGGTATGAATGGCGGCAACAGTTCACCCAACCCGCAGCGGGTAGCCGCAGGACGACATTGAAGAGGTGATGGGGAAGGCACCCGCTATTGCCCGGGTGCCGCAGTTAACCCTATTTGTCCACGCTGACGCCGTAGAAGGCGTTCAGCGCAAACGGGCTGATCTTGAAGTCCTTCACCTTGGCGCTCATGGGCTGGTACACGGTGGAGTGGGCGATCGGGGTGATCGGCACCTGCTCCTTGAGGATGTGCTGTGCCTTCTGGTACAGCTCGGTGCGCTTGGCCTGATCGGAGGTGGCCTTGGCCTGCTTGATCAGGTCGTCGTAGGGCTTGTAGCACCATTTGGAGAAGTTGTTGCCGTCGACCGCATCGCAGCCGTAGAGGGTGCCCAGCCAGTTGTCCGGGTCGCCGTTATCGCCGCTCCAGCCAATCAGCATGGCGCCCTGTTCGCCGCCTTTGGAGCGTTTGATGTATTCGCCCCATTCGTAGCTGACGATTTTCGCCTTGATACCGATCTTGGCCCAGTCGGACTGGAGCATTTCGGCCATCAGCTTGGCATTGGGGTTGTACGGGCGTTGCACGGGCATGGCCCACAGGGTGATTTCGGTGCCTTCCTTGATGCCGGCTTCCTTGAGCAGTTGCTTGGCCTTTTCGGGGTCGTATGGCGCATCCTTGATGCTGTCGTCATACGACCACTGGGTCGGTGGCATGGCGTTGACGGCCAACTGGCCGGCGCCCTGATAGACCGACTCGATGATCTTCTTCTTGTCCACCGCCATGTCCAGCGCCTGGCGCACTTTCAGCTGGGCCATCGGGTTGGCCTCATTACTGCCCTTGATCTTGTCCATCACGTTGTAGGCGATGTAGCCAAGGTTGAAGCCGGCCTGCTGTGGCATTTGCAGGTTCTTGTCGGCCTTTAGCGGCTCGATGTCGGCCGGGCGGGGGAACAGGGTGACCTGGCACTCGTTCTTCTTCAGCTTCTGCATGCGCACCGAGGCATCGGTGGTGATGGCGAAAATCAGGTTGTCGATCTTCACGTCATCGGGTTGCCAGTAGTCCTTGTTGCCCTTGAAGCGGATCTGCGCGTCTTTCTGATACTTGCTGAACACGAACGGGCCGGTACCGATCGGTTTCTGGTTGATGTCGGCGGCCTTGCCGTTTTTCAGTAACTGGTCGGCGTATTCGGCGGACTGGATGGAGGCGAAGCTCATGGCCAGGTTCTGGATGAACGCGGCGTCGACTTCGTTGAGGGTGAATTTCACCGTGTGCTCGTCGAGTTTCTCCACCTTGGCGATGTTGTTGTCCATGCCCATGTCGGTGAAGTACGGGAACTCGGTGGGGTAGGCTTTGCGGAAGGGGTGGTCCTTGTCGAGCATGCGGTTGAAGGTGAACAGCACGTCGTCGGCGTTGAAGGGGCGGGAGGGCTTGAAATAGTCGGTGGTGTGGAACTTGACGCCTTCACGCAGGTGGAAGGTGTAGGTCTTGCCATCGTCGGAGACTTCCCACTTGGTCGCCAGGCCCGGGATGACTGCCGTACCGCCGCGCTCGAACTGGGTCAGGCGGTTGAACACGGTCTCGGCCGAGGCATCGAAATCGGTCCCGGTGGTGTACTGCCCCGGGTCGAAACCGGCCGGGCTGCCTTCGGAGCAGAACACCAGGTTGGACGCGGCAAGCGCCGACGGTGCGCCGGTGAGCAAGCCTGCACCCAGCAGGAACGGAATGACTGCGTGTTTGAGCATGGTGGCCTCATTGTTGTCATTTTTCGGATGAGGCGGCCTCGTGAGCCGACCTGCGGATACTTATGCAGGGGATGTTCCCAATGCAACAGGTAGAAGGATAGTTGGCGCCAGAAAAGTGGTACGGCCGTACATGGATGTCGCATCGTTGTAACTTTCGACGAAGTTAAACGTTTGCGGAGGCAAAATGATGGCATTTTGCAGAATGTTTCGGGGCGGGGGTAAATGTAGGAGGCACCTTTGTGGTGCGTAGGAAAGGTCTGAATAACAGCTATAAGTGGCAAGCTTCAAGCTGCAAGGCAAAGCAGACGGTGTTCACGGTCCACTTGTCGCTTGCTGCTTGAAGCTTGTGGCTGTCAGGGCATCTGCACTTCGATCAAGCCATCGGCATTCATGCTCACTTCACTGGTACCCGCCTCGATATCCGGCGCTGGCGCCGCCTCGTCAGCCCCCATGGCCTTCATTGCCATCGGTGCGCTACGCAGGTACGGGCGCGGGTAGCCGCTGCTGTTGAGGTTCAGGCTGACCACTTTGTAGCCCTTGCCGCCCAGCGCCTCGGTGGCCAGTTCCGCACGCGCCTTGAAGGCATCGACCGCGTCCTTGAGCAGTGCATCCTCGCTGGCCTTGCGTGTGGCCGGGGCAATGGAGAAGTCCATGCCGCCCATTTTCAGTTCTTGCAGCAGGTCAGCGGTAAGCTGGGACAGGGCCGGGAAGTTGGCGCTTTCCAGGCGCAGCTCGGCGCGCTCGCGCCAGCCGGTGATCTTCTGGCCCTTGCTGTCATAGACCGGGTAGCTGTTGCGGCTGCCCTGGCTGATCTTCACATCCTTGACCTGACGCGACTGCTGCACGGCCTTGTTCATGGCTTCGGTGATCTGCTTGGCGAGCTTGCCCGGGTCGGTGTTCTGCGCTTCGCTGTACAGGGTGACGACCATCAGGTCACGCGCCACTTCCTTGCTGACTTCGGCACGCAGCGATACCTGGTTGTAACGCGGTTCATCGGCAGCCAGCACCGGCAGGCTGGCGAGCAGGCCGCAAGACAGGACAAGGGCGGCGCCGCGACGAGGGATTTGCATGTGGTACTCCTTGGCAATAAAAGGCGTGGGGTCTGGTCATCCATTCCACGCATGGCCCATCTGACCGGCAACAGTGTAGTGGGTTCAAAAGTGCCATCATGAACCTGTGACAAAGTGTGGCGCTTTGCCGCATCGCTGCAGCGAGGCGCCCGGCTTCGGTATACTCCAGCCGATTTTTCTGGAGCACTCATCAGGAGAGCTCATGCTCGCCGCCGTACAACCGCTGTCTGCTACCCGCCAGAACCTCTGGCGCCTGACCGTCATTCGGGTCCTGGTCCTGGCTGCCCAGGCAGGCTCCGTGGGCGTTGCCTACTGGACCGAACTGCTGCCTTTACCTTGGCTGTCGCTGGCTGGCACCTTGGCCTTGTCCTCGCTGCTGTGCGCCTTCACGGCGCTGCGCCTGCGCCTGTCGCTGCCGGTCACCGAAATGGAATATGCCCTGCAGCTGGCCTGCGACCTGCTGATCCACAGTGCCTTGCTGTATTACTCAGGTGGCTCGACCAACCCGTTCGTGTCGTATTACCTGGTACCGCTGGCGATTGCTGCGGTGACCTTGCCGTGGCTGTATTCGCTGATTCTTTCGGGCATTGCCCTGACGGCCTACAGCCTGCTGCTGGTGCAGTTCTACCCGCTCGAAGGCCTGCCGATGGCGCGGGACAAGATGCAGGTGTACGGCATGTGGCTCAGTATTGCCCTGGCCGCAGCGGTGATCACCTTCTTTGCCGCGCGCATGGCCGAAGAGCTGCGCCGCCAGGAGCAACTGCGTTCCGAGCGCAGGGAAGAAAGCCTGCGAGACGAGCAGCTACTGGCCGTGGCCACCCAGGCCGCTGGCGCCGCCCATGAACTGGGCACGCCGTTGGCGACTATGAGCGTGCTACTGAATGAAATGCGCCAGGACCACGCCGACCCGTTGCTGCAAGAAGACCTGCAAATCCTTCAAGACCAGGTAAAACTGTGCAAAGAGACGTTGCAGCAGCTGGTGCGTGCCGCCGAAGCCAACCGCCGCCTTGCTATCGTGGAGCAGGACGTGACCGCCTGGCTGGACGAGGCGCTGAACCGTTGGCACTTGATGCGCCCGGAAGCCAGTTACCGCCTCCAGCGCCTGCGCGACGGCAAAGTGCCGCGCCTGACTCCGCCACCGGACCTGACCCAGGCGTTGCTGAATCTGTTGAACAATGCCGCCGATGCCTGCCCCGATGACCTGGAGGTGCGCCTGGACTGGGACGCCCACGACATCGTCATCAGCATCCGCGACCACGGCCCGGGCGTGCCGCCGGCCATTGCCGAAGCCATCGGCAAACCCTTCATTACCACCAAAGGCAAAGGCTTCGGCCTTGGCCTGTTCTTGAGCAAGGCCAGCGTGACCCGTGCGGGCGGTTCGGTGAAACTCTATAGTCATGAACAGGGTGGCACCCTGACCGAACTGCGCCTGCCCTATGGCAAGCGAGGAGATGAATGATGAGCGAAGAAAACCAGGTCGAAAGCGAAGAGCTGCCGCACCTGCTGCTGGTGGATGACGATGCCACCTTCACCCGGGTCATGGCCCGGGCCATGAGCCGCCGCGGTTTCCGCGTGAGCACTGCCAGTTCTGCCGAGGAGGGCTTGATCCTGGCCCAGCAGGACCTGCCGGACTACGCCACGCTGGACCTGAAGATGGACGGTGACTCGGGCCTGGTGCTGCTGCCCAAGCTGCTGGAACTGGACCCGGAAATGCGCGTGGTGATCCTGACCGGGTACTCGAGCATTGCCACGGCGGTGGAGGCGGTGAAGCGGGGCGCCTGCAACTACCTGTGCAAGCCGGCCGATGCCGATGATGTGCTGGCGGCGCTGCTGTCGGAGCACACCGACCTGGATACCCTGGTGCCGGAAAACCCGATGTCGGTCGACCGCCTGCAGTGGGAGCACATCCAGCGCGTGTTGAATGAGCACGAGGGCAACATCTCGGCCACTGCGCGGGCGCTGGGCATGCACCGGCGGACTTTGCAGCGCAAATTGCAGAAGCGGCCGGTTCGG
Source organism: Pseudomonas sp. yb_9 (assembly GCF_043103635.1). Classification (NCBI taxonomy): domain Bacteria; kingdom Pseudomonadati; phylum Pseudomonadota; class Gammaproteobacteria; order Pseudomonadales; family Pseudomonadaceae; genus Pseudomonas; species Pseudomonas sp. yb_9. Next base: position 46,366 of record NZ_JBICKA010000112.1, on the reverse strand, counting down.
CGCTGATTCTTTATTGGCAGTGCTGGCCCCTTCGCGCCGAACCGTCGCGAAAGGGCCGGCACTGACAGAAATTTCTCTATAACACCCCGCGATCCCCGCAAATCCCAGCCGTTGGCGTATCATTAGCCCCCTAACGGCAACCCCCTCCAGGATCGCTTGCGCATGCTCGCCCTTCTTATCCAGACGCTGAACATCACGGCACCGGTCTTCGCCATGCTGTTCATGGGCGTACTGCTCAAACGCATCCATCTGATCGATGACAATTTCAATCGCGTCGCCTCGCAACTGGTGTTCAACGTCTGCATGCCGGCGCTGCTGTTTCTCGGCATTTACCACGCCGACCTGGCCTCTGCGGTAAAACCGGGTGTCATCCTCTACTTTATCGTCGCCACCCTGGTCGGTTTCGCCATCGCCTGGGGCCTGGCCATCTGGCGCAGCCCGCTGGCAGAGCGCGGCATCTATACCCAGGGCGCGTTTCGCGGCAATAACGGCGTGATCGGCCTGGCCTTGGCCGCCAGCCTGTACGGTGACTATGGTATTTCCTTGGGGGCGGTGCTCGCCGGCCTGGTCATCCTCATGTACAACTCGCTGTCGGCATTGGTGCTGGCGGTGTACAGCCCGGACCTCAAGTCCGACCCGTGGAGCATCTGCAAGAGCATTTTCAGCAACCCGTTGATCATTAGCGTATTGGTAGCCACGCCCATGGCTTACGGCCAGGTGCCGCTGCCCAACTGGCTGCTGACCTCGGGCGATTACCTGGCGCAGATGACCCTGCCGCTGGCGCTCATCTGCATTGGCGGCACACTGTCGCTGGCGGCGTTGCGCGACAGTGGCAGGCTGGCCATCGATGCCAGCCTGGTGAAGATGGTCTGGCTGCCACTGCTCGGTACCCTTGGCGCATGGTTGTGCGGTTTCCGGGGTGCGGAGCTGGGTATCCTGTTCCTGTACATCGGCAGCCCGACCGCCGCCGCCAGCTATGTGATGGCGCGAGCGGCCAATGGTAACCATGAGCTGGCAGCGTCGATCATCGTAATTACCACGCTAATGGCGGCGATCACCACCAATATCGGCATTTTCATCTTGCAGTGGGGCGGATGGATCTAGATCCTTGACTGCAAACAACACAAAAAACACAGCCTCACTGAGCTAAAGGACACTTCATGCAAGACCAGAGCACGCCCGAGCGGTTACAGCGCGGGCTGAAGAATCGCCATATCCAGCTGATCGCGCTGGGTGGGGCCATCGGTACCGGGTTGTTCCTGGGTATCGCCCAGACCATTCAGCTGGCCGGCCCTTCCGTTCTGCTGGGTTATGCCATCGCTGGCCTGATGGCTTTCCTGATCATGCGCCAGTTGGGCGAAATGGTGGTGGAAGAGCCGGTCGCCGGCAGCTTCAGCCACTTCGCCCACCAGTACTGGAGCGAGTTCGCCGGCTTCGTGTCGGGCTGGAACTACTGGGTGGTGTACGTGCTGGTCGGCATGGCCGAGCTGACTGCGGTGGGTATCTACGTGCAGTACTGGTGGCCAGAGTTCCCGACCTGGGCCACGGCAGCGATCTTCTTCGTGGTGATCAACCTCATCAACCTGACCCAGGTAAAGGTCTACGGCGAGATGGAGTTCTGGTTCGCCCTGGTCAAGGTGGTCGCCATCGTCAGCATGATCGGCTTTGGCGCCTGGCTGCTGAGCAGCGGCCATGGCGGCCCGGATGCCAGCGTGGCCAACCTGTGGCAATACGGCGGCTTCTTCCCTAACGGTGTCACTGGCCTGGTGATGGCGCTGGCGGTGATCATGTTCTCGTTCGGTGGCCTGGAGCTGGTGGGTATCACCGCTGCCGAGGCTGACAACCCTCGCCAGAGCATTCCCAAGGCCACCAACCAGGTGGTTTACCGCATCCTGATCTTCTACATCGGTGCCCTGGCGGTGCTGCTGTCGCTGTACCCGTGGCAGAAGGTGGTGCAGGGCGGCAGCCCGTTCGTGATGATCTTCCACGAGCTGGACAGCGACCTGGTAGCGACCATCCTCAACATCGTGGTGCTGACGGCCGCGCTGTCGGTGTACAACAGCTGTGTGTATGCCAACAGCCGCATGCTGTTCGGCCTGGCCAGCCAGGGTGACGCGCCGCGTCAATTGCTGAAAGTGAGCCGCAGCGGCGTGCCGCTGACTGCATTGGGTGTGTCGGCCTTTGCCACCGGCCTGTGCGTGGTGATCAACTACCTGATGCCGGGTGAGGCTTTTGGCTTGCTGATGGCCTTGGCGGTGTCGGCATTGGTCATCAACTGGGCGAGCATCAGTATTACCCACCTGAAATTCCGCAAGGCCAAGCTGGCCGCAGGCATTACCCCGTTCTACAAGAGCTGGGGGCACCCGTTGACCAACTACCTGTGCCTGGCGTTCATCGTGCTGATTCTGGTGGTGATGTACCTGACGCCGCCGATCCGCATTTCGGTGATGCTGATCCCGGGGTGGATCCTGGTGCTGTGGGTGGCCTTCAAGATGAAGAAGGCTCGCCAAGCCAAGTAAGGCAGTGCCGGCCTCTTGGCGGGTTTGCCCGCGAAGAGGCCGGTGCAGGCAACTACTGATAGCTGTCGATCACTTCCTGTGCCGCCCTGAAGGCATCAATTGCTGCCGGCACTCCCGCATACACTGCGCAATGCAGCAACGCCTCGCGAATCTCCTCCACCGTACAGCCATTGTTCAATGCCCCGCGCACATGCCCCTTGAGCTCTTGCGGGCACTTGAGTGCTGTCAGCGTGGCCAGGGTAATCAGGCTGCGGGTCTTCAGTGGTAGCCCCTCGCGGGCCCATACGCTGCCCCAGGCATGTTCATTGACAAAGTCCTGTAGCGGCTGGGTAAAGTCGGTGGCATTGCCCAGTGCGCGGTCGACGAATGCATCGCCCATTACCTGGCGGCGAATCTGTTCGCCGGTCTTGTTGCTATCAGCCATGTTGTTTTCCTTAGTGTTGGCGACGCCAGGCGCGCACAGTGGTGAACAGCAGCACCACGGCGAGCACCGGCAGTACATAGAACAGCATCAAATGTTCAAGTCGACCAGCCAGCGGCATCCCCATGGTAAAGGCTGCTACGTGCAGGCCGTAGGCTAGGTACAGGCAAAGGAATACCAGGCCTTCGGCACGGGTGACGCGATAGCCGGAATAAAACACCGGCAGGCTCAGTGCCGCAACGCCGAGCATCACTGGCAGGTCGAAAGACAGCGCATTGGGTGAAATCGACAGCGGCTCGGGCGTGACGAGTGCGGTCAGGCCCAATACAGCCAGCAGGTTGAACAGGTTGCTGCCGATCACCGTACCCACGGCGATTTCCCGTTCGCCGCGCAGGGCGGCAATCAGCGCGGCGGCCAGCTCAGGCAGGGAGGTGCAGATGGCGACAACGGTAAGGCCAATGATGCGTTCGGACAGGCCCAGGTCGGTGGCAACCTCCACAGCGGCCTCCAGCAGCAGGTGGCCCGCCAGGCTCAGCAAGCCAAGGCCGGCCAGCACCTGCAGCAGCGTGCCGGACCAGAAGCGCCCGGCACCGGTTTTTGCGCTGTCCGGGGCAGGGTAGGTACGGGCATAGTGACGCGACTGGTGCCAGAGCATCGCCAGGTAACCGCCCAGGCCCAGAAGCAACAGCCCCCCTTCAACCCGGCCCAGGTGGCCGTTGGCAGACAGCGCATAGACCAGGCCGCTGGCGATGATCATCAGCGGAATGTCCAGGCGCACCAGTTGGCGCGACACGCGCAGGGGAATGATCAGCGCGGCCAGGCCAAGAATGACCAGCACGTTGAAGATATTGCTGCCGATTACGCTGCCCACCGCCACGTCCGGCGCGCCCTGGTAGGCAGCCTGCAGGCTTACGGTAAGTTGTGGCGCGGTACTGCCGAAGGCCACCAGGCTCAGGCCGATGATCAGCGGGCGTACGTGAAGGCGCTGGGCAAGGCGCAGCGCGGCGCGCACCAGCAACTCGGCGCCGCCAACCAGCAACACCAGGGCGATGCCCAGTTGCAGGAGGCTGAAGGTGGGAAGGGTGGCCAGGTCGAAAATGGTCGGACTCCTGTCGCGTCAGTCGCTAAGCCCTTGTACTCGCACGCGCGCTGTTCCGCTACGGAGCATGCCGATTTTTTCTGCGGCGGCGCGTGACAGGTCGATCAGCCGGCCGCGGGTATGTGGGCCACGGTCGTTGATGCGTACCACCACACTGCGCTGGTTGGCCATGTTGGTCACCAGTACGCGGGTGCCGAAAGGCAGGCTGCGGTGGGCGGCGGTGAGGCCATGCTGGTTGAAGGGTTCGCCGCTGGCGGTGCGCTTGCCGTGGTGGCGTGAACCGTAATAGGAGGCGGTTCCGGTTTTGTCATAACCGCGTGGGTCGATGTCGTGGCTGGCGCAGCCGGCCAGCAAGGAGAAGAGGGCAAGGGTGCTCAGTGATCGTTTCAGCAATTTAAATGCTCCGGTGTGGCCATTCGCGGGCAAGCCCGCTCCCACAGGTATATCACCGCCCGTGACAGCGGCGCTGTAACTGTGGGAGCGAGCTTGCTCGCGAACGAGGGCGAAGCCCTCGCAGGACTACAGGGGTAAAACAATCACCCTTCGAGCTTGGCCTTGAGCAATTGGTTCACCTGCCCCGGGTTGGCTTTGCCTTTGGAGGCTTTCATTGCCTGACCGACAAAGAAGCCGAACATCTTGCCACGCTTGGCTTCATCGGCCGCGCGGTACTGTTCGACCTGCTCGGCATTGGCTGCCAGCATCTCGTCGAGCATCTTGTCGATCGCACCGGTGTCGGTGACCTGCTTCAGGCCTTTGCTCTCGATGATGCTGTCGGCATCGCCTTCACCGGCGGCCATGGCCTCGAACACAGTCTTGGCAATTTTGCCGCTGATGGTGTTGTCGCGGATGCGCAACAGCATGCCACCCAGCTGTGCGGCGCTGACCGGTGCCTGGTCGATTTCGACACCCAGCTTGTTCAGCAGGCTGCCCAGCTCGACCATGACCCAGTTGGCGGCCAGCTTGGCATCGCCACCGATCTTGACCACTTCTTCGAAGTAGTCAGCCTGTTCGCGGCTCGACGCCAGCACGTTGGCGTCGTAGGCCGACAGGCCGTACTGGCTCTGGAAGCGCTCGACCTTCTGCGGTGGCAGTTCCGGCAGGCCGGCGCGGACGGTTTCGAGGAAGCTGTCCTCAATGACCACCGGCAGCAGGTCCGGGTCGGGGAAGTAACGGTAGTCGTTGGCTTCCTCCTTGCTGCGCATGGAGCGGGTTTCGTCCTTGTTCGGGTCGTACAGGCGGGTTTCCTGCACCACCTTGCCGCCGTCTTCGATCAGGTCGATCTGGCGCTGGATTTCGCTGTTGATCGCGCGCTCGATGAAGCGGAACGAGTTGACGTTCTTGATCTCGCAGCGGGTGCCGAATTCGGCCTGGCCTTTCGGGCGGATCGACACGTTGCAGTCGCAACGCAGCGAGCCTTCGGCCATGTTGCCGTCGCAGATGCCCAGGTAGCGCACCAGTGCGTGGATAGCCTTGACGTAGGCCACGGCCTCCTTGGCGCTGCGCATGTCAGGCTCGGAGACGATTTCCAGCAGTGGTGTGCCGGCGCGGTTCAGGTCAATGCCGGTGGAGCCGCTGAAGTCTTCGTGCAGGCTCTTGCCGGCGTCTTCCTCAAGGTGCGCGCGGGTGACCCCTATGCGCTTGATGGTGCCGTCTTCCAGGGCGATGTCCAGGTGGCCCTTGCCGACGATCGGCAGGTCCATCTGGCTGATCTGGTAACCCTTGGGCAGGTCCGGGTAGAAGTAGTTCTTGCGCGCGAACACGTTGCGCTTGCCGATTTCGGCATCGATGGCCAGGCCGAACATGCACGCCATGCGCACGGCCTCCTGGTTCAACACCGGCAGTACGCCGGGCATCCCCAAGTCAACCAGGCTGGCCTGGGTGTTCGGCTCGGAGCCAAAGGTGGTGGCGCTGCCGGAGAAGATCTTCGACTGGGTGGCGAGCTGAGTGTGGATTTCCAGCCCGATCACAACTTCCCATTGCATGTGTGAATTCCTCAGAAGCCGTTGGGGGCGCGGGTGTGCCAGTCGGTCACTTGCTGGTAGCGGTGCGCGACGTTGAGCAGGCGGCCTTCCTGGAAGTACGGCGCCAGCAGTTGCACGCCGACCGGCAGGCCATCGACGAAGCCGGCGGGCATCGACAGGCCCGGCAGGCCCGCCAGGTTGGCGGTGATGGTGTAGACGTCTTCCAGGTAGGCGGCGACCGGGTCGCTGCTCTTGGCGCCAAGCTTCCAGGCCGGGTTTGGCGTGGTCGGGCCGAGGATCAGGTCGACGTCGTTGAAGGCGGCCATGAAGTCGTTCTTGATCAGGCGGCGGATTTGCTGCGCCTTCACGTAGTAGGCGTCGTAGTAGCCGGCCGACAGGGCGTAGGTCCCGACCATGATACGGCGCTGTACTTCAACACCGAAGCCTTCGCCACGGGAGCGCTTGTACAGGTCTGTGAGGTCCTTCGGTGCTTCGCAGCGGTAGCCGAAGCGCACGCCGTCGAAGCGCGACAGGTTGGAGGAGGCTTCAGCCGGAGCGATCACGTAGTAGGCCGGGATGGCGTGCTGCATGTTCGGCAGGCTGATTTCCTTGACCACGGCGCCGAGCTTTTCCAGCTCCTTGACGCTGGCCTGGACCAGGTCGGCGATGCGCGGGTCGAGGCCGGCGCCGAAGTATTCCTTCGGCAGGCCGATGCGCAGGCCCTGGAGCGAGGCGTTGAGGTTGGCGCTGTAGTCCGGCACCGGCTCTTCGATGCTGGTGGAGTCCTTGACGTCGAAACCGGCCATGCCTTGCAGCAGCAGGGCGCAGTCCTCGGCCGTGCGGGCCAGCGGGCCACCCTGGTCGAGGCTGGAGGCGTAGGCGATCATGCCCCAGCGCGAAACGCGACCGTACGTCGGCTTGAGGCCGGTGAGGTTGGTCAGTGCTGCCGGCTGGCGGATCGAGCCGCCGGTGTCGGTGCCGGTAGTGGCCGGCAGCAGGCGTGCAGCCACGGCAGCGGCCGAACCACCCGACGAACCGCCCGGAACGTGTTCAAGGTTCCACGGGTTCTTCACCGCGCCGTAGTGGCTGGATTCATTGGCCGAACCCATGGCGAACTCGTCCATGTTGGTCTTGCCCAGGGTGACCATGCCGGCTTCGGCCAGCTTGGCGACCACGGTGGCGTCATACGGCGCTTTGAAGTTGTCGAGCATCTTCGAACCGCAGCTGGTGCGTACACCGTTGGTGCAGAACAGGTCCTTGTGGGCGACGGGTGCACCCAGCAGCGCGCCGGTTTCGCCAGCGGCGCGACGGGCGTCGGCGGCACGCGCCTGGCCCAGGGCCAGGTCTTCGGTGACGCTGATGAAGCTGTTGATCTGCGGGTCGAGCTGCTTGATGCGCGCCAGCAGGGCGCCGGTCAGCTCTTCGGAAGAAAACGACTTGTCGGCGAGTCCGCGGGCGATCTCGGCCAGGGTCAATTGATGCATGGCAGGCTCTATCCCTTACTCGATGACTTTGGGAACCAGGTACAGACCGCTTTCGGTCGACGGCGCGATTGCCTGGTAGGCATCGCGCTGGTTGCTTTCGGTGACCTGGTCGGGGCGCAGGCGCTGGCTGGCCTCCAGGGGGTGGGCCAGGGGTTCGATGCCAGTGGTATCGACCGCTTGCATCTGGTCGACCAGCCCGAGAATGCTGTTCAGGGCGTCAGTAATGCGTGGCAGTTCGCCATCATTCAAGCCCAGGCGGGCCAGATGGGCGATCTTTTCCACGTCGCAGCGTTCAAGCGCCATGGGGATCTCCAGGGGAAACAAAGAACGGAATTTGGGTCCGCAGTGAGGAACATGTCAGCTTTCTGACGGTCTAACGGCCGCGAATTTCTGCTGGCGTGCTCGGAAAAACAGCCAATTTAACATATTGGCTCCTTGCCCAAAATCCCTGCCATTGTTAGAGTTTGCCGCACTTTTTTACCCACGCTTTCCCCAGGGTCACTTTCCCATGTTCAAGAAACTGCGTGGCATGTTTTCCAGCGATCTTTCCATCGACCTGGGTACTGCCAACACCCTTATTTACGTGCGTGAGCGCGGTATCGTCCTGAATGAGCCCTCGGTTGTTGCCATCCGTACCCATGGCAACCAGAAAAGCGTTGTCGCCGTCGGTACCGAAGCCAAACGCATGCTGGGCCGTACGCCTGGCAACATTGCTGCCATTCGTCCGATGAAGGACGGCGTCATCGCCGACTTCAGCGTGTGCGAAAAAATGTTGCAATATTTTATCAACAAGGTTCACGAGAACAGCTTCCTGCAGCCAAGCCCGCGTGTGCTGATCTGCGTGCCGTGCAAGTCGACCCAGGTAGAGCGCCGCGCCATTCGCGAGTCGGCCCTGGGTGCCGGTGCCCGTGAAGTGTTCCTGATCGAAGAGCCCATGGCTGCTGCCATCGGTGCCGGCCTGCCGGTTGAAGAAGCCCGCGGTTCGATGGTCGTCGATATCGGTGGTGGTACCACTGAAATCGCCCTCATCTCGCTGAACGGCGTGGTTTATGCCGAATCCGTCCGCGTTGGCGGCGACCGCTTCGACGAAGCCATCGTCACCTACGTGCGCCGCAATTACGGCAGCCTGATCGGTGAGTCCACCGCCGAGCGCATCAAACAGGAAATCGGTACCGCCTACCCGGGCGGCGAAGTGCGCGAAGTCGACGTGCGTGGCCGTAACCTGGCCGAGGGCGTACCGCGTGCCTTCACCCTGAACTCCAACGAAGTGCTCGAAGCGCTGCAGGAATCGCTGGCGACCATCGTCCAGGCGGTCAAGAGCGCTCTGGAGCAGTCGCCGCCTGAGCTGGCTTCGGACATCGCCGAGCGTGGCCTGGTGCTGACCGGCGGTGGCGCGCTGCTGCGTGACCTCGACAAGCTGCTGGCCCAGGAAACCGGCCTGCCGGTGATCGTCGCCGAAGACCCGCTGACCTGTGTCGCCCGTGGCGGCGGTCGCGCTCTGGAGATGATGGACAAGCACGCGATGGACCTGCTCTCCAGCGAGTGATCCCACTTGCTGTTCGCGAGCGCCCGGTTTACAGGCAGTACGCACAGTGCTACCTGTATGTGCTGGGCTGGCGCCCGTTCAGGGCGCCGTATCCGTCAACCCGCAACCAGGCTGGTGCGTTGTCCCATGTCCAATGACCTCCTGAGTCGTCCACGAGGAACGGCCCATTAAACCGCTTTTCTCCAAGGGCCCTTCGCTGGGCGTGCGCCTGCTTGTTCTGGTAGTGATGTCGGTCGCGTTGATGGTTGTCGACGCGCGTTTCGACCTGCTTAAACCTGTGCGCAGCCAAATGGGCCTGGTGCTCATGGAATCCTACTGGATCACCGACCTGCCGCAGCGTGTCTGGCAAGGGGTGGCGGGGCAGTTCGGCAGCCGCAACGAGCTGATTGCCGAAAACGAGAAACTCAAGACCGAAGCCCTGCTGTTGCAGGGGCGCCTGCAGAAGCTGGCAGCCCTCACCGAGCAGAACGTGCGCCTGCGCGAGTTGCTCAACTCATCGGCACTGGTTAACGAAAAGGTCGAGGTGGCCGAACTGATCGGTGTCGACCCCAACCCATTCACCCACCGTATCCTGATCAACAAGGGTGAGCGTGACGGCGTGTTCCTGGGCCAGCCGGTACTCGATGCGCGTGGCCTGATGGGCCAGGTGGTGGAGTTGATGCCCTACACCTCACGGGTGCTGCTGCTCACTGATACCACCCACAGCATTCCGGTACAGGTCAACCGTAACGGCCTGCGCGCCATTGCCAGCGGTACCGGCAACCCCGAACGGCTGGAGCTGCGTCACGTGGCCGATACGGCAGACATCAAGGAAGGGGATTTGCTGGTCAGCTCCGGCATGGGCCAGCGTTTCCCGGCTGGCTACCCCGTTGCCACGGTCAACGAAGTGATCCACGACTCCGGCCAGCCGTTTGCTATCGTGCGTGCCATCCCTACTGCCGCGCTGAACCGCAGCCGCTACATGTTGCTGGTGTTCAGTGATCGCCGCACCCCTGAAGAGCGCGCCACCGATGCCGCCATCGCTCAGGAAGAGGCCGATCGCAAGGGGGCGCCGGCAGCCGGGCAGGGCACAGCCGCACCCGAGCAGGCCGCGCCGGCAGTGACCAAGCCCGCCACACCCGCAGCGCAACCTGCCACACCGGCTGCGGCGCCAGCGGCAACCGCTCAACCCAGGAGGCCGTGATGGCAGCGTCGCGCCGCAACAACGGCTGGTTCATCTGGCTGACCTTCGCCATCGGCCTGCTGCTCAGCGTGTCGCCCATGCCTCAGTTCATGGAAGTGTTCCGCCCCATGTGGCTGGCCTTGCTGGTATCGTTCTGGACCCTCGCCGTGCCGCACAAAGTCGGCATGACCACGGCATTCGTGCTTGGCCTGGCCGAGGATGTGCTCTACGGTACCCTGCTTGGGCAAAACGCGCTTATTCTCACCCTGATCACCTTCCTCGTGCTGTCACTGCAACAGCGTTTGCGCATGTTCCCCATGTGGCAGCAGAGCCTGGTGATCCTGGTGGTGTTCGGTATCGCCCAGCTGGTTCAGCTGTGGCTCAGCGCGCTCACCGGTAACCGCCTGCCGACCCTGGCACTGGTCTGGTCGGCCGTGATCAGTGCACTGCTCTGGCCATGGATAAGCTTTGCCTTGCGCGACGCACGCCGACGCCTGCACATCAATTGACGGCCACGGTGCCACTGACAGGGAGATGTCCGATGACCCCGCTTTACCTGGCTTCTGGCTCACCCCGTCGGCGCGAACTGTTAGCTCAGATCGGCGTCGACTTTTCCGTTGTCAGTGCCTCTGTCGACGAAACCCCGCTGCCGGATGAAGGCGTCTCCGAGTACGCCCTGCGCCTTGCCCGTGCGAAGGCTGCTGCCGGCTTGGCCGGGCTCAACGGCCCCGGTGTGGTGCTGGGTGCCGATACCGTGGTGTCGATTGGCGGCCAGATCCTTGGCAAGCCCCGTGACCGCGAACACGCGCTGGCCATGCTCGCGCAGCTGTCAGATGACCATCATCAGGTGATCACCGCCGTGGCCGTGACCGACGGCGCTCGCTGCCTGGACGTGTGCGTAGGTACTCATGTCTATTTCCGTGCCATCAGCCCAGAAGAAGCGCAGCGCTACTGGGCCACCGGTGAGCCCCATGACAAAGCCGGCGGCTACGCCATCCAGGGCCTGGGCGCAGTCTTCGTCAGGGAACTGATGGGCAGTTACTCGACCGTGGTCGGCCTGCCCCTATTCGAAACTGCGCGCCTGCTGGATGCGTTTTCCATCGCGTGCTGGCAGCAACACGGAGTATCAGCGCCGCGCTAGCCAGCCACCCCACTGCGATCCATCATTACCGAACATCCTTGACGAGAACGTGCCATGAGTGAAGAGATCCTGATCAACATCACCCCGATGGAGTCACGCGTGGCGGTGGTGGAAAACGGGGTACTGCAGGAGGTGCACGTCGAGCGCACCCAGCGCCGTGGCATCGTTGGCAATATCTACAAGGGCAAGGTGGTGCGCGTGCTGCCGGGCATGCAGGCGGCCTTCGTCGACATCGGCCTGGAGCGCGCGGCGTTCATCCATGCCTCGGAAATTTCCCAGCGCGAAGGCTCGGCGGTCGAGAACATCACCGCCCTGGTCCACGAAGGCCAGGCCTTGGTGGTGCAGGTGACCAAAGACCCGATCGGCACCAAGGGCGCGCGCCTGACCACCCAGTTGTCGATCCCTTCGCGCTATCTGGTGTACATGCCCCGCAGCAGCCATGTTGGCATATCGCTGAAGATCGAAGACGAAGCCGAGCGTGATCGCCTCAAGCAGGTGGTCAGCGACTGCATGGAAAGCGAAAACATCAAGGATGCCGGTGGCTTTATCCTGCGTACCGCCGCAGAAGGCGCGCGCGCTGAAGAAATTCTGCAAGACATCCGCTACCTGCGTCGCCTGTGGGAGCAGATTGGCACCCAGATCAAGACGTGCGGTGCGCCCACGGTCATCTACGAAGACCTGGGCCTGGCCCTGCGCACGCTGCGTGACCTGGTCAACCCGAAAATCGAGAAGATCCGTATCGACTCGCGGGAAACCTTCCAGAAAACCATGCAGTTCGTTGGCGAACTGATGCCGGAAATCGCCGACCGCCTCGAGCACTACCCGGGCGAGCGACCGATCTTCGACCTGTACGGCGTTGAAGACGAGATCCAGCGTGCGCTTGAGCGCAAGGTGCCGCTCAAGTCGGGTGGCTACCTGGTGGTCGATCCGGCCGAAGCAATGACCACCATCGATGTGAACACCGGCGCGTTCGTCGGTCATCGCAACCTGGAAGAGACCATCTTCAAGACCAACCTGGAAGCCGCCACTGCCATTGCCCGGCAACTGCGCCTGCGCAACATCGGCGGCATCATCATCATCGACTTCATCGACATGGAAGATGAAGAGCACCAGCGCCAGGTGCTGCGCACCCTGGAAAAGCAGCTGGAGCGTGATCACGCCAAAACCAACATCATCGGCATTACCGAGCTGGGCCTGGTGCAGATGACCCGCAAGCGCACCCGTGAAAGCCTGGAGCAGGTGCTGTGTGAGCCGTGCCTGGCCTGCCAGGGGCGCGGCAAGCTGAAAACCCCCGAGACCATTTGTTACGAGATCTTCCGTGAGATCCTGCGTGAGGCCCGGGCCTATCAGGCTGAGGGCTACCGTGTACTGGCCAACCAGAAGGTGGTCGACCGGCTGCTGGATGAAGAATCTGGCAACGTCGCTGAGCTGGAGGCTTTCATCGGTCGAACCATTCGCTTCCAGGTTGAGTCGATGTATTCGCAGGAACAATACGACGTGGTGCTGCTCTGAGTTCTTCCAGAACACGCCGCAGGATGGTCGGGCTGGCAAAACCGCCGCTACCGGCCATCATGGATAAACGACTTGGAGGGCCATGGCCATGGGACGTCTGACCCGCGTTCTTGTCGCCTTGACCCGCTGGGGGCTGGGCTTATGCGCCCTGTTGGCGGTATTGGTGGCGCTGTATGTCAGCCTCGGTCGCGAACTGGTGCCGCTGGTGGCCGAGTACCGCGCCGATGTGGAAAGCAAGGCCGAGCAGGCGCTGGGCCTGCCGGTGCATGTCGGTGCCCTTGAGGGCCGCTGGAGCGGGCTGGCTCCGGTGCTGCGGGTGCGCGACCTGCAACTGGGCGAAGGCGCTACGGCGTTGCGCCTGGATGACGTGAAGGTGGTGCCTGATGTCTGGGCCAGCCTTACCGCCCGTGAAGTGCGCCTGGCGCGTATTCAGCTGGGCGGCCTGCAACTGATCTTGCGCGAGAACGAGCAGGGCGCCTGGAACCTCGAAGGCCTGCCGAAAAAAGACGACGCACCACTCGACCCCGCCGACCTGCTGCAGCGCCTGCGTCAATTGGGCCGCGTCGATGTGTTCGACAGCCAGGTCACCTTGCACCCCTGGCAGCGTGACCCGCTCACCCTCACCTATGTCAGCGCCGGCCTGAAGGCGGGTGCTTCACGGCAAGTGCTGGAGTTGCGCGCCACCTTGCCCGATGGCCAGCCTCTGTCGCTGAACCTGCAAAGCCGTGTGTCAGCAAAGGCCTGGCGTGATGGCCAGGTGGAGGCCTACCTGAGCCTGCCGCAAAGTGACTGGGCGCGCTGGTTGCCACCACGCCTGCTCGGTGAGTGGCAAGCTGACGCGTTGCGAGCGGGCGGCGAGTTCTGGGTCGATTGGCGCAAAGGGCAGTTGCAGCAGGCTGTGGTGCGGCTTAATGCGCCTGAACTGCGGGGTGCCTATACCGGCCGCAAGGCTGCCACGCTGAGCAACCTGGCCCTGGGCGCCTGGTTCCAGCGCCGGGATCAAGGCTTCGATGTGGTGGTCGACTCCCTGGCCATGGACATCGGCGAGTCCCGCTGGGAGTCGCACTTGCAGTTGCAGCAGCGCCCGGGCGAGAACGCAGCCGATGAAAACTGGCGGGTGCAGGCCGACCGGCTCGACCTCACGCCCTTGACCCCGCTGATCGATGCTTTGGCGCCGTTGCCTGACAACGTCATGGCTGTGGTCGATGGCCTGAAGGTAACCGGCGCGCTGCGCAATGTGCGCCTGGAGGCCCGGCCGAAAGCCGAGGGCGACAAACGCCTGCAGTTCGAGGCCAACCTGGAAAAGGTCGGTTTCGATGCCTATCACAATGCCCCGGCTGCCGGTAACGTCAGCGGCAGCATCAGTGGCGACCTGGGCCATGGTGAGCTGCGGTTGGATACCGAGGCATTCATGCTGCATCTGTACCCGATCTTCGCCAAGCCCTGGCACTACCAGAAGGCCAATGCACGCCTGACCTGGGCCTTGGACAAAGACGGTTTCACCCTGATAGCGCCGTACCTCAAGGTGCTGGGCGAAGAGGGCAAGATCGCCGGTGATTTCCTGATTCGCCTGTTGTTCGAGGAAGGCCGCGAGGACTACATGGACCTGCGCGTCGGCCTGACCGAAGGCGATGGCCGCTATACCGCCAAGTACTTGCCCGAGGTGCTCAGCCCCGCCCTCGACGAGTGGTTGCGCAGCGCCATCGTCAAAGGCACGGTGGATGAAGGCTACTTCCAGTACCAGGGCTCGCTGAATCATGGCGCGGCTCCTGAAGCGCGCAGTATCAGCCTGTTCTTCAAGGTGCGTGATGCCGCCCTGGACTTCCAGCCTGGCTGGCCGCAGGTGCAGCACGTGGATGGCGATGTGTTCATCGAGGACAGTGGTGTTCGCATCAAGGCCCAACGCGGCGTGCTGCTCGATACCAAGGTCAGCGATGTGACGGTCGATATCCCGCATGTCGACGGTGACCAGCACAGCCACCTGTACCTGGATGGAGACTTCGACGGCACCCTGGGTGACGGGCTGAAGATTCTCAAGGAAGCGCCAATCGGCACCGGTGAGATGTTCGCCGGCTGGGAGGGTGAAGGGCCGCTGACGGGCAAGGTCAAGCTCGATATCCCCTTGGCCCATGGGCTGCGACCGAAAGTACAGGTGGACTTCGCCACCAACGAGGCGCGCCTGAAAGTCGCCCCGCCGAGCCTGGAGTTGAACCGCCTGAAGGGTGATTTCAGCTTTGATTTCGACAAAGGCCTGAACGGCAAGGGCATCAGCCTGCAAGCCTTCGGCAAGCCGGTAACGGCGCAAATCACTGCTGAAGGCCAGGCCGGCCAGATGCAGACCCGCATTAATGCCAATGGCCAGGTGTCGCTCAAGGCGTTGACCGAATGGCTGCAGTTCAAGCAGGCCCTGCCGGCCTCCGGCGACTTGCCTTACCACCTACAGGTCAACCTGGGTAGCCGGGAAAACAGCCTGAACGTCACTTCCAACCTCAAGGGCCTGGCGATCGACCTGCCGGCACCGTTCGGCAAAGCGGGGGCAGATACCCGCGACAGCCGTTTCAGCATGAACCTGCAGGGGACGGAGCGTCGCTTCGATGCTGCCTACACCGACCTTGCCCGCTTTGCCTATGCCGCGCCGGCCGACGCACTGGCCCAGGGGCGCGGTGAGTTGCTGTTGGGCGCCGGTAACGCTCAACTGCCGGGCGGTCAAGGGTTGCGGGTACGTGGCCGTTTGGAGGCGCTGGACCTGGCACCTTGGCAAGAGCAGGCAGCACGCCTGGCGGGCGACGACCCCGGTGGCAGCGCGCGGCAAAACCTGCAAAGCGTAGACCTGAGCATTGGCCAGTTGAAAGCCTTTGGCATGGACCTGAATCAGGCAGTGGTGAGGCTGGCACGAGGCGGCCAGGCTTGGGACCTGCGCCTTGACAGCAAGGAAGTGATAGGCAACGCACGCGTGCCGGATGCCAAAGGTTCGCCCATGGTGGTGCGCATGCAAACCTTGCGTTTGCCGGCGGCCGACCCTGCCCAGGCGCAAGCCGAGGATGGCCCCGATCCGCTGGCCGAGTTCGACCCGCGCAAGGTCCCGGCGCTGGACCTGAGCATCGACAAGCTGTACCGCGGCGATGACTTGTTCGGCAGTGCCTCGATCAAGTTGCGACCCACCGCGCGTGGTGTTAGCGCCAGTGATATCGACCTCGACTTCAAAGGCCTGCGTATCGACGGCGGTGGTGGCTGGGAAGGCGAAACTGGCAAGACCAGCAGCTGGTACAAAGGGCGCCTGGACGGCAAGAACCTGGCCGATGTACTCAAGGCCTGGGGCTTTGCGCCGACCGTGACCAGCCGCGATTTCCGCCTGGATGTGGATGGCCGCTGGCCGGGTTCGCCGGCTGCGGTGGGGCTGAAGCGCTTCTCGGGCAGCATGGACGCGGCACTGCGTACCGGCCAGTTCGTCGAGGTTGAAGGCAGCGCCCAGGCGTTGCGGGTATTTGGCCTGCTCAACTTCAACTCCATTGGTCGACGCCTGCGTCTGGACTTCTCCGACCTGTTCGACAAAGGCCTGGCCTATGACCGGGTCAAGGGGCTGCTGGTGGCCAGTGACGGGGTGTATGTGACCCGCGAGCCCATCAGCGTGACCGGCCCGTCGAGCAATTTCGAGCTGGATGGGACCCTGGACATGCTAGGCGACCGGATCGACGCCAACCTGCAGGTGAGCCTGCCGGTGACGAACAACCTGCCGCTGGCGGCACTGATTGTCGGCGCGCCGGCCGTAGGTGGCGCCTTGTTCCTGGTCGATCGGTTGATCGGTGACCGTGTTTCGCGCTTTGCCAGTGTGCACTACCGTGTCGAAGGACCGGTTAAAGAGCCTAGAATCACCTTTGTGAAACCTTTCGAGAAATCCCGCTAGGAGTGCCCATGAAGGCAGCGGTAATCCAGATGGTCAGCCAGGACGATGTGCTGGCCAACCTGCAGCGTGCCGGTGCCCTGTTGGAGCAGGCCGCGATGGGCGGCGCACGGCTGGCGGTGCTGCCAGAAAATTTCGCTGCCATGGGCCGTAAGGATGCCGCTGCCATCGGCCGAGCCGAAGCGTTGGGCGAAGGGCCGATCCTGCCATGGTTGAAACGCACCGCCCGTGACCTCAAGTTATGGATTGTTGCCGGTACCTTGCCCTTGCCACCGGTCGGCCAGCCCGAGGCCAAGGCCCATGCCTGCTCGCTGTTGATCGATGAACACGGCGAGGTGGCGGCACGTTATGACAAGC
The DNA here is from genome assembly GCF_043103635.1 of Pseudomonas sp. yb_9. NCBI lineage: Bacteria > Pseudomonadati > Pseudomonadota > Gammaproteobacteria > Pseudomonadales > Pseudomonadaceae > Pseudomonas > Pseudomonas sp. yb_9. Next base: position 29,263 of record NZ_JBICKA010000112.1, on the reverse strand, counting down.
TGCACCTGTTTGACGTGGATGTTGCCGACAACCGTGGCCGTTACCGTGAGTCGGACGACTACGCCCATGGTGCTCAGGTGGTGGTGGCTGATACGCCGGTCGGGCGGCTGGGGTTGAGCGTGTGCTACGACTTGCGCTTCCCCGAGCTGTACAGCGCACTGCGTGCTGCCGGCGCGGAGCTGATCACTGCGCCGGCTGCCTTTACGGCAGTGACAGGCGCGGCCCATTGGGAGGTACTGGTACGCGCCCGAGCCATCGAGACCCAGTGCTACCTGCTGGCTGCGGCGCAGGGAGGCACCCACCCAGGCCCACGGGAAACCCATGGGCATGCGGCGATTGTAGACCCTTGGGGGCGCATCGTTGCAGAACAGGCGCAAGGCGAAGCGGTACTGCTTGCCGAGCGCGACATTGAAGAACAAGCGTCCATTCGGGCGCGCATGCCGGTGGTATCGCACCGGCGCTTTTTCTCGCAGGGCGCGTTGCGGCCTGCGCACACCGCGGAGTGACTATGAGCCAGATGTTATCCACCGTCAGTGAGCAGCTCCTGGCCCCAGGCGGCTTGACCCTGGACAGCCTGCAGAGCGTGCTGGGTGAGTTGGCTGGCCCCGGCATCGACGCTGCCGACCTGTATTTCCAGGGCCAGATCTCGGAAACCTGGGCGCTGGAAGACGGCATCGTCAAAGAGGGCAGTTTCAACCTCGACCAGGGCGTGGGCGTGCGTGCCCAGTCCGGTGAAAAGACCGGGTTCGCCTACAGCAATGCAATCAACCTCGAGGCGCTGACCTCGGCGGCGCGCGCCGCCCGTTCCATCTCCCGTGCCGGTCAAAACGGCACGGTGCAGGCCTTCCGCAGCCAGGAAGTCACTGCCCTGTATGCGGCAGACAACCCGCTGGATGTACTGAGCCGTGCCGAAAAGGTCGAGCTGCTCAAGCGTGTCGATGCCGCCACCCGTGCCCTGGACCCGCGAATTCAGCAGGTCAGTGTGAGCATGGCCGGGGTCTGGGAGCGTATCCTGATTGCGGCGGCCGATGGCAGCCTGGCTGCCGACGTGCGCCCGCTGGTGCGCTTCAACGTCAGCGTCATCGTCGAGCAGAACGGCCGCCGCGAACGCGGCGGGCAGGGCGGTGGCGGGCGTACCGACTACCGCTTCTTCACTGAAGAGCGGGTAATGGGCTATGCCCGTGAAGCGCTGCGTCAGGCTCTGGTGAACCTGGAAGCGATTCCGGCTCCGGCCGGTACCTTGCCGGTGGTGCTGGGTTCGGGCTGGTCGGGTGTGCTGTTGCACGAGGCTGTCGGCCATGGCCTGGAAGGTGACTTCAACCGCAAGGGCAGTTCGGCTTTCAGCGGCCGTATCGGCGAGAAAGTGGCATCGAGCCTGTGCACCATCGTTGACGATGGCACGCTCGAGGGCCGTCGGGGTTCGCTGAGCGTCGACGACGAAGGTACCCCGACCGAGTGCACCACGTTGATCGAGAACGGGGTGCTCAAGGGCTACATGCAGGACAAGCTGAACGCACGCCTGATGGGCATGGCGGTGACCGGCAACGGCCGTCGCGAATCCTACGCACACCTGCCGATGCCACGCATGACCAATACCTACATGCGGGCTGGCGAAAGCGACCCGCAGGAAATCATCGCATCCGTGAAAAAAGGGATCTACTGCGCCAATCTGGGCGGCGGACAGGTGGACATCACCAGCGGCAAGTTCGTGTTCTCGACCAGTGAGGCTTACCTGATCGAAGACGGCAAGATTACTGCACCTGTAAAAGGCGCAACCCTGATCGGCAATGGCCCTGAGGCGATGAGCCGGGTGTCGATGGTCGGTAACGACCTGGCGCTGGACAGCGGAGTGGGTACATGCGGCAAGGACGGGCAGTCGGTGCCGGTGGGGGTAGGGCAGCCTACCTTGAAGCTGGATGCGATTACCGTGGGCGGTACCGGGGCGTGATGGCTTTTGGGGGCCGCAAAGCGGCCCCCAAGGGTTCAGCGCAACCCGCGCTGCAACTCGTCGAGGTCGCGGATGTACTTGAACACCTTGCGCGCAGCGGCAGGTGGCTTGTTCCGGGCCTTTTCGTGTTGAGCATGGCGCACCAGCGAACGCATTTGCTGGCGATCGGTTTCGGGGTACTCGTTGACGAAACGCTCGAGGTCTTCGTCGTTACCGTCGATCAACCGGTCACGCCAGCGCTCCAGGTTGTGGAAACGCTCGTTGTACTGGCGAGTCGAGCTGTCCATCTGTTCGAGCAAGGCGTGAATGGCGTCCAGGTCCTGCACGCGCATCAGCTTGCCGACGAACGACATGTGGCGCTTACGGGCGCCATGAGCGGTGTGCTTGCTGGCTTCAGCCAGTGCTTTGCGCAGCTCGTCGGTCAACGGCAGGCGTGCCAGGGTATCGGCCTTGAGCGTAGTAAGGCGCTCGCCGAGTTCGACCAGCGCATGCAGTTCACGCTTGATCTGGGTTTTGCTTTTTTCGCCGTCGAAGGCGTCGTCGTTTGAATCAACCATGGTGGCAGTCCGCTAGAAATCGCCGCCATGATAACCAGTCGGGGGCCGCTTGTCCGGCCCGGTCGTAGAATGACCCACGCCGAACGCAGAATTTGAGTGGAGAGAACCATGAGTGCAGTCCAGAGCGTAGGTCCGAAAGACCTGCCAGCATTGCAGGAGCAGGTCGAGGCAATCATCGCCGAGGCGCGCCGCCAGGGGGCCAGTGCCTGCGAAGTGGCCGTGTCGCTGGAGCAGGGCCTGTCCACCACGGTACGCCAGCGTGAGGTCGAGACCGTCGAGTTCAATCGCGACCAGGGTTTTGGCATTACCCTCTACGTTGGCCAGCGCAAAGGTTCGGCCAGCACTTCGGCCAGTGGCCCGGATGCGATCCGCGAAACCGTCGCTGCGGCGTTGGCCATTGCCAAGCATACTTCCGAGGACGAATGCTCGGGCCTGGCGGACGCCGCGTTGATGGCCCGGGACATCCCGGACCTGGACCTGTATCACGACTGGGACATCGAGCCCGAGAAGGCCATCGAGATGGCCCTGACCTGCGAGGCTGCGGCGTTCGATGCCGACCCGCGCATCCTCAATGCCGACGGCACCACCCTCAATACCCACCAGGGCTGCCGCGTGTATGGCAACAGCCATGGCTTCATCGGGGGCTACGCGTCGACCCGGCACAGCCTGAGTTGCGTCATGATCGCCGAAGGCGACGGGCAGATGCAGCGCGACTACTGGTATGACGTAAACCGCCAGGGCAACCTGCTCGCCGATCCGCGCAGTATCGGTGTACGCGCTGCCCAACGCGCCGCCAGCCGCCTGGGCGCGCGCCCGGTGCCCACTTGCGAAGTACCGGTGCTGTTTTCCGCCGAGCTGGCCGGCGGCCTGTTCGGCAGCTTCCTCTCGGCCATTTCCGGCGGCAATCTTTACCGCAAATCGTCGTTCCTTGAAGGGACCATTGGCCAGCGCCTGTTCCCCTCCTGGCTAACCCTCGACGAGCGCCCGCACATTCCTCGAGCGCTGGGCAGCGCCGCATTCGATGGTGACGGCCTGGCCACCTATGCCAAGCCGTTCGTCGACAAAGGCGAGCTGGTGTCGTACCTGCTGGGCACGTATTCCGGGCGCAAGCTGGGCTTGCCAAGTACCGCCAACGCCGGTGGCGTGCACAACCTGTACGTCAGCCATGGTGTCGAAGACCAGGCAGCACTGATCCGCCGCATGGGCCGTGGCCTGCTGGTCACCGAGCTGATGGGGCACGGCCTGAACATGGTGACCGGGGATTATTCCCGAGGTGCGGCAGGGTTCTGGGTTGAGAACGGCGAGATCCAGCACGCGGTGCAAGAAGTGACTATTGCCGGCAATATGAAGGATATGTTCCAGCAAATTGTCGCGATCGGTAGTGATCTCGAAACCCGTAGCAACATTCACACGGGTTCTGTGCTGATCGAGCGAATGACTGTAGCGGGTAGCTAATTCGTTCCAGAGACCTTGGCAAATCAGAAGACCCGGCCCTGCGCCGGGTTTTTTGTTTCATCACCTTTTTCTTGAAGTGATTCTATTTATCAATTAATAATGAATATCATTATCCAGTAACCCGGCGATGATGTTCATGAAACCCGTCCTCCGCGAACTGCCCTACCTGGAAAACTGGCGCTGGCTCAGCCGGCGCATCCGCTGTGCGCTCGAGCCCGACGAGCCGCGCCTGATCGAGCATTACCTGGCCGAGGGCCGCTACCTGGTGTGCTGCACTGAGACCTCGCCATGGACGGTGGCACTGACCTCCTACCGCCTGCTACTGGACACCGCCTGCGACCGCATGCTGCCCTGGCATTGGCGCTGCCTGTGCCTGGACCAGGCCTGGCGCCCTTTGCTGGACCTGCGCAATCTCGATCGCCAGGAACAGAACCAGCGTTGGCAGCCCTATGCCCTGCAGTTGGCCAATTGCCGCCTGCTGTCGTCGATTTCTCCCGATGAACTGATGCAAGGATTTGATGATGAGTGATACCCGTATCGAGCGTGACAGCATGGGCGAACTGCAGGTGCCGGCCCAGGCCCTGTACGGTGCCCAGACCCAGCGCGCGGTCGACAACTTCCCGGTCAGCGGCCAGCGCATGCCGGCCCAGTTCATTCGCGCGCTGTTGCTGGCCAAGGCGGCTGCCGCCAAGGCCAACGTCGAGTTGGAGCAATTGTCTGCCGCGCAGGGCAATGCCATCGTCAAGGCGGTCGAGCAACTGCTGGCCGAGGATTTCATCCAGCACTTCCCGGTGGATGTGTTCCAGACCGGCTCCGGCACCAGCTCGAACATGAACGCCAACGAGGTGATTGCCACCCTGGCCAGCCGTGTACTGGGTGATGCGGTGAACGCCAACGACCACGTCAACTGTGGCCAGAGCAGCAACGACATCATCCCGACGACCATTCACGTCAGTGCTGCACTGGCCCTGCACGAACAACTGCTTCCGGCCCTGAGCCATCTGGTGCAGGTGATTGAGACCAAGTCGGTGCAGGTGCATCAGTACGTGAAAACCGGCCGAACCCACTTGATGGACGCCATGCCGGTGCGCATGAGCCAGGTGCTGGATGGCTGGGCCGCGCAGATCAACGCCGCCAAGGCGCACATCGAGGCGACCCTGCCGAGCTTGCAGGCGCTGGCCCAAGGTGGCACGGCCGTGGGGACCGGCATCAACGCCCACCCACAGTTCGCGGCCGGTTTCGCCCGCCAGCTCAGCGGCCTGACCCAGGTCGAGTTCACCCCGGGCCAGAACCTGTTCGCCCTGATCGGCTCGCAAGACACTGCCGTGGCGCTGTCTGGCCAGCTCAAGACCACTGCCGTGGCGCTGATGAAGATCGCCAACGACCTGCGCTGGATGAACTCCGGCCCGCTCGCCGGCCTGGGCGAAATCGAGCTGCAAGGTCTGCAACCGGGCTCTTCGATCATGCCTGGCAAGGTCAACCCGGTGATTCCGGAGGCCACCGCCATGGTGGCTGCCCAAGTGATCGGCAACGACGCCACCATCGCTGTGGCTGGCCAGTCCGGCAACTTCGAGCTGAACGTGATGCTGCCGGTGATCGCCCGCAACCTGCTGGAAAGCATCGAGCTGATGGCCAACGTCAGCCATCTGCTGGCCGACAAGGCCATCGCCACGTTCAAGGTCAACGAGGGCAAGCTCAAGGAAGCCCTGGCGCGTAACCCGATTCTGGTCACTGCGCTGAACCCGATTATCGGCTACCTCAAGGCTGCCGAAATCGCCAAGACCGCCTACAAGCAGGGCCGCCCGATCATCGACGTGGCGCTGGAACACACCGACCTGTCACGCGACCAGCTGGAAGCACTGCTGGACCCAGAAAAACTCACCGCTGGCGGGATCTGACACTGCGTTCACCGCTCAGGAGACAACCATGCAGCACTGGAAACGCACTACGGAAACTGCCAACCGCCTGTTCGAACAAGGCGAGTTGGTCGACGCCCGGGAACACTACCTGCAAGCCCTGGCGCTGGCGCAGGTGCTGTTCGAGCGCTGGCATGACGTCGACGAAGCGGTGGCTGCATTCGTCATCGCCCATCACAACCTGGCCGACCTGCACCTGCGCCTCAACCAGCCGCACGAGAGCGCCGACTACCTGTGTGCCGCTCACCAGCGGCTGCTGCAGGCCAGCCAGGAGGCGCGTTTACCCCAGGCGCTGCGTGACGCAGCGCTGCGTCACAGTGGACGCACCTACACCGAGCTGCTGAGTTTTATCGCCGAATACGGCCAGTACCCACGTACCGAGCGTCTGCTCAACCGCCACGGCACCGGGGCCAGCGAGCTCGCTGCCCAGCCAGACGTGGCGCCCAGAACCCATGCCTACGGAATTCACTGACATGCCGCATACCTTGCCTGTTTTGCCCTACGCCTACAATGCGCTGGAGCCGCACATCGACGCGCAGACCATGGAAATTCACCACACCAAGCACCACCAGACCTACGTCAACGGCCTCAATGCCGCCATAGAAGGCACCGAATGGGCCGATTGGCCTGTGGAAAAGCTGGTGGGTGCAGTCAAGCAGCTACCGGAAAACCTGCGTGGCGCTGTGACCAACCATGGTGGGGGGCACGCCAACCATAGCCAGTTCTGGACGGTGATGTCGCCGCAAGGTGGTGGTGACCCACACGGGCAGCTGGCGCAGGCCATCACCTCGCAACTGGGTGGTTTCGATGCCTTCAAGGAGGCGTTCACCAAGGCTGCACTGACCCGCTTTGGCAGCGGCTGGGCCTGGCTCAGCGTAACACCGCAGAAAACCCTGGTGGTCGAGAGCAGTGGCAACCAGGACAGCCCGCTGATGCACGGCAACACGCCAATCCTCGGCCTGGACGTGTGGGAGCATGCCTACTACCTGAAGTATCAGAACCGTCGTCCGGAATACATCGGTGCCTTCTACAACGTGATTGACTGGGCCGAAGTGGAACGCCGTTACCTCGAAGCCCTTAAGTGAGTCGGACCGGTATGCGCTCTGAGGTGATGTCTGTCAGCAGTGTGCGCCTGTTTCGGCTGGCGTTTGGGACTTTGCTTTTGCTGGCTGGCACCGCGCTGCTGGTGGCGCGTGGCCTTGCCTGGCTGGACCTGGAACCGCGCATGTTGCGTGCGCTGGAAGGCGGCGCATTATGCGCCCTGGGCACGGCGCTGGGCGCGGTACCGGTACTGGTCATTCGCAACATGCCGGTGGCCTTGGCCGATACGCTGCTGGGCTTCGGCGCTGGCGTAATGCTGGCGGCCACCGCGTTTTCCCTGATCATTCCGGGGCTGGACGCCGCTCAATCCATCGGTTTCAGCCCTTGGGGTGCGGGTGGCTTGATCAGCTTTGGCCTGATGTTCGGTGCGCTGTGCCTGTTTCTGGTTGACCTCAAGGTGTCAGGTGCCTCGCCGGAAGCACTGGTCGGCACCGGCAATCAGCCAGTGATTGCTGCGCGCATCTGGCTGTTTGTCATCGCGATCATCGCGCACAACATTCCCGAAGGCATGGCGATTGGCGTATCGGCCGGCGGTGGCATGGCCGACGCCGACAGCCTGGCCATGGGCATTGCCTTGCAGGATGTGCCTGAAGGGCTGGTGATTGCGCTGGTGCTGGCAGGGGCGGGCATGCCGCGCCTCAAAGCCTTCCTGATCGGTGCTGCTTCTGGGCTGGTCGAGCCGGTAGCCGCAGTGATCTGTGCCTGGTTGGTGAACATCGCCAAACTGCTGCTGCCGCTGGGCCTGGCCTGTGCGGCGGGGGCCATGCTGCTGGTGGTTACCCAGGAAATCATCCCGGAATCACGCAGCAACGGCCATCATCGCCTGGCCAGCCTGGGGTTGTGCATCGGGTTCTGCCTGATGATGGTGATGGACACGGCGATGTCCTGATTCACGATCAGGCTTGCGCGGTCCCTGTAGGACCGCGCAGGTTTTTATTCGCCTTCGTCGAAGAAGTTGTTGATCAGCTCGACCAGCGCATCCATGGCGTCGTTGTCCTGCTCACCCTCGGTAAGCAGGTGAACCTGTGTGCCTTTGCCGGCCGCCAGCATCATCACCGCCATGATGCTCTTGCCATCCACCAGCTTGTCCGGTGCGCGGCCAACCCGTACCTGGCAGGGGAAGCGGCCAGCAACGCCGACGAACTTGGCTGCCGCCCGGGCATGCAGGCCCAGCTTGTTGATGATGGTGATTTCGCGGGCGGGCATCGTGGGGCGGATCCTTGGGCTTAGAGGTCGCGGTGGCGGACCTGGACGTTTTTCAGGGATTGCTGCAGCAACTGGCCAAGGCGTTCGGTGATGTAGACCGAGCGGTGGTGGCCGCCGGTGCAGCCGATAGCAATGGTGACGTAGGCGCGGTTGCTGGCGGCGAAGCGGGGTAGCCACTTTAGCAAGTAGCTGGAAATGTCATTGAACATGTCCTCGACGTCTGGCTGTGCGGCCAGGTAGTCGGCGACCGGTTGATCAAGGCCGGAATGCTCACGCAGCTCGGGTTTCCAGTAGGGGTTGGGCAGGCAGCGTACATCGAACACCAGGTCGGCATCGACTGGCATGCCGCGCTTGAAACCAAACGACTCGACCAAAAAGGCTGTGCCGGGCTCGGGCTGGTTGAGCAGGCGCAGCTTGATCGAATCCCGTAGTTGGTACAGGTTGAGGCTGGTGGTGTCGATCTTCAGGTCTGCCAGGTCGGCAATTGGCCCCAGCAGCTCGCTCTCCACGCGAATGGCTTCTGCCAGCGAACGGTTGGCATTGGTCAGTGGATGGCGACGGCGGGTTTCCGAGAAGCGCTTGAGCAGCATGTCTTCGTCGGCATCCAGGAACACCACGTCACACTGAATGTTCCGCGCACGGGCTTCTTCGAGTAGCTCGGGGAAGCGCGTAAGGTGGCTGGGCAGGTTGCGTGCATCGATCGACACGGCAACCTTGGGTTGCAGTAATTCCGTGTTGATCAGTGCATCCTCCGCCAGCTGCGGCAGCAGCCCGGCGGGCAGGTTGTCAATGCAGTAAAAACCGTTGTCTTCCAGGACATCGAGGGCGGTGCTCTTGCCGGAGCCGGACCGGCCGCTGACGATGATCAGGCGCATGTTCAGTGCTCGTTCTGTACGTCCAGGACAACCTGGAACAGGGCCTCACTGCTGGTGGCCGCACGCAAGCGATCACGGACCTCCTTGCGATCGAGCATGCTGGCGATCTGACGCAGCAGTTCCAGATGCGCATCGGTGGCGGCTTCGGGTACCAGCAGTACAAACAGCAGGTCCACGGGCGCGCCATCGATAGCGTCGTAATCAATAGGTGCTTCCAGGTGCAGCAGGGCGCTAACCGGCGCTGAACAGCCTTCAAGGCGGCAGTGCGGAATGGCGATGCCATTGCCGAAACCGGTCGATCCGAGTTTTTCGCGGGCGACCAGCTTTTCGAAGACGTCTTGCATCTCCAGTTCTGGCACTTGTTCGGCGATGACGGTGGCGACCTTTTCCAGGGCGCGCTTCTTGCTGCCGCCCGGCACGTTCACGAGTGAACGGCCGGGGGTCAGGATGGTTTCAAGTCGGATCATGGATGAGGGGGATCAGCGGGCAGCTGCACCTTGCAGCAGGCTTTGCTGTTTTTCCTTGTGTTTTTTCAGTTGGCGGTCGAGCTTGTCGGCCAAGGCGTCGATCGCTGCATACATGTCTTCGTGTTCGGCGTTGGCTACCACTTCGCCGCCGGGAATCTGCAGGGTCGCCTCGACCTTCTGCTGCAGCTTCTCGACTTTCATGATGACCTGCACGTTGGTGATTTTGTCGAAGTGACTCTCCACGCGGGCGAGCTTTTCAAGCACGTAATCGCGCAGTGGCTGGGTGACTTCTACATGCTGTCCACTGATATTGACTTGCATACAGCTTCTCCTTTGTTGCCCGTGCATAAAGAGGCAGGTCTTGCACCTGCCCCACAAACGCTGTGGCACATCTCAGGCGCTACATCAGTCGCTTGCGTTCACTCGACGGTGCGATGCCGAGGGACTCGCGGTACTTGGCGACGGTGCGACGGGCTACCTGGATGCCTTGTGCCTCCAGTAAACCAGCGATCTTGCTGTCACTCAATGGCTTTTTCTGATTTTCCGCCGCAACCAGTTTTTTGATGATCGCGCGGATCGCCGTGGACGAGCATTCTCCGCCTTCGGAGGTGCTGACGTGGCTGGAGAAAAAGTATTTCAGTTCGTAGATGCCACGCGGTGTGTGCATGTACTTCTGCGTAGTAACCCGCGAAATGGTCGACTCGTGCATGCCCACCGCTTCTGCGATGTCATGCAGCACCAGCGGCTTCATGGCTTCGTCACCATGGTCAAGGAAACCGCGCTGGTGCTCGACGATCTGTGTGGCGACCTTCATCAGGGTTTCGTTGCGGCTTTGCAGGCTTTTGATGAACCAGCGCGCTTCCTGCAACTGGTTGCGCATGAAGGTGTTGTCGGCGCTGGTATCAGCACGGCGCACGAAGCCGGCGTACTGCGGGTTGACGCGCAGGCGCGGAATAGCCTCCTGGTTCAGCTCCACCAGCCAGCGGTCGCTGTCTTTGCGCACGATGACGTCAGGCACCACGTACTCGGGCTCGCTGGACTCGATTTGCGAGCCGGGGCGCGGGTTGAGGCTCTGTACCAGTTCGATCACCTGGCGCAGCTCGTCTTCCTTGATTTTCATGCGCCGCATCAGCTGGCTGTAATCGCGGCTGCCGAGCAGGTCGATGAAATCGGTGACCAGGCGCTTGGCTTCGGTCATCCAGGGGGTGCTGGCAGGCAACTGGCGCAGTTGCAGCAGCAGGCATTCGCCCAGGTTGCGCGCGCCGACGCCGGCTGGCTCGAACTGCTGGATGCGGTGCAGCACCGCTTCGACCTCGTCCAGCTCGATATCCAGCTCCGGGTCGAAACCGGCGCAGATTTCCTCAAGGGTGTCTTCCAGGTAGCCCTGGCCATTGATGCTGTCGATCAGCGTGACGGCGATCAGGCGGTCGGTGTCGGACATCGGCGCCAGGTTCAGTTGCCACAGCAGGTGGCTCTGCAAGCTCTCGCCGGCTGAGGTGCGGGTGGTGAAGTCCCACTCGTCGTCATCGTTGCTTGGCAGGCTGCTGGCGCTGGTCTGGTAGATGTCTTCCCAGGCGGTATCGACCGGAAGCTCGTTGGGGATGCGCTCGCTCCACTCACCGTCTTCCAGGTTGTCGGCACTGACGGTGCTTTCCTGGAAACTGTTGTCCTGGACTTCGGCGGCCGGCTTGTTCTCGGCGTTGTCCGCCATCGGGTCGCTGTTATCGAAGTCGTCGCCGTCTTCCTGACGTTCGAGCATCGGGTTCGACTCCAGCGCTTCCTGGATTTCCTGTTGGAGGTCCAGGGTGGAAAGCTGGAGCAGGCGGATGGCCTGTTGCAACTGCGGTGTCATCGTCAGTTGCTGGCCCATTTTTAGGACGAGCGATGGTTTCATGGCTGGGGCTTAATACCTTGTTCGCCGGCGCGCATGCGCCATCCACTACACGAGGGCGCCGGGGCGCCAGATCAAGCAAGTTTTATGCCTTAAATTGTAGCGTTTGCCTAGAGCACTGTAACAACTTTCACCCCGGTTTCCGGGCGATATGCCAGTACTCCAGGCATGTGCCGGGGTCAGAGCCGGAACTCGTGACCCAGGTAAACCTCTTTGACCAGATCGTTGGCCAGGATGGTCTCGGCATCGCCTTCGGCGATCAGGCGGCCATCGTTGACGATATAGGCGGTTTCGCAGATATCCAGGGTTTCGCGCACGTTGTGGTCGGTGATCAGTACACCGATACCCTTGGCCTTGAGGTGGTGGATGATCTGCTTGATGTCGCCGACCGAAATCGGGTCGACGCCAGCGAACGGTTCGTCCAGCAGGATGAACTTGGGGGCAGTGGCCAGGGCGCGGGCAATCTCGACCCGGCGGCGTTCACCACCGGACAGGCTCATGCCGAGGTTGTCGCGGATATGGCTGATGTGGAACTCCTGCAGCAGGCTTTCCAGCTCTTTGCGGCGCCCTTCGCGGTCGAGGTCCTTGCGGGTCTCGAGGATGGCCATGATATTGTCGGCCACCGACAGCTTGCGGAAGATCGAGGCCTCCTGCGGCAGGTAGCCGATGCCGGCGCGGGCGCGGCCGTGCATGGGCTGGTGGCTGACATCGAGGTTATCGATAAGCACGCGCCCCTGCTCGGCCTGGACCAGCCCGACAATCATGTAGAAGCAAGTGGTCTTGCCGGCGCCGTTAGGGCCAAGCAGGCCGACGATCTGGCCGCTGTCGATCGACAGGCTGACGTCACGTACCACCTGCCGCCCCTTGTAGCTCTTGGCCAGGTGCTGGGCTTTGAGGGTTGCCATTTACTCGGCCTTCTTCTTGGGCTGGATCACCATGTCGATACGCTGACGCGGTGTGGTCACGTTGCCACCGCGACCCGCAGTCGCCACCTGGGTCTGGGTGTTGTAGACGATTTTCTCGCCTTCGGTGGTGTTGCCCTCGTTCTCGACCTTGGCACGATCGGTGAGGATCACCAGATCCTTCTGCGACTGGTACTGGATGGTGACGCCCCAGCCTTTCATCTTGTCCGGCTTGGCCGCGCTCTGCTGCTGCTCGAAGTAGGCCAGGTTGCCCACCGAGGTCACCACGTCGATGTCGCCAGAGGCGGAACGGGTGATGGTCACGGTGTTGCCTTTGATCATCATCGAACCCTGGGTGATGATCACGTCGCCGGTGTAGGTGGCCACGCCTTGCTTGTCGTCCAGGTGGGCATTGTCGGCCTGGATACGGATCGGCTGGTCACGGTCGTTCGGCAGGGCGAGGGCGCTCGCGCTTCCCAGTGCTGCGCTCAGGCTGAGCAAAAGGGGGAGGGTTTTAACGAGCCTCATACTGTCCTCTTACGTTAGAGAGCAAGTCCATCTTGCCTTCTTTCAAATACGCTTTCATTCCTTTGCCCGTAGTAGTGCCACCGGCGCCGTCGATTCTAACGGCTTGCTCGGTCTGCGCATATTGCTTCTGCGGGAACACGGTCATGCGTGAGCTGGTAATGATGGTTTCGCGCTGCTTTTCGTCAGTGCGGGCAACCCGTACCTTGTCGATCAGTTCGACCTCGGTACCGTCCGGGTTGACCTCGGCGCGGGTGCTCTGCACATGCCACGGGTATTCGGTACCGCGGTACATGTGCAAGTCCGGCGTGGTCAGCAGGGTGATTTCACTGGCCTTGAGGTGTTCGACCTTGTCGGCGGTCATCTCGTACTGCAGTTTGCCGTCGGGCAGAAACTGCACGCTGTGGGCGTTGATCGCATAGTAGTCGATAGCGCTTTCGTCGACCTGGGCCACCGGCTTGTCGAGGAAGCTTTCCGGGCTGACATTCCAGTAGCCGATCGCCACCAGCAGGGCAGCGATCACTGCGAGCAGCGCAGCATTGCGGGCTTTCTTGCTGAACATGGGCAGCCTTACAGGTAATTGGCGTTGGCAGCGTCCAGGGTACCCTGGGCCTGCATGATCAGTTCGCAGAATTCACGGGCCGCTCCCTCGCCGCCGCGTGCCTGGGTCACACCGTGGGCGTGCTGGCGAACGAACGGCGCGGCGTTGGCCACGGCCATGCCCAATGCTACCCGACGAATGACCGGCAGGTCCGGCAGGTCGTCGCCCAGGTAGGCTACTTGATCATAGCTTAGGCCCAGTTCGGCGAGCAGGCCGTCAAGCACGACCAATTTGTCTTCGCGGCCCTGGTACAGGTGCGGGATACCGAGGTTTCTGGCGCGGCGCTCGACCACCGGGGTCTTGCGGCCGCTGATGATCGCGGTGGTCACGCCCGAATTCATGAGCATCTTGATGCCCTGGCCGTCGAGGGTGTTGAAGGTCTTGAATTCACTGCCGTCTTCGAGGAAGTACAGGCGCCCGTCGGTGAGCACGCCGTCCACGTCGAACACTGCCAGCTTGATGTGCTTGCCGCGTTGCATGAGGTCCTGGTTCATTCCATCGCTCCTTACATTACGCCGGCGCGCAGCAGGTCGTGCATGTTCAAGGCACCGGTGGGGCGGTCTTCGCGATCCACCACTACCAGGGCCCCGATCTTGTGGTCTTCCATGATCTTCAGGGCTTCGGCGGCAAGCATTTCGGCACGTGCCGTCTTGCCATGCACGGTCATGACCTGATCGATCAGGGTGGTGTGCACGTCGATGTTGCGGTCCAGGCTGCGGCGCAGGTCACCGTCGGTGAAGATCCCGGCCAGCTTGCCGTCAGCTTCGACAATCACGGTCATGCCCAAACCTTTGCGGGACATTTCAAGGAGCGCGTCCTTGAGCAGCGTGCCGCGCGGTACCTGAGGCAGTTCGTCGCCGGCATGCATCACGTTTTCGACCTTGAGCAGCAGGCGTCGGCCCAGTGCGCCGCCCGGGTGCGAGAAGGCAAAGTCCTCGGCGGTGAAGCCTCGGGCTTCGAGCAGGGCGATGGCCAGGCAGTCACCCAATACCAGCGATGCGGTGGTAGAGGAGGTGGGCGCCAGGTTCAGCGGGCAGGCCTCTTGCTCGACGCGGGCATCAAGGTTGACCTCGGCAGCCTGGGCCAGCGGCGAATCCGGGTTGCCGGTGAGGCTGATCAGCTTGATGCCCAGGCGCTTGATCAGGGGCAGCAAGGTGACGATCTCTGCGGTGCTGCCGGAATTCGACAGGGCAAGGATGACATCCTCGCGGGTGATCATGCCCATGTCGCCATGGCTGGCTTCGGCCGGGTGCACGAAAAATGCCGGGGTGCCGGTGCTGGCCAGGGTCGCGGCGATCTTGTTGCCGATGTGCCCGGACTTGCCCATGCCGACCACGACAACCCGGCCCTTGCAGGCCTGGATCAGTTCGCAGGCCTTAACGAAATTGTCGTCGATGCGCGCCAGCAGGGCCTCTACGGCCTCGAGTTCCAGGCGCAGGGTGCGTTGGGCGGATTGGATCAGCTCGCTGGATTGGCTCATGTCGAAAAAGCAATGCCTGATGAAAAGGCCGCGATTATACGCGCAATGACAAAAACCCTCACCCTTTCGATTGCTGTAGCGAATGTCATCAAAGCCTGTCTCAGGGCTGAACGACTCGTTGCCCGGCCTTGGGGCGGCGCTGTCAGCGGTGCTATAGTTCGCCGCTATTCGGCCTGCCAGGGGTGCGTGTGCCTTCCTGATGGAGGCCGGCGTCCATTAGGACGAGGCTGCACTAGCAAGGAGTCTAGATGAGTGTGGATAGCGCCTACGCGGTCGAGTTGAAGGGGGTTACCTTCAAACGCGGTTCGCGCAGCATTTTCAGCAATGTCGACATTCGCATCCCGCGCGGCAAGGTCACCGGCATCATGGGGCCATCGGGTTGCGGCAAGACCACGTTGCTCCGCCTGATGGGCGCGCAGCTGCGCCCCTCCAGCGGTGAGGTATGGGTTGCCGGGCAAAACCTGCCGACGCTGTCGCGCAGCGACCTGTTCGACGCCCGCAAGCAGATGGGTGTGCTGTTCCAGAGCGGCGCGCTGTTCACCGACCTCGATGTGTTCGAGAACGTCGCGTTCCCGCTGCGCGTGCACACCCAGCTGTCGGACGAGATGATCCGTGACATCGTGTTGATGAAGCTGCAGGCCGTGGGGCTGCGCGGTGCCATCGACCTGATGCCCGACGAGCTGTCTGGCGGCATGAAGCGCCGTGTGGCGCTGGCCCGGGCCATTGCCCTGGACCCGCAGATCCTCATGTACGACGAACCGTTCGTCGGCCAGGACCCGATCGCCATGGGCGTACTGGTGCGCCTGATCCGTCTGCTCAACGATGCGTTAGGCATCACCAGCATCGTCGTGTCCCACGACCTGGCAGAAACCGCCAGCATTGCCGACTACATCTATGTGGTGGGGGACGGCCAGGTGTTGGGCCAGGGCACGCCCGATGAGCTGATGGGGTCGGACAACCCACGGATTCGCCAGTTCATGAAGGGCGACCCGGACGGCCCGGTTCCCTTCCACTTTCCTGCGCCTGATTACCGCGCCGACCTGCTGGGGGCGCGTTGATGCGCAGAAGATCCTTACTCGAACGTGTCCGCCTGCTGGGTCGCTCGGCGATCGACGTGCTGGCGGTTCTGGGGCGTTCCTGCCTGTTCCTGTTCCATGCACTGATCGGCCGCGGCGGCATCGGCGGCGGTTTCCAGTTGCTGACCAAGCAGCTGTACTCGGTAGGCGTGCTGTCGCTGGCGATCATCGTCGTGTCCGGGGTGTTCATCGGCATGGTGCTGGCGCTGCAGGGCTACAGCATCCTGACCAAATA
Organism: Pseudomonas sp. yb_9; assembly: GCF_043103635.1. Lineage (NCBI taxonomy): Bacteria > Pseudomonadati > Pseudomonadota > Gammaproteobacteria > Pseudomonadales > Pseudomonadaceae > Pseudomonas > Pseudomonas sp. yb_9. Next base: position 13,028 of record NZ_JBICKA010000112.1, on the reverse strand, counting down.
CGGTTCGGAGCAGGCGGTGGGTCAGATGGTCGCCCTGACCCTGCTGCGTGAACTTGGCCCGGTGGTGACGGCGCTGCTGTTCGCCGGCCGTGCAGGCTCCGCACTGACCGCTGAAATTGGCAACATGAAGTCCACCGAGCAGCTGTCGAGCCTGGAAATGATCGGCGTCGACCCGCTCAAGTACATCGTCGCGCCACGCCTTTGGGCCGGTTTCATCTCGCTGCCGCTGCTGGCGCTGATATTCAGCGTGGTCGGCATCTGGGGCGGCTCGTGGGTGGCCGTGGACTGGCTGGGTGTTTACGAGGGCTCGTTCTGGGCCAACATGCAGAACAGTGTTTCCTTTACCGACGACGTGCTCAACGGGTTGATCAAGAGCCTGGTGTTCGCCTTCGTCACGACCTGGATCGCCGTATTCCAGGGGTACGACTGTGAGCCCACCTCAGAAGGGATCAGCCGTGCCACCACCAAGACCGTGGTCTACGCCTCGTTGGCAGTGCTGGGTCTGGACTTTATTCTGACCGCCTTGATGTTTGGAGATTTCTGATGCAAAACCGCACCCTGGAAATCGGTGTCGGCCTGTTCCTCCTGGCCGGGATCCTGGCGCTGCTGCTGCTGGCCCTGCGTGTCAGCGGGCTGTCGGCCAGCCCGAGCAGCGATACCTATAAAGTTTATGCCTACTTCGACAATATCGCCGGTTTGACGGTCAGAGCTAAAGTGACCATGGCCGGTGTGACGATCGGCAAGGTTACCGCCATCGATCTGGACCGTGATTCCTACACCGGTCGGGTGACGCTGCAGCTGGACAAGTCGGTGGACAACCTGCCGACCGACTCCACTGCCTCGATCCTGACCGCCGGCTTGCTTGGCGAGAAGTACATCGGCATCAGCGTGGGCGGCGAAGACCAGGTGCTCAAGGACGGTGCGACCATCCACGACACCCAGTCGGCACTGGTGCTGGAAGATCTGATTGGCAAGTTCCTGCTCAACTCCGTTGGTAAGGAACCGAAAGAAGCGCAACCGGCTAATTAAGGAGTTTCCATGATTTCGATCCTGCGACGTGGCCTGCTGGTTTTGCTGGCGGCCTTCCCCCTGATGGCCCTGGCCGCGCAGTCGCCGCACGACGTGGTGCAGAGCACCACCACCGAGCTGTTGGGTGAGCTCAAGGCCAACAAGGAGCAGTACAAGTCCAACCCGCAAGCTTTCTACGACACCCTTGACCGGATCCTCGCGCCGGTGGTCGATGCCGACGGTATTTCCAGAAGCATCATGACCGTCAAGTACTCGCGCAAGGCCACGCCCGAGCAGATGCAGCGCTTCCAGGAAAACTTCAAGCGCAGCCTGTTCCAGTTCTACGGTAACGCGCTACTGGAGTACAACAACCAGGGCATCGTCGTAGACCCGGCCAAAGCCGATGACGGCAAGCGCGCGTCCGTAGGCATGAAGGTCACCGGCAACAATGGCGCCGTATACCCGGTGCAGTACACCCTGGAAAACCTGGGTGGAGAATGGAAAGTGCGTAACGTCATCGTCAACGGCATCAACATCGGCAAGCTGTTCCGCGACCAGTTCGCCGATGCCATGCAGCGCAACGGCAACGACCTGGACAAGACCATCGATGGCTGGGCCGGTGAAGTGGCCAAGGCCAAGCAGGCTGCCGACAGCTCGCCAGAGAAGACTGTCAAATGAGTGAGGCCGCTGTAAGCATGGCCGAGCCGGGCGTGCTGCGCCTGGCCGGTGTGCTGGATTACCGTAGCGGCCCGGTCCTGCGCAAGCAGGGCAAGGCACTGATCGCGGCTTGCCGCGAGGCGCAGCTGGTGCTGGATTGCTCGGCGGTGCAGCACTCCACCAGCGTAGGTCTGTCGCTGTTGCTGGCATTCATGCGCGACGCCCAGGGCGCCGGCAAAGGCTGCCAGGTGCGCAGCATGCCTGAGGACATGCGGGAAATTGCCGGGGTCTATGACCTCGATGAAGTGCTGGCAACCTGATGGCCCGGCGCGGATGATGGCCCCTCGGTCAGCGAAACCCTCGTTGGGCTTCGCAGGCGAGGGGCTTTTTTGTATGATGGCCGACCCGTGCGCATCGGGCGCCGATTGAGGTTGAGCATGCAGGCCGTAGAAGTTAAAAGCTTCCTTGAAGAGAAATTGCCGGGTTCCCGGGTCGAAGTTGAAGGCGAAGGCTGCAACTTCCAGTTGAACGTGATCAGCGACGAGTTGGCTGGCCTGAGCCCGGTCAAACGCCAGCAGGCGATCTATGCTCACCTGAATCCGTGGATTGCCAATGGCAGCATCCATGCGGTAACCATGAAATTTTTCAGCAGCGCAGCCTGGGCTGAGCGCACCTGAGCCAACGTGGCGGCGAGATTCCAATGGACAAACTGATTATTACTGGCGGCGCTCGCCTTGACGGCGAGATCCGCATTTCGGGCGCGAAGAACGCAGCCCTGCCAATTCTGGCGGCTACCCTGCTGGCTGACGGCCCGGTCACCGTGGGCAACCTGCCGCACCTGCACGACATCACCACCATGATCGAGCTGTTCGGCCGCATGGGCATCGAGCCTGTGATCGACGAAAAGCTGGCGGTGGAGATCGACCCACGTACCATCAAGACCCTGGTCGCGCCTTACGAGCTGGTCAAGACCATGCGCGCCTCGATCCTGGTGCTGGGCCCGATGGTTGCCCGTTTCGGCGAAGCCGAAGTGGCCCTGCCTGGCGGTTGCGCCATCGGCTCACGCCCGGTCGACCTGCACATCCGTGGCCTCGAAGCCATGGGCGCGAAAATCGAAGTGGAAGGCGGCTACATCAAGGCCAAGGCGCCTGAGGGCGGCCTGCGCGGTGCGCACTTCTTCTTCGACACCGTCAGCGTGACCGGTACCGAAAACATCATGATGGCCGCTGCCCTGGCCAAAGGCCGCAGCGTGCTGCAGAACGCCGCGCGTGAGCCGGAAGTGGTCGACCTGGCCAACTTCATCAATGCCATGGGTGGCAACGTCCAGGGCGCTGGCACCGACACCATCACCATCGATGGCGTCGAGCGCCTGCACTCGGCCAACTACCGCGTGATGCCGGACCGCATCGAGACCGGTACCTACCTGGTCGCTGCTGCCGTGACCGGCGGCCGTGTCAAGGTCAAGGACACCGACCCGACCATCCTTGAAGCCGTACTGGAAAAACTCAAGGAAGCCGGCGCCGACATCAACACCGGCGAAGACTGGATCGAGCTGGACATGCACGGCAAGCGGCCGAAAGCCGTCAACCTGCGTACCGCTCCGTACCCGGCGTTCCCGACCGACATGCAGGCGCAGTTCATCTCGCTGAACGCCATTGCCGAAGGCACGGGCGCGGTGATCGAGACCATCTTCGAAAACCGTTTCATGCATGTTTACGAAATGCACCGCATGGGCGCGCAGATCCAGGTCGAAGGCAACACTGCCATCGTCACTGGCGTGAAAGCGCTGAAGGGTGCCCCGGTCATGGCCACCGACTTGCGGGCTTCCGCCAGCCTGGTGCTGTCGGCGCTGGTTGCCGAAGGCGATACCCTGATTGATCGCATCTACCACATCGACCGTGGTTACGAGTGCATCGAAGAGAAACTGCAGATGCTCGGCGCGAAAATCCGCCGCGTACCGGGCTAGTAGCCCGAAGGTGCATGGACGCACCCTTTGAATTGAATGCGGCCAGGTCGATGACCTGGCCGGCAGCAGCCGCTTAAGGACCGACGTTCCAATGTTGACCATCGCGCTTTCCAAAGGCCGTATTCTCGACGATACCCTGCCGTTGCTGGCCGAGGCCGGTATCGTGCCGACCGAGAACCCGGACAAGAGCCGCAAACTGATCATCCCCACCACGCAGGACGACGTGCGCCTGCTGATCGTGCGTGCTACCGACGTGCCGACCTATGTCGAGCATGGTGCCGCCGACCTGGGTGTGGCCGGCAAGGACGTGCTGATGGAGTACGGCGGCCAGGGCCTGTATGAGCCCCTGGACCTGCAGATTGCCCAGTGCAAGCTGATGACGGCTGGCGCGGTTGGCGCGCCTGAGCCCAAGGGCCGCCTGCGCGTGGCCACCAAGTTCGTCAACGTAGCCAAGCGTTACTACGCCGAACAGGGGCGTCAGGTCGACATCATCAAGCTGTACGGCTCTATGGAACTGGCACCGCTGATCAACCTCGCCGACAAGATCATCGACGTGGTCGACACCGGCAACACCCTACGTGCAAACGGCCTGGAGCCCCAGGAACTGATCGCCACGATCAGCTCGCGCCTGGTGGTCAACAAGGCCTCCATGAAAATGCAGCACGCCCGTATCCAGAGCCTGATCGACACGCTTCGTCAAGCGGTCGAATCGCGACACCGCGGCTGACTCCTGCGCGCGGCCTTCGCTGTCGCGCCCGTCTATCCGCGTCATAGCCATTTTTCTCGGGTGCCCGCGCGGATGGACTGGTAGCCTAGGGCGCCTGAGCATTCGCTAATAATCGAGGCCCTCGCCATGACCGTGTCCACTGCAATTGCCCGTCTCAACGCCGCTGATCCGGATTTCGCCCGACATCTGGATCATCTGCTGAGCTGGGAAAGTGTGTCCGATGACGCGGTCAACCAGCGCGTGCTCGACATCATCAAGGCCGTGCGTGAGCGCGGTGATGCGGCGCTGGTCGAGTTCACCCAGCGTTTTGATGGCGTAGATGCCAAGTCGATTGACGACCTGATCCTCAATCGTGAACGCCTGGAACTGGCGCTGACCCGCATCACCCCGGCACAGCGCGAAGCCCTGGAAACAGCCGCCAATCGCGTGCGCATGTACCACGAGCGGCAGAAGCAGGATTCCTGGCAGTACACCGAGGCCGATGGCACCGTGCTCGGTCAGAAAGTCACCCCACTGGACCGTGCGGGCCTGTATGTGCCAGGCGGCAAGGCGTCGTACCCGTCGTCGGTACTGATGAACGCCATCCCGGCCAAGGTTGCCGGCGTCGCCGAAGTGGTGATGGTGGTGCCAACCCCGCGTGGTGAGGTCAACGAACTGGTGCTGGCGGCCGCGTGCATTGCGGGTGTCGACCGTGTGTTCACCGTCGGTGGTGCCCAGGCTGTTGCCGCGCTGGCCTACGGTACCGAAAGCGTGCCGCAGGTGGACAAGATCGTCGGCCCTGGCAACATCTACGTTGCCACTGCCAAGCGCCATGTGTTCGGCCAGGTGGGTATCGACATGATCGCCGGCCCTTCGGAAATTCTTGTGGTGTGCGATGGCCAGACCGACCCGGACTGGATCGCCATGGACCTGTTCTCCCAGGCCGAGCACGACGAAGACGCCCAGGCCATTCTGGTCAGCCCGGATGCCGCCTTCCTCGACCGCGTTGCCGCCAGCATCGACAAGCTGATGCCGACCATGGAGCGTGCCGAAATCATCGAGAAGTCGATCAACGGCCGTGGTGCACTGATTCAGGTGCGTGACATGCATCAGGCAATGGAGGTGGCCAACCGCATTGCGCCGGAACACCTGGAACTGTCGGTGGCCGACCCGCAAGCCTGGTTGCCGCACATTCGCCACGCTGGCGCGATCTTCATGGGCCGCCACACCAGCGAAGCGCTGGGCGATTACTGTGCCGGTCCCAACCACGTGTTGCCGACCTCTGGCACCGCACGTTTCTCGTCGCCGCTGGGGGTGTACGACTTCCAGAAGCGTTCGTCGATCATTTTCTGCTCCGAGCAGGGTGCGTCCGAGCTGGGCCACACCGCGTCGGTCCTGGCCCGTGGCGAGTCGCTGACCGCCCACGCCCGCAGTGCTGAATACCGTATCCTGACCCAAGAGAAGGGGAACTGAGCATGAGTCGATTCTGGAGCCCCTTCGTCAAGGACCTGGTGCCTTACGTGCCGGGCGAGCAGCCCAAGCTGGCCCGTCTGGTCAAGCTCAACACCAACGAAAACCCCTATGGCCCATCGCCCAAGGCGCTGGAGGCCATGCGCGGTGAGTTGAACGATAACCTGCGCCTTTACCCGGACCCGAACGGTGACCGCCTCAAGCAAGCGGTGGCCGACTACTACGGCGTAACCCCGGCGCAAGTGTTTGTCGGCAATGGCTCGGATGAGGTGTTGGCGCACATCTTCCACGGCCTGTTCCAGCACGATGCACCGCTGTTGTTCCCGGACATCAGCTACAGCTTCTACCCGGTCTACTGTGGCCTCTACGGTATTGCCTTCGAGCAGGTGGCGCTGGACGAGCAGTTCCAGATCCGCATCGAGGACTACAACAAGCCCAACGCCGGCATCATCTTCCCCAACCCCAACGCGCCGACAGGTTGCCTGATGCCGCTGCAGGCGGTGGAGCAGTTGCTGCAGGCCAACCGTGACTCGGTGGTGGTGGTGGATGAGGCTTACATCGATTTCGGCGGTGAGACGGCCATCAGCCTGGTGGACCGCTACGACAACCTGCTGGTCACCCAGACGCTGTCGAAGTCGCGCTCGCTGGCTGGCCTGCGGGTTGGCCTGGCGGTGGGGCATCCGGACCTGATCGAGGCACTGGAGCGGATCAAGAACAGCTTCAACTCCTACCCGCTGGACCGAGCGGCGATCGTAGGTGCTGCGGTGGCGTTCGAAGACCGTGAGTACTTCGAAGAAACCTGCCGTAAAGTGATCGACAGCCGCGAAGCGTTGGTCGGGCAGTTGCAAGCCAAGGGCTTTGACGTGTTGCCTTCGGCTGCCAACTTCATCTTCGCCCGCCACCCTCAGCAGGATGCTGCCGAGCTGGCGGCACGCCTGCGCGAGCAGGGCGTGATCGTGCGTCACTTCAAGCAGCAACGTATTGCCCAGTTCCTGCGCATTACCATCGGCACGCCAGAGATGAACCAGGCGTTGCTTGATGCGTTGAACTAAAGCATTGTCGGGCGCGCCTCTATAAAGAGCGCGCCCGGCATTAATAAATGCTTCCTTCTATGGCAAACGCTTTGCCAGCCGGCCGGTTACGCACCGCCGCTGGTGTGCCATCGAGCACCAGCACATACGCCGGTATCACCCAGCAAGGGATGTGCCATCCAGTAGCCATTCCGGCAGCAGTTTCAGGCCCATGTGACCCCATGTGACGTAACACGGTGGGGGCGACCGAGGTTTGCGCGGGCAGGCTGTACAGGTGGTTCGGCCCAGGGTTTTCCGCTGGAATGCCGGGTTGCGAAAGCTCTTGGTTCAACGGCTTGTTGCTGGCAATGAAGATGGTTTTTACCTGCTCCGAAATACCGCCATGCGCTTTGCCCGAGTAATCCCGCCCATGGTCCGTGCTGACGATCACCAGCCAGTCTTCCTGCGGGTTCAGGCGCTGGCGCTCATCGACCTTGTCCAGTAAATGGCCAATCTGGCTGTCGAGGGTGCGCAACGACTGTAGATAGCGTTCGCCAAAGCCGCTGTCGTGGCCAGCAGAAATGTCAGGTGGTTTGCGGCGTCGACCGCCCTCCAGTAAGCTGTGAAAATTCATCGGATGATTGGTTGAGTGCAATGAATACAGAGCTGACCAAACGTTCCCTGGTTGAGCTTGCCGTGGATCGCATGCGTGAGCGCATCGTGCTGGGCGATTGGCAGGTCGGTCAGCGACTGCCCACCGAGCCGGAGTTGGCCCTGCAACTGGGCATCAGCCGCAATACCGTGCGCGAAGCCATGCGTGTGCTGGCATTCAGCGGCCTGGTGGAAATTCGCCAAGGTGACGGTAGCTACCTGCGCACGGCCCAGGACCCGCTGCAGGCGGTGCAGGCGATGTCTCGCTGCACCGCTGAGCAGGCCCGGGAAACCCGTCACATCCTCGAAGCCGAAGCCATCGGCTTGGCGGCGCTGCGCCGTACCGATGCCGATCTGCAGGCGCTACGCGATGCGCTGGCCAGCAGTGCCGGGCACTTTCACGGGGATGTCGATGCTTATGTGGCCTGCGACCTGGTGTTCCACCAGCGGTTGGTCGATGCCGCCCACAACCCGGCGTTAAGCGAGCTGTATCGCTACTTTTCCGGGGTGATGGCTGCCGCGCTGCAACGCAACATGGCGACTGTTCCGCGCTGCCAGGCCACGTTCGACCTGCACGGCCAGATCCTCGAAGCCATCGAACAACGCGACGCGGAGCGGGCCAAGCGCCTGAGCCGCACCCTCATCGAATCCTGACACCGAGAAGGCCATGGCTGAACCCATCACCCGCAATACCCCGCCGAATGAGCGGGACCTCGATGAGCTGCTGATCGATGCCGAGGCTGACGACGAGCAGGTGCAGCGGCAGCCTGTGGTGTTGCGGCGGCCCTGGCTGTTGCTGCTGGGCCTGGTGCTGGTGGCCTTGAACCTGCGCCCGGCGTTGTCGAGCATGGCGCCGGTGCTGGGGCTGGTGTCTGAAGGGCTGGGGCTGAGTGCCTCGCAGGCGGGCTTGCTGACCACCTTGCCGGTGCTGTGCCTGGGGTTGTTCGCCCCGCTGGCACCCGTGCTGGCGCGGCGTTTTGGCAGTGAGCGGGTGATCCTCGGCATTCTTGTCACGTTGGCGCTGGGTATCGGGGTGCGAAGCGCCTTCGGCCCCGTTGGCGTGTTCCTCGGCAGCCTGATGGCGGGGGCCAGCATTGGCATTATCGGTGTGCTGCTGCCGGGTATCGTCAAGCGCGACTTCCCTCAGCATGCTGGTACGCTGACCGGTGTGTACACCATGGCGTTGTGCCTGGGCGCCGCCATGGCGGCGGGCGCTACCGTACCGTTGGCCCAGCATTTTGGCGGTAGCTGGGCACTTGGGCTGGGCTTCTGGGTGCTGCCGGCCTTGCTGGCCATGCTGGTGTGGCTGCCGCAGGCCCGCCAGGGGCATGGCCTGCACAAGGTGGCCTACCGGGTGCGGGGCCTGTGGCGCGATCCGCTGGCCTGGCAGGTGACCTTGTACATGGGCTTGCAGTCATCGCTGGCTTACATCGTGTTCGGTTGGTTGCCATCGATCCTGATAGGCCGTGGCCTGAGCCCGACCGAGGCTGGACTGGTGTTGTCGGGGTCGGTGATCGTGCAGTTGATTAGCTCGCTGAGTGCGCCTTGGCTGGCCACCCGTGGCAAGGACCAACGCCTGGCGATCGTGCTGGTCATGTTGATTACCCTGGCGGGCCTGTTCGGTTGCCTGTATGCGCCGGTTTCGGGGCTGTGGGGTTGGGCCGTTGTGCTGGGCCTGGGGCAGGGCGGTACTTTTGCCCTGGCGCTGACCCTGATTGTGCTGCGTTCGAAAGACGCGCATGTAGCGGCGAACCTGTCGAGCATGGCGCAGGGCGTGGGTTACACCTTGGCATCGATGGGGCCGTTTGCGGTGGGGCTGGTGCATGACCTGACCGGGGGCTGGGCGGCGCTGGGGTGGATTTTTGCGGTATTGGGGATGGGTGCCATCGTGTTCGGGCTGGGTGCCGGGCGGGCGTTGCATGTGCAGGTGACGAGCGAAAAAGTCTGAGACTGATGGTGGCAGTACCGGCCTCTTCGCGGGCAAGCCCGCTCCCACAGGATCACCACAGATTCGAGGTTTGTGCGGTCTCTGTGGGAGCGGGCTTGCCCGCGAAGAGGCCGGTACTGGCATAAGCCATCGGGGGAGATTATCGTGCTGGTTTCGACCCCAGCACGGATCTGCCCCATGAGCGACGCCAACCGCGACCTGATCTCCCGCTTCTACCAGGCCTTCCAGCGCCTGGACGCCGAGGCCATGGTGGCCTGCTACAGCGACGATATTGTTTTCAGCGACCCGGTTTTCGGTACCCTGCGCGGCAAGGATGCAGGCGATATGTGGCGTATGCTCACCCGCCGCGCCAAGAACTTCACCCTGACGTTCGACAACATCCGCGCCGATGAGCGCAGTGGCGGCGCGCACTGGGTGGCCACCTACCTGTTCACCCAGACCGACCGTGTTGTGGTCAACGACATCCAGGCGCGTTTTGTCATTCGTGATGGGCTGATCTGCCAGCATGACGACACCTTCGACCTGTGGCGCTGGTCGCGGCAGGCCTTGGGTATGCCTGGTGTATTGCTGGGCTGGTCGCCGCTGGTGCGGAACAAGGTTCGCCTGAAGGCATTCAAGGGATTGCGCGCATTCCAGCAGGCCCAAGGTGAGTGAAACCGTCGAATCCGTTGTTGGCAAACCCTGGTATGTCTATCTGGTAAGGGCCGCCAACGGCTCGCTGTACTGCGGCATCAGCGATGACCCTCAGCGGCGTTTTGCGGCGCACCAGAAGGGGCAGGGCGCCCGCTACTTCAAGACCAGTCCGGCCCAGGCACTGGTGTATGTGGAGCAATGGCCGGATAAAGGCGAGGCTTTGCGCCAGGAGCGGCTGGTAAAGCGGCTGCGCAAATCGGCAAAGGAGGCACTCGTGGCCTCCTTTACCGGCTTTGAGGGGATTAGTCCTTGCGCCGCTTCAACTGATCCACCAGCGTTGTCGGCAGCCCCTTGATGATCAGGGTGCCTGCCGCCTCGTCATACTCCACTTTGTCGCCCAGCAAGTGTGCCTCGAAGCTGATCGACAGCCCCTCGGCACGCCCGGTGAAGCGGCGGAACTGGTTGAGGGTGCGCTTGTCCGCCGGGATTTCTGGCGACAGGCCATAGTCCTTGTTGCGGATGTGGTCGTAGAACGCTTTGGGCCGATCTTCGTCGATCAGGCTGGACAGCTCTTCCAGTGTTACCGGTTCGCCCAGCTTGGTCTGGGTGGTGGCGTACTCGACCAGGGTCTGGGTCTTTTCGCGGGCGGACGCTTCCGGCAGGTCTTCGCTCTCGACGAAGTCACTGAAGGCTTTGAGCAGGGTACGGGTTTCGCCCGGGCCGTCTACACCCTCCTGGCAGCCGATGAAGTCGCGGAAGTAATCCGACACTTTCTTGCCGTTCTTGCCCTTGATGAACGAGATGTACTGCTTGGAGTTCTGGTTGTTCTTCCACTCCGACAGGTTGATGCGTGCCGCCAGGTGCAACTGGCCAAGGTCGAGGTGGCGCGAAGGCATCACGTCGAGTTCGGCGTTCACCGCTACCCCTTCGCTGTGGTGCAGCAGGGCAATGGCCAGATATTCGGTCATGCCTTGCTGGTAATGGGCGAACAGGATATGGCCGCCCGTGGACAGGTTGGACTCTTCCATCAGCTTCTGCAGGTGTTCCACGGCAATGCGGCTGAAGGCGGTAAAGTCCTTTTCTTCGTCCAGGTACTGCTTCAGCCAGCCGCTCAACGGGTAGGCGCCCGACTCACCGTGGAAAAAGCCCCAGGCCTTGCCTTGCTTGGCGTTGTAGCTGTCATTGAGGTCGGCCAGCAGGTTCTCGATGGCATCGGAGGCGGCCAGTTCGGAGTCGCGAGCATGCAGCACCGCGGGGCTGCCATCAGGCTTTTTGTCGATCAGGTGAACGATGCAATGACGGATTGGCATGGGATTCTCGGCGAGCTGCAAAAGTTGCCAAGTTTACCCTAGACGCAAGGTGATGCAGTGGCCGTATGTTGGCAGATATGTCGGTTGTTCGTTTTTTGTTCAGTTTTGTGCGTTTTAAGCTAAAACCCCCGAAAAACCTGCATTTAATCGAAGTGCGCAGCGGATATTTATCTGCTCCTGTGGTAGTTTTGCGCGGTCTTGTGCCCCTCGTGTGGCGCATTGCTGGCAGCGTGCTGTCGTCGTGTCGAACCAAACGCCGATTTACGTATCTACATACGCGATTGGCGCGGCCCTCCACTTTCAGGGGCTGGCCCGATAACGTCGTAGTTCGCAGCATAACCATCGAATTTGATAGGGAAGGAACACCACCATGGCATTGACCAAAGACCAACTGATTGCCGACATCGCCGAATCGATCGCCGCGCCAAAAGCCACCGCCAAGAACGCTCTGGAGCAACTGGGCCAGATCGTTGCCGACCAACTGGAAAACGGCGCTGAAATCACCCTGCCAGGCATCGGCAAGCTGAAAGTCTCCGAGCGTCCTGCCCGCACCGGCCGCAACCCTTCGACTGGCGCTGCCATCGAAATCGCTGCCAAGAAAGTCGTCAAGTTCGTTCCAGCCAAAGTGCTGACCGACGCCATCAACAAGTAATTGTTGAAGTGTTGACGAAACCGCGCCCGGCTTGCCCGGGCGCGGTTTTTTCATGCCTGCGATTTACGCTGGGCGTGCCAGGCCTGGCGCGTGGCATCGTCAAGGAAGCTCCAGGCGACCATGCGGCTCTGTTTCTGCCCCTGGCCCATTTCGATGATGCGTACGGCTTTGGCGCCTGCCTTCTTCAGTGCGGTCTCGATGCCCGGCAAGTTACTGGCCTTGGACACAAGGCTGGTGAACCACAGCACCCGCTCGGCGTATTGCACGCTCTCGCTGACCAGTTGGGTAACAAAGCGGATTTCGCCGCCCTCACACCACAGTTCATTGTTCTGGCCACCGAAGTTGAGCACAGGCAACTTGCGCTTGGGGTCTTGCTTGCCCAGGTTCTTCCACTTGCGCTGGCTACCACGGGTGGCTTCTTCGCGTGAGGCATGGAAGGGCGGGTTGCACAGGGTCAGGTCGAAGCGTTCGTCATTCTGCAGCAGGCCGCTGAGGATGTGCGTGCGGTTAGCCTGTTGGCGCAGGGTAATGGCCTTGCCCAGCCCATTGGCCTGCACGATGGCCTTGGCCGATGCCAGGGCAACGGGGTCGATGTCCGAGCCGAGGAAGCGCCAGCGGTAGTCGCTGTGGCCTAGCAACGGGTAGATGCAGTTGGCACCCACGCCGATGTCCAGCGCACGCACCTGGGCGCCCTTGGGGATCTCACCGGTATTGTCGTCGGCCAGCAGGTCGGCGGCCACATGGATGTAGTCGGCGCGGCCGGGAATCGGTGGGCACAGGTAGTCGGCGGGGATATCCCAGTGCTGGATGCCGTACTGGGCCTTGAGCAGGGCACGGTTGAACACTCGCACGGCTTCAGGGTTGGCGAAGTCGATGCTCGGTTTGCCGTGGGGATTGATGATGGTGAAGCGGGCAAGGTCCGGGTGGGCCTTGATCAGGCTGGGGAAGTCGTAGCGGCCCTGGTGGCGGTTGCGCGGGTGCAGGGTGGGTTTCTGAATCATGGTGGGGTCCTGAAAA